>NZ_JAMYQT010000009.1:0-213741 GCF_040320985.1 Mesorhizobium sp. M0571
GGGCCGAAAACTGGGCGCTGCTCTCATCCGTCGTGGCCACCTGCAGGCTCAACGACGTCAATCCCGTTGCCTACCTCGCCGAAACCCTCGAGGCCATCATCAATGGCCATCCACAGAGCCAGATCGAGGAACTCATGCCCTGGCGATTCCGGAAAACATCAAGCCCAAACCCATAGGTGATCGGCCAGGCGCTTACGCACCAATGCGCCTTGTGGCAGTTCTTCTCCCTCGAGATGCAGCTATCGCCGCACGCCTTGCCGGCGGAGCACGTCTTGCAGCAGCCCTCGACCGGGATTGTCGACCAGGGTATTGCGGATCCGGGCGCATGACGATCGGCGCCGTCAGCATCAGAATGCCGGCAATCGCCGCAGCGGCGACGAGTCGAAAACATGGTTGCCCCCTCCCAAGGAAGGAGGATCAGAGCATTTGTGATGGCTCAAGTCGAGGGAGGTGCAAACGTGATGAAATGCAAGGTTTTCGCCCACTGCCTCACGGTGGAGGGCTCTCCTTTCATCGTGACATCCAGCCGTCCGGCCCGTTGTCTGAGCGCATTGTCTCGTTGAGTTGCCGAAGCCGCTCTTTTCTCGCCGCCTCGGCCGCGGTCCGTAGCGGGTGAAGGGAAAAGCCTCGAGCTTGGAGGCAGAGGGTCACCGCCTTATGCCAGCGAGGCCCTCGCCGGGTCCACATCTTGAGCTGCTCAAGGGCTTCCTTCGCATTGTTGCAGCCATGCCTGACACCGGTTTCAGTCTTCACGAACACCGGAGGGACGAACCAGATGGGCGCCATGATACCTCCTACTCAGGGGAGAGATACACGTTGGCCTCCTTGGCAGCCGCCTCAAAGGCTTCACGCACCTCTTGGGGGGAGGCGCTGCCCTGGAACGCATCGACGCAGGATTGGACCGCCTTGGTCCACTTCGGGCCCTTTGTGTCCCACCCCATGAGTTCCTCGGCGGCTCCCTCGACGTGGCTGACCCCATTGCGAATGCCCGGACGTTTCGTCTTCACGTAGACCGGGGGAGCGAACCAGAGGGGACCCATAAGGGGGAACTTAGAGCGCCAAGAGCCCGCTGACCAACCCCGCTTTAGCCGCAGCTAAGGAACGATGTAGGCCCTCGCGGGTTTAGAACTCGCAGCGGTCCTTCTTGGATGTGCAGCCGCTGTGGGGGTCCGTCGCCTTTCTCTCACGGGCGGCGGGCTCCTTTCGCGAAGGCGGTGTTGGTCAGAGAACCTTTACCGCAGTTCAAGTTAGCTGGTTGTCATTGGGGGGAGTAATGTCCCCTCCTCTTTTGCAGCGGCCAGGAATGCCTTCCGTGCCTCCTCAGGTTCCATCTCGTCGGCAATGCAGGCCATGCAAACGCGCACCGCGAGGTCCCACCAAGGGCCACGCTTGGTCCACTTCATCAGCTCCTCGCCGGCTGCCTCGGCGTTGTTGACGTTGCGGATGATCCCGGGACGCTCGGTCTTGACGGGGACCGGAGGGTTGAACCAGTGGCGAGCCATGAAGGGGCCTTAGGGCGGCTAGCGGGTTTCCTCTCTATGAACCGGCTCAGCGACGAGGACGGCTAACCATTTGTTAGGGATGGTCTGAGTCCGTGACGGGTGTTTCCAAACGTTCATCGACGTTTATCCGAGCGGTCGGTACGAAGCCGGTATGCATCATCTTCCGGTGGGTGTCGCCCTAGTCATTTCGCTTGTAGTCGGTCTAGCCATTGCGGCGATCGCCTCAAAGGACCATTCGGAAATCTGCGGCATCCGATGCTTATTCGTCCTCGGCGAGAGCGTTAATGTGAGGGCTGTCACGCCAAGGCCGGAATGTCGAGAATGAATGGCAGCACACGGTCGCCATTGCCAGGTCACGACAAGCGAAGTTGGCTGACAGCTACTCCTGGGCGTCGAAAGCCACGCAGAGGCCCATGGCAGTTGCTGCCTCGACGATTGCCTCGGTTAGTTCTTCGTCGGAGGCCACCAAATAAGGCGCAGTCTCCCGAGCTTCGCGTAGTGCCGCTTTGATCGAGACCGTGTCGCGACGGTCCGCCCTGTTGAGGAGTACAGTAATTGCTTGTTCTAGAAACGGACCGACCCTTCGCGCGACGCTCATCCAGCCCTCCCCAGGGACACGCCGAAGGGTGACTCTACTCCCTACCTGAGCGGCATCAAGGCCATGTACGAATTGTACAAATTGGTACGGCGCTGGGCCGCCACAGTCAGGAATGTTTGTAGAATTTCTGTGGTGGGGATCGGACACCGGCTCGCGAAGACCCCCATGCTCCTCCTCGATCCTATTGACGCGCCTCGAGCCGCCTTTCTCCCACAATCCCAGGTCGGTCTGTCCTAACGTACACCGCAGGGGAGGACCAATGGGTTGCCATGAGGCTATTTGCGAAGATCGAACCCGACGAACAGGCCAAAGGCTGGGGCAAGATCGACAATAAGCTCCACCAGCTCGCAGTCAGTTTCCGCCAGATGTGGCCCGTCTCGGCGCACCGCTGCAATAGTCTCTTTGACGGAGATGATTTGGCCGCGACGGGCTTGTAAGATCAGCTCGTGAACAAGGTGTTTGGCAGTCACCTTGTCGGGTCGGCAGTTCGTCCAAACGTTCATACAAGGCCTCCCACCTCAGCGAGAACCCAAGGGGCATTCATGACCCACTGTCGGGAAAAATCAAGAAGAATGTTTGGTGGAAATTTCTGGGTGGGAACCAGAAAAAGTACGGAGCGAGCCTCTGTACTCTTCCGCTTTGACGCTCAGCCAGCCCGCTAAGGGACTTCTTCCGTCGGCCCCTGTTTGGCCCGATCAATAGCCGCAAGTAATGACTGTAGGGTTGGCGGCAGTTCTGGTTCGACCCCCAGATTTAAGAACGTTTGTACGTTATGACGATAGCCTTCGGAACGGATCAATTTCCGAAACGCTTCGGAGACAGACTGATGGTCTGCTTTGTTGCTGGTCGTCATGTTCGGGAAGTCCCTCCCAATGAGCCGCAACTCGCCCGCAACGAATGGGTTCCATCAGGAGGTCGGAATATTTGGTAGAAATTTCTGAGCGGGGGATCGGATAACTGGCTCGCGCGACGACCCCCCGTTGCTCGAGCGCATTACCTTCACCAACTACTTCGCGCGCGAGATTGCGTTGCCGGTCCGTCTCGACTTCGATGCCGATTTCCGAGACATGTTCGAGGTGCGCGGCACCACGCGTAGCCGTCGCGGTCGTGCCCCTGACGCGCTGATTGGTGAGGCAAGCGTCACATTTCGGTACGAAGGGCTTGATAATGTAGCGCGCCAGTCGGTCATTGCGGAGCCGGATCAGGTGCATTCCAGTTACGCCGAGTTCCGCATTGTCGTGCCGAGCCGTGACCGCAGGATCCTCCATCTGGATGGTCGGTCACGGCGAAGAGATTCCGTCCAGTGACCGGTTTCGTGCCGCCGCTGCGCGAGCGCGATGTGCGATTCGCTCAAAGCGCCGGCAAGGCGCCACCGTTTTCAGTTCCGGACGCGTGTTCAATGACTGGCTGGCCCGCATACGTACCGACATCGCGCTCCTGACAACCGACCTCGAGACGGGACCATACCCGTATGCCGGCATTCCATGGTTCTCAACCGCCTTTGGTCGCGACGGAGTCATTTCCGCCTTGCAGATGCTCTGGCTCAATCCCGAGCTTGCCCGTGGCGTGCTGGCGTTTCTCGCCCGCTACCAATCGACCGAGACTTCCGTCTTCGGAGACGCGGAGCCAGGCAAGATCATGCACGAAATGCGCAAGGGCGAGATGGCCGTGCTTCGCGAGTTGCCGTTCGGCCGTTACTATGATGGCGTCGACACCACTCCGCTGCACATCTATCTGGCTTCGTCCTACGCCGACAGGACCGGAGATGAGGACTTTGTCGATCGCATTTGGGAATCACTGGGTGCTGCCACGGCTTGGATGGAAGAGGTCGGAGCCCGCAACGGGGAGGGGTTCGTTACCTACAGCAGGGCAGCGGATACGGGCCTCTTCAATCAGGGCTGGAAGGACAGTGCCGATGCGATCTTCCATACCGACGGCACTATTCCCAAGGGACCGATCGCCTTAGTCGAGCTGCAAGGTTACGTCTTCGCAGCATACCAACCGCGCTGAACGCTCGCACCTACCAAGCCGGACAGCGCTACTGGTTCGCCGCATGTTGCACAGGAGCGGAAGAAGCTCGAACGCCGAGGCTTTACCCCAAGCCAGATCGACGCCGAGATCAGCCGCTATGCGACGGCGATCAGCCGCATCCTTCACTCTCAAAAGCAATATGGCTCAACACCGGATAGTGCCGCATGAGCGAGGGAGCGAGCATGTCCGTCCGCGAAGCGGAACGGAATGGGGGTGTGGGGCCCCCGGCCCCACGTCTTCCTTCTGTTGGCGCCGCGCGCGCGATGGCATTTCGAGGCAGTGGAGCGCATGCCCGATGACAGGTTCCTCGCGAGCACCAGGCCGCGCACCATGAGCTGCGCTCGCCGTCTGTCGACCTGGTTGCCGCCGTGCTTGAGCGCGAGTGGTGCCGGTGGCCTGAAGGTCGCGACGAATCAACCGCCGGCCCAGTTCAACCCGCGCGACGTCCTTCAAAGCTCGGGGGATCGATCTTCACCAAGCGGTCTGCGGCCTCGACCGCAGTTCGTATCCTGCTGCACAGCGCAAGATTTTCGGCCAGCATTTCTTCAGTGCGTTGAAGTGCGAGCTCGGTCCGGTGGATGCGCTGCCTGGCATTGGCAACTTCCGATGTCAAAAGATCGGCCGCCATCCCGTGGCCGTGGGGTTCCATAGTGTCCATGGGTTTCTAATACATGGGGGGCGATATCGTTCCATGATGTCGGGCGAAACGGCGGGCCGCAGAAAAGCGCGATGGGCCGAATGACCAATGCGCTCCCTGTCAAAACAGCGGACGCTGAGGAAGATCACAAGGGAAGCACTAAGGCGCAACTCAACCTCAAAGCGAACGGTCCGTTTTTTTGGAACTTTGTGGGCTGGTCGACAAATTGCACGACGTTCCCTGATATGACAGGCACTCTGACCCTGTCGTTCCCAGTCAGGCGAATGTCGCTGTCGTCTCGACGGACCAAAACCATCACCTTTCGGACCGATCACGTGACGATTCGCGACGGCATGAAAAGATGAAGGCGGCACCCGCTAGCGGGTGCCGTGTCGGTGCTGCAGGCCCCAGGCCGAAGCAATGGGAAGGCCGGTTTTCTGCTTGTGGGGGAACAGCGCCCTTTATTCCCCTGCCCAATACCGAGCAGGTACGCGACAAACGCAGGCGTGATGAATGCGAGCAGTTCCACACGAGCAGAGCGACCCCACCAGCGCCGCATCCTCGCGACGACTCGGACCGTCTCGAAATGCACGAGCACTGTTTAAACCATCAGGACGTTAAACCATCAGGACGGTGGAGAGGGCGAGAGCAGTAGCTATTCTGAAATCTCCAACGATGGTCGGCAAACCGATAATGGAAGCGAGCAGTCAGTCGGCGCCAGAATGGTTGTCGGCCACCTAAGTCGAAGAAATTCTGGAGGAGGAACAAGGCGTCCAAAGGACGGGGGTCAATCACCGCCCAGCATACGGCTACGAGGTGTGGTTCAGGGGATTTAGCCGTAGTGCCAGTGCGGCTTTGGCTCGGTGCCGGTGAACATGACGCCGATGCGGTCTTCGCGACGCCAACGAACCACCGCCTTGTAGGCGATGCCGTCGGTCGGCACATAGAGCAGGAATTCGTCGGGGACGCGAGCGTCGATCGAGGCCTTCAGTTCGGCGCCGCCGGCATGCATGTTGCGCACCGTGCACGTGACCTCGGAATGGGTCATGCCGGTCAGGATTGTTGCGCCCTTGAAGACGCGCTGCCTGCGTTGGCGCCTCTGTTCGTCTTCAGCCATTTCGCCTAATTCCCGGCGTCTGTCGCTTCGTGTAGTTTTTGGTCTGCCAGATAATTGAGCTTGGCTGATGAACATAGCGTTATCGTCAGAGGCGGCGTGACATGCGGGATCGGTTGTGGAAGTACGTTTCAGGAGCATGCCGGCCTCCTACCAAAGGGCTTGCCAAGGCCGCCGGCGACCCCACAATGGGTCAAGCCGGGGATCAAAGCCCGCGTGAAGCACCTTGCGGCAAGGAAGAGCTTCGCTGCAGGTTTTTTGATGGAGAACTAGCTGCGGCGTCCGACTAGAATGAGCCTTATGTTCCAATCAACGGAACCGTCACGGTTGTCGCATAATTAATCGGATACCGGTCGAAATACGGGAATTCAATCACGAACGCATATTTGGCGGTCAGATGGGCCATTCGAAAGCCGCCGCTGGGGGCGTCGATTGCTATTGTTATGTCGACATCGCTTAATCCCAAACTCAGCAATTTTGCCGTGGCTATCGCTTTTATCTCGGCTTCGGTCAGCGAGTTCTTCATTTGCAGCGCTCGTGAGGACGTTTCCAGAGTATAGCGAACACTCGACATGGCATTCAGAGCCCAGCCGAATGCGAAGATGCCGATCAAAAGCATTATCAGAATAGGCGCGATCAGCGCGAACTCCAATGCGGCTCCGCCTGATACCCCACGTATGAAGGCTCCCGCTTTAGCGGACACGAATCACCTGTTTGTGGCTGATCCCGCGCGAGAGGGAAAAATCGCCAAAACTGAAGGGCGGGAACCAGGTGGCTGTCGCCTGGATTTCGACGAAAACCGCGGGAGCTTTCAAACTGTCGCACAGGACAGATGGATCGACCACGGTGATCCCGCACATATATTTCCGGCTCAGCGTCACCTGCGCGTCATCGGGATGATTTTCCCAGCTCGAAAGGGCGACGGCTTGGGTAGCCGCGTCGTCGGCCGCGCCTTGCATCACGAGGTTCGCCGCCGTTTTGACGCCTGCACGCATCGACAACGCGCTTGATACGAAAGACCAGCCGTTAATAACGCCAAGAAGTACCAGGCAAAGGATCGGCACAATCAGCGCAAACTCTACCGCAGCAACACCCGAATCGCTCCGGAACATCCGGACGGATCGCCGTTCCACGAAGATTACTCCACAAGCCGAACGGATTGCGTCGCCGGAATGTCGCGCATTCCGAGGCTCGTGCAATCCTGGCTGATGCTCGTGTTGCCGGACCACTGCAAGGTACTGGCGACGACCTGCGTGCAACCACCTTTGCCAGAGAAATTGCCCAGAAAATTGACATCCTGGGTTGGAAAATACAAAGCGCCGGTCAAAAGCGAGTCCGCCGTGCCATTGAACGTGTTCGATCCCGCCAGGTTAGCCCTGTTGCCGTAAAACAGCACACCGGAATACGTGCCCGACGTCGGTGCGCTAAGCTTGACGGTGGCGTTGCCGTTCATGCTGACGCCCGAGCTGCCGGCCAGATAAATGATGACTCCGTCGCCGGAAATATTGGCGTTCGCGTTCGCCTTGAAATCACCGCCTTGAATGACGTACACGCCGGGCGCGAGCGCAACATTGCCGCTCAAGCTCAGCCCGCTGCAGTATGTCCCGGGGTTCAGGGTCGACAATTTCGAGTTTTGACAGGGGGTTGTGGCTGGTGGCGCCAGCAGGTCGGCAAAGGGATCACCAGCGGGTAAGGCCTGGGTTATCGGGCTGGCGCAAACAGTCGTCACGGGGTTGTTCAACGAAACACCGCCGGCCGATATCAGGCAGTCGGCCTGAAGGTTTGCCGATCCCTGAAGCTTGATCGCATCGGCGGCAATGGAATTGGACATGACGGAGCAGCCGGTCATTTTTATGGTCGAACTGCCGGAAAACAGCGCCGCTCTCGGGGCGGAACGATTGAGCGACAAAGCGCAGGCCTTTGAGGCGTCAGTGATAAAAGCCACCGCTCTTGCCCGTGCGCCGATCGCGTTTTGCGTGAATATCGATGTAAAAAACCGATCGAGGGTCTGATGGACGATGACCTCGACGGCCTTTTGGGCGACATTCGGGCCAGAGGACGGGGGCGTGAAGATTTCGATTGTGCCTGTTGACGGGTCCCAGCCGTTCGTCGTCGCTGACAGTGTCGCGGCGGCGACTATCGTTGGCTTGTCAGATCCCGAAACCTTTTCCAAAGCGCCAGCATAGGCTGCCGCATCCGCCACCGCCTGTAATTTCAGGCTGCTAAAATACCAGTAGGAGGTCTCGATACCGAGACCCGCTGCGCCGACGACAATCGGCAAAGATAGGGCAAAAATAGTAGCAACGTTGCCGCTCGTCCCGACGCCTCGTCGCAAACACCGAACCAACCGCCTCGATATAATGCGCCCCATTTCCATGGGGTATTTAACGAAAGATGGATGAAGGAATGGCTAAGAATTGCGCTCCATTTGATATATCCGCTCCTTGGCGCGGCCGGCACAAGTTTCCGCGGCCGCACTCGGCGAGCACGCTACTGGTCGCTGGCCCTCTCTTCAACCGGCGGCGCCAGTCGCGTATCGGGTTAGCGTTTCCAGTCTCGATGATTGACTTTGCGAGTGTTTCGCCCTCGTGGATGGGCTAACGGCCATAGCCGCGACAAATGAAATCAGATTTGCGCCAGCGCAAAGCGTGCACGGCAAGCAGGCCTCACCTGCACGCGCTCCACTTTGACAAGCCTAGGCGCCAATTGCACGGCGCTTCCAGGAGTTCCACCTCGAGCTATGTGCGCTCTCGCGCGAAACAGCGCGCCCCCTTGCCAGGCCTTCGAAGCAATCCGTCGCTGAGAACACGCGCGACTCACGAGCGTTTCAATGGAGGGGAGTTGGTTGCCACGCTCGATGTTGGAGATACTTTCCAGTTGCGGCCGATGCGATCGACCATTGGTTTGGACGCGTACATGCCGTTCGCAGGCGGCTTGTGGGCGCGACGTGAACGGAAAAGAAACGTTTCCAACATTAGATTCCGCGATTCGAATGAATCTCGCCTGTTCGGCATAGTCGCAACGCGGTGCTGGGCTAGTCGTGCCAACAAATCAATTAGCGCCCCTGGCGGAACTGAGCCCGATGAACAGCTTGACGATACGCCGCCGCATACTCGCCAGTTTCGCGGCCGTTCTGGTTGTCATGACGGTTATGGCCATCATTACATACGTTTGGTTTCTCCAGACGGAGCAAGAAGCGACCAGCGTGGAAAAGGAAACTCTTCCGGACCTCTATCACAGCACCCAGATCATGATGGGACAGATGGATGCCCATAGTCTTCTCCAGGAATATGCTCTTCAGGACAATCCTGCCGACAAACGGGCTTTCGAGGCTACCATCAAGGCGAACCGCGACGCCCTGCAACGGTCGATGGACGAGTATGAAGAGACCATTGAGTCCGATTTGGACAAGCAGAACTACGCTGTCGTCAAGGACCTCGCCGATCAATTCCGCCAAGCCGAAGCCGCCGTACTGGATGCCAGTCGTGCCGCGTTGGCGAAGGGAGAGATCCCCAACGAGCGCCCGGCCATCAAGAACAATGTGGAGCCGATCTTTCGGAAATTGCAATCGGCTCTGCAAGCCATGGTCGAGGACCATAGAGGAGAGGCAAACAGCTCGACCCAAAAGATAGGTTCGATCGTCCGCACAGCGAAGTTGGGCCTGATTGCCGGGTTCCTCGTAGCACTCGGTTTGGCCCTTTTGTGCGGCTATCTTCTATTCCGTGCCGTTAGTGTCCCGCTTGGCCGATTGCTCGATCTCGTCCGTGTAATGCGCCTGGGCGACTTCAGCGGGCGCCTCGATTTGAAGCGCAAGGACGAGTTTGACACGCTGGCTGAGGGCTTCAACACCATGGCCGACGATCTCACCACGCTGATAGGCCAGGTTCAGAAATCCAGCATTCAAGTCAACACATCGATAACCGAGGTGGCCGCCACCTCAAAGGAACAGCAGGCAACCGCAAATGAGATCGCGGCCACTACGACCGAAATCCGAGCGACCGCGAAGGAAATCTCGGCAACCTCCAATGAGCTCGTACGAACGATGAGCGAAGTTTCTGCGGTCGCCGAGCAAACCGCCACGCTCGCCACCGGCGGACAAGCAGGGCTGGCACGCATGGAGGCAACCATGCAGCACGTCATGGAAGCCGCCACCGCGATTAATTCCAAACTTGCGATCCTGAGCGAGAAGGCCGGCAATATCAATCAGGTGGTGACCACGATCACCAAGGTTGCCGACCAGACCAACCTTCTTTCGCTAAACGCCGCAATCGAGGCTGAGAAGGCGGGTCAATATGGGCGAGGCTTTGCGGTCGTGGCAACGGAGATCCGGCGGCTTGCCGACCAAACCGCCGTCTCGACATACGACATCGAGCAAATGGTCAAGGAAATTCAATCCGCCGTCGCAGCCGGCGTCATGGGCATGGACAAATTCTCCGAGGAGGTCCGACGTGGCATGCAAGATGTGCAGCAGGTCGGCGGCCAACTCTACGAGATTATTCAGCAGGTCCAGGGCCTGGTACCACGCTTCGAAGTCGCCAATGAAGGAATGCAGGCCCAGGCAACGGGCGCAGCGCAGATCAGTGAGACGCTGATACAATTGAGCGAAGCCGCTCAGCAAACGGTTGAATCCCTCCAGCAATCCACGCTCGCGATCGACGAACTCAATCAGGTTTCGGGCGGGTTACGCAGCAGCATTTCCCGTTTCAAACTGCGGGCGCTGCGAGAGGTGCCTGCGAGCTAGGACGACAATGCTATTCCTCGGGTTCTGTATAGGTAGCGACCGGTATGTGCTGGACATGGAGCAGGTTGAAGAGGTCCTGCCTTACATCGGCGTGAGAAGGCTGCCGGACGCGCCGAACGGCGTAGTAGGCCTAATCAACTGCCGGGGCTTACCCGTTCCCATGATCGATCTCAGCCTGCTTGCGCTTGGCCGCCCTTCGGCGCTGGTGCTGAGCACACGAATCGTTCTGATACGCTATCCAACCAAGGATGGTGAGAACCACCTGCTTGCGCTTGTTGCTGAACGAGCGACCGATATGCTCGAGCGGGATCCTTCTGACTTCGCGCCGTCCGGGATGGAGGCGGGAACTCCGCCCTACTTGGGCCCCGTGGCGTCCGACGATAGAGGACTTGTCCAGTGGGTCAGGGCCGAAGCGCTGCTATCGGACGACATTCGCGAAACGCTGTTCCGTCAGGTCGCGATGAGTTCATGATGTTTGGTGCGGTCGAACAGCTACTGAGGGAAAAGATTGGACTGGACAGCGGCACTGTCGGTCTGTCGGTGATCCGTCACGCGCTCCGGGAGCGGATGGCAGCCTGCCAGATCAGTGAGCTTCAAGATTATTGGCAATTGCTGGCTGGCTCCCCATCCGAGCTCCAGGAACTGATCAACGCGGTTGTCGTACCGGAGACATGGTTCTTCCGAGATCGTGAAGCTTTCACTGCAATGACGCGTCATGCACGGGCGCGCATGCGGCCGGGTCAACCCATAATGCTCTTGAGCCTACCATGTTCGACAGGCGAAGAGCCCTATTCGATGGCGATGGCCATGTTCGATGCTGGTTTCGGAGCACAGGATTTCAAGATTGACGCTGTCGACGTGAGCACGGGCAATCTCGCGGCCGCGGAGCGCGCGGTCTACGGGCGCAACTCATTTCGCGGCGATTTTCTCGAATTCAGAGGGCGCTATCTCGAAGCGGCCGAAGGCGGACTACGGCCTGAGGTGCGGGTCCTGAAGCAAGTCCGGTTCAGGCTTGGCAACCTGTTTGATCCTGCGGCCTCGTATGGGCCGGCACCGTACGACATTATTTTTTGCCGCAACCTGCTGATCTATTTCAACCGAAACCTGCAAGATCGCGCGCTGGTTTGTCTGAAGACCCTCCTCGCGCCAGATGGCCTGCTGCTCGTCGGTCCAGCGGAATCAGGCCTTCCGATTCTGCACGGCTTTGCTTCAGCGCGATTACCCATGGCGTTTGCGTTCACGAACGTGGAGCCGGCTAAGGCGCCCCGGACGGTTGCCCCCTCCAAGTCGCGCTTCGGTCCGGCCACCCCTGCTCCTATCTCTGACGTCAGCAAAGTGCTGAGCCCGATCCGGCCGGCCTCCAGCAATGCAGCGAAAGTGGAGCGCTCCGTCCACCCGTCTGAGCGGGCGGCCCAAAGCCTCGCTTCTGTAGAACGCACCGCCAATGCCGGACGAGTTGCGGAAGCAAAGGAACTCGCGCTGACGCATCTCGGGGAATACGGTCCCTCGCCGGAAATCTTCTATCTGCTCGGGCTAGCTCAGGATGCAGAAGATGCGCGTTCCGAGGCGATCCAGAACTATCGCAAGGCCCTCTATCTCGAACCCCGCCATCAAGAAGCCCTCGCGCATCTTGCGCTGCTGCTTCGCAAGCAGGGTGACATCGCCGGTGCCGAGGCACTCACCGGGCGGCTCGGTCGCATTGGGAAAAGGAGCGGCACTTGACGTCAGCTGAGCCCGGTAGCGCATCATCGGTGCCGGACATCGCCATCGGCGACTGCTGGCGGCAAATAGGCGTTCGTGGTGACAGATCGTGCCCTGAACTGGAGCAGCATCTCCACTGCCGGAACTGCCCGACCTATAAGGAAATCGCACGGAACCTCCTGAACCGTCCGCTGCCGCCCGGCTATCGGGACGAGTGGGCCCGACATTTTGCCCAGGCAAGGACCGATGAACCAGTCGGGAATGCCGAGGGCAGTGCATTTCAGACGGTCGTTGTCTTTCGTCTCGGCGAGGAATGGCTGGCGCTTCCGGTTGGCTGCTTCCAAGAAGTGGCCGAGCTGCGTAGCATTCATTCGCTGCCACACCGCAGGAACAGTGCGGTTCTCGGCATCGTCAATGTTCGAGGCGAATTGCTGGTTTGCGTTTCGTTGGCCAAACTGCTCGGAGTAGACGACCGCAAAACGCGGGTACAGGACACGCGGACCAAGGCATTTCCGCGTCTTATCGTCGTCGGCAACAGCGACAAGCGCGTTGCTTTTGCTGTGGACGAAATGCACGGCATTTATCGATTCAAACAGAGCGACAAGCTTGCCGTGCCTGCTACCGTTGGCAAGGCGTCCTCGACCATGACGGCAGCCATGGTCTCGTGGCGAAGGGGCGCGGTCGGTTGTCTGGACGAGGCGCTGCTGCTGGCCATGCTCGATCGAGCTATCGCATGAGCGGCGCGGACTACAGCCAATTTTCGATGCTCGACCTCTTTCGGGCCGAATTGGAGACGCAGTCGCAGGCCCTGACGTCCGGTCTGCTAGCGCTCGAACGCGATCCCGTGTCCGCCCAGAGTCTCGACGCTTGCATGCGGGCTGCCCATTCGCTGAAGGGGGCGGCCCGGATCGTCGATCTGACGCCGGCGGTGGAAGTTGCGCACGCGATGGAAGAGTGCCTGGTCGCCGCACAGCGGGGGCGTCTCAGCCTGAGTCGCGAGCACATCGATACACTTTTGAAAGGCGTCGATCTCCTCGGATCCATAGCCAGTGAGCCTGCCTCGGCCGATGAGAGCGCCAAACTGGAAATAGCCGGTTTTCTGCTGGCGCTTGAGCAGGCATCCTCCCCATCGACAGCCAAGGTGCTTACAGTATCAGAGACGGAGCTCGCCGGCTCAAATGCTGCCCCGCAGGAGGCGCCGTGGGCCTCTTCGGCGAAGGAAACGGGCGTCCTCGCTCGATCGGAACCACTTCTTCAACCTTATGGCGGCGTCGGTTCCGACCGTATGGTGCGGGTAACGGCCGATAGTCTAAACCGCTTACTAGGGCTTGCCGGTGAGTCCCTGATGGAGGCTCGTCGCCTCAGGCCGTTTACGGGCGGCCTACTTCGACTGAAACGGATTCAGTCGGATCTGGCCATTGCCTTCGACGTGCTAGGCGACGCACTGGCCGAGATTCCTAAGGACGATCGGGCGGTGCAAGCACTGGCAGAGGCGCTGCAAAAACTTCGGCTAAGCCAGACGTTCCTCGCAGAGCGCCTTGACGAATTGGATTCGATTGACCGCAGAGCCACTGACCTTGCGAACCGACTCTATGACGAAACGCTGGCGAGTCGCATGCGCCCCTTCGAGGATGGCGTCCGGCACTACTCAAGGACGGTGCGCGACCTTGGCCGAACCTTGGGGAAGAACGTGCGGTTAGACATCGTCGGGGGCTCAACTGGCATCGATCGCGACATCCTGGACCAACTCGAGGCACCACTCGGCCATCTCCTCCGCAATGCTGTCGACCATGGGCTCGAAACGACCGACGAACGTATAGCAGCCGGCAAATCTGAAGAAGGTGTCATCAGGCTCGAAGCACGGCACAATGCGGGCCTGCTGCAGATAATCGTCGCGGATGACGGAAGGGGAATCGATCTGAACAAGCTGCGCGAGACGATCGTGGCGCGCGGCCTGACGACAGAGGAGACCGTCGGCAGACTTGCCGAAGCGGAATTGCTCGAATTTCTGTTTCTGCCAGGCTTTTCGATGAAAGCGACGGTTAGCAACATCTCCGGACGCGGCGTGGGGCTCGATGCCGTACAGGCGATGACCAAGCAGGTCCGAGGCCTCGCAACCGTCTCCTCAGAGTTCGGCTTCGGAACCCGATTTCAACTACAGCTGCCGTTGACCTTGTCGGTGCTCCGCACGCTGCTCGTCGACATTGACGGAGAGCCATACGCCTTCCCGCTCGCAGGCATCGCCAGCACGATAAAGTTGCCGCGCACGCGCATCGAACTGCTCGAAGGCCGGCCGCATTTCCGCTTCGAGGATCGACAGATCGGACTAGTCACCGCGCACGAGGTTCTTGACCGCGCCGAGCCGCAAGCAGACGCCGATGAACTTTCAGTCGTTCTGATTAATGGTGATCACGGTGAAACCCACGGGTTGATTGTCGATCGCTTCCTGGGCGAGCGCGAGTTGGTGGTCCGGCCGCTAGATCCTCGCTTTGCCAAGGTCAAGGACATCAGCGCGGCGGCGTTGATGGAAGATGGTTCGCCCGTGCTTATCGTTGATGTCGACGATCTGATCCGATCAGTAGACAAGCTCGCGTCATCCGGCGGCCTACGCACCTTGCGGCGTGGCACTACCAGCCCCGATCTTAGGAGGCGCAAGCGCGTTCTGGTGGTCGACGATTCTTTGACGGTACGTGAGCTCGAACGCAAGCTGCTGGACAATAACGGCTATGAGGTCGAGGTGGCGATTGATGGTATGGATGGATGGAACGCCATACGGTCTGAACCATTCGATCTTGTTATCACCGATGTTGATATGCCGCGCATGGACGGCATCGAACTGGTGACCTTGATGAAGAAGGACAGCCGGCTCGGGAACACCCCGATCATGATCGTGTCGTACAAAGATCGCGAAGACGATCGCAGGCGAGGTCTGGACGCCGGCGCGGACTACTACCTGACTAAAGGGAGTTTCCACGACGAGACACTGCTCCATGCAGTCGTCGACCTGATCGGCCAGGCGACAGAATGAGGCGCAGCGTGTGTATCCATCAATGAGGATCGCTATCGTCAACGATATGCCTCTTGCGGTCGAGCTTCTGCGGCGATTGGTTGTATCAACCCCGGAACATCAGGTGGCCTGGATCGCCGTTAACGGGCGTGAGGCAGTAGAGGCCTGCCAACGAGACCTCCCGGACCTGATCCTCATGGACCTGGTGATGCCGGAAATGGATGGCGTCGAGGCTACGCGCAGGATCATGGCGAAGACGCCATGCCTGATTCTGCTGGTCACGGCGAGCATTGAGGCCAACATTCCTGGTGTCTATGAAGCAATGGGGTATGGCGCGCTTGACGCGGTCGACATCCCCTCGATCGGCTCTGACGGCCCGGGGTCCGGACGGTCCGCACAGCTTCTCATCAAGAAGATAACGACGATCAGCAAACTCGTACGTGACGCGCCGTCTTCAAATTGGGGCACACGGACATTGCCCCCGTCTGTGTCATCGGCACAGCACCTTATTGCCATCGGCGCGTCTGCGGGCGGGCCGGCAGCTGTTGCCGCGATCCTCGGCGCATTTCCGAGCAATTTCACGGCCGCAATAGTTCTCGTACAGCATCTCGATGCGCAGTTCGTACCCGGTTTTGCAAACTGGCTCGGCCAGCATGCGGCACTTCCAATCCGTCCGGCACGCGAAGGAGATGAGCCCGAGGCCGGCACCGTTTTAATTGCGGCCACGGCTGATCATCTCGTCTTCAAGTCAGCCCACAAGCTCGGCTATACCCCGAAGCCGCACGACAACGTCTACCGTCCCTCCGTAGATGTATTCCTTGAGAGCGCCGCGCAGTGGTGGCCGGGTGTCGTGATCGGTGTCTTGCTCACGGGCATGGGTAGAGATGGTGCCCAAGGGCTCAAGCTGCTACGCGACAAAGGGCATTTGACAATCGCTCAAGACAGCGCGTCGAGTGCGGTCTATGGGATGCCCAAAGCCGCCGCTGCCATCGGTGCCGCTGTCGAGATCCTACCGCTTGACTCAATCGCCCCGCGCCTAATCGAGGCGTGCGGCCCATCTTGCTGAAAGGTTATTCTATGACGGGCAAATCCAATCTCGTCTCACCCCTGGCAGACAATTACTCGTCAATGGTTCTGCTGGTGGACGACCAGATAATGATCTGTGAAGCGGTCCGGCGCGCGCTCGCAAACCAGCCGGACATAGATTTCCACTTCTGCACCGATCCGCTCAAAGCGACTACAGTTGCCGACGAAGTGAAGCCAACGGTCATCCTGCAGGATCTTGTCATGCCGGGCGTTGATGGGCTGGACTTGGTACGGCAATACCGAAAGAATTCCTCGACGCATTCTGTCCCCGTCATCGTGCTGTCAAGTAAAGAAGATCCGGCCATCAAGGGCGAGGCATTCGAGGCCGGAGCGAACGACTATTTGGTCAAACTGCCGGACCGTATCGAGTTGGTCGCTCGTGTCCGTTATCACTCCCGGGCCTATCTTGACCACGTTCAGCGAGAGGAGGCATACAGGGCCCTGCGAGAAAGCCAGCGGCAATTAATGCGCGCGAATCTCGAGCTGGAACGTCTCACACGGATTGACGGTCTCACAGGTCTGGGAAACCGGCGCTACTTCGATGAATATCTCGCGGCGGAATGGAAGCGCGCGGTCCGCACGAAGAGCCCGCTGTCGTTGTTTATGATCGATGCCGATCACTTCAAGCGCTACAACGACACCTATGGCCACATGGCAGGCGACGAGGTGCTGAAGCAGGTCGCCAGTGTAATCCAAAGCAGTTGCAACCGCTCGACCGATCTCGCGGCGCGCTACGGCGGCGAAGAGTTCGTCGTGGTGGTGGTCGATATTTTGCAGGCGCAGTCGGGCGCTATGGCCGAGCGGCTCGTGCAGAGCGTGCGAGCCTTGAGCATTCCACACGGTTCTGAGCGGGTGACAATCAGCGTCGGTGTTGCAACCATGGTGCCTGATGAGAACCACACGCCAAATGACCTCATCAAGGCGGCCGATCTGGCGCTCTTCCGCGCCAAGTCGGAAGGACGGGACCGTGTCGTGTATTACGACTAAAGGTAAGGGTGCTTTACGGACGGGCTTACAGCTCGTGCAGTTTAAAGGCTTGGTGATCGCCGAACGGGACCCCTCGATTGTCAACCGGGCAAGCGAAACAGTTCAAAGTCAGTTCCATTTCTGGATAACTGCTGTTCCGCGGACCGGAACCTCAAACGATCTCTACGTGGAATTCGCCACAGAGCGCGTCAACTCGCGGGTCGACGTAGAGTGCAGATCCGCGGCTCCAGCCTTCTCGCGCAAGCATTCGGCGTCTCCGCATGATGGACGCACGATGTTTGCACAAATGTAATGGCCGCTGCAAGAGTGATGCACGATGGACAGTGGTGGGGCACGCGTTGACGAGATGTCAAGCAGTCAGGATTTTCGCTTCCTTGGCGGCGTTGAGAAATGCTACGCGCGCTACCTCCGGTGCGCTGCCGCCGCCGAGCACCTTCATGCACGCCATGCGAGCCTGGATGCGGCGCCCGGTTTCTCCAATGGGCCAGCGGTAAAGCAGCATTTCGGCGGCTTCGCGGGTGCTCGAAACACTGACTTTGCCCGAGGACAGCAAAACCGTCACGGGCTCTTCGAACGTGCCGACGTCTCGTTCGCAGGTCATATGCTGGTCTCCTTTCGCAATCTCCCCAAGACCTTACGGGTGAACCATCCGTTCCGTTGCGTCACGTTTGTCCCGGTGGGCGAACATTCTGTGAGGATGGGACCTCGTCCAGAGCGCGGGCTTGATCGCTCAGACTAGACTCGCCAACCCGTTGCGGTCCTCAAATAGCGAGAACCGTCCTTATCGTTACGAGCCCGCTATGCCTTGGTCAGTTGCCGGCGCTGATATCGGAAACGAAGCGCGGAAAGGCACTCTGCCGCCCAGAGTAACCGGCCTGCACGGTGAAGACGAGAAGGACGCTCTTCCAAGCGCGGAGTTCGAATCCTCCCTCACCGCCATAAGTTGTTTACATCAATAAAAATACAAGAATAGGTTGGGCGCCCGCCATAGAGCCCGCCTACCGAAAACGGGGTATTCGCGGCACGTCAACTTACGACACAAATATGCGGGGTTGATGGTTCGACCTGGTAGATGGCAGAGATCAACTTCGGCCTCGCTAAGCGAAGTCGTGGGGTTCATGCGACAGCGGAATCAGGATACGCGACGAGCACCCCGTGCCGGGTCAACCTCTCCGTCGGGAAGTACCGATCGGTGCGGAACCAAGCGGATTCACGCTTGTCGGCAGCGGACGCCGGCGGTGGCGATCAGCACCCGAGCAGGCTCCTCATTAGCGAGACAAACGTCCAGAGCGGAGGCCAATCTTGGCACGCGACCGCGCCATCCTGAACGACCGCTCTCCTCGGCTTAGTCAAGCATACCTGCGGAATGAAGCGCCTGGCCTGTGACAAATGAATCTCTGCTGGACCGCCGATGATATGGGGAGGCGCTCGCAAATCGCGCCCTACGCGCGGGTTGATCGGTTGATTAACATCAAAGCTTGAATATGAGAAATGCGCCAACTGTGACGGCGGTGGTCACCGTGGCTCGAGTGTCAGCAGATGTGGTAAGGTTGAGTGTCGGCGAGTAGCAGAGGTCCAGCAACAATGACTTTGAGGCGAACCAGAGCTTACGGCGCATCCGGCTTGGTTCTAGCGGTTTGCACTGTGTTTGCTTGGCAGAACGCCACTGCCGCTCAAAATTGCGACGCAGCCGCGACGCCTGGCGTCAATTGGCACGAGTGTGACAAGAAGCTTCTCATCCTAGAAGGACAGGACCTGAGCGGGGCGAACCTGTTCGGTGTTGATTTCACTTCGACCGACCTCAGGAACAGCAATCTCGTTGCCGCAAATCTTGAGAAGGCAACGCTTGTGCGTGCTTCCCTGGCCGACTCGACCGCCAAAGGCGCCCGGTTCGACAGAATCGAGGCCTACAGGACCGACTTCAGCCGTATGGACGCGCAGGGTGCTGTGTTTGCGAGCGCGGAAATACAGCGCTCGAATTTCCAGGACGCCAATCTGACCAATGTTGATTTCACAAAGGCAGAATTGGGGCGTGCGCAGTTCCATGACGCCGATATCAGCGGCAGCCGCTTCTCGTTTGCCAATCTCGCACGGGCGGACTTCCGGGGAGCGACGTTCACCGCGCCGATAGACTTTGACCGCGCCTTTTTCTTTCTGACCCGTATCGAGGGCGTCGACCTTTCCAATTCGGTGGGTCTGTCCCAGTGGCAGCTCAACATGGCTTGCGGAGACGCCCGGACCGAGTTGCCTTCTGGCTTGACGAGGCCTGAAGATTGGCCCTGTCAATTCCAGCAGGAATAGTTGTCGGCAAGCGAACTGCGGCAATGCTGCGCCCGACAGGATGAAACTGAGAACCCCTATGTCATCGTTTGCGCTATATAACTTTTGCGACAGCCGGGAGCGGATGAATGGAATCGGGCCGTATTTCTCCCACTACCCACGCGGTCCGAGGCGGCAGAAATGGGGCCGAGCAGACCGTCCGCTGCTAGGGTACCCAGCACGCGAGCGGACATGTGAGAGCTCGGTGCGAAGGTCCGGGATCAGGCCCATTGCGGACGTACGTGTTGGTTCGCCTGTTGGCGCTGAAGCGCCCATTTGGGCCGCTAGCCGCACATGTGCGGCGGCTCAAAAAAGCCGATTGTCATGCGCCAGCGGAACGCTGTGACAAGCGAACACCAGCGCCGCCACCGTTCTCTGGAATGAATTCGATCCCGGCCGCTTCGAAGACTGCACGAATTTCGGCGAGGGTTGAATTCTTTAGCTGTTCGCCTCTTTCCAACCGCGCGATGGTATCGGGAGATACGTTTGCGTTTAGGGCTAACTCTCGAGTTCCCCAGCCCAACGCGACACGTGCCATTTTGCACTGAACTGCATTCATTTCGTAACCGTGATACGATTCTTGATCCATAGCCGCTTTTTCAATATCGTACCGCTGATACGATTTTTCGCTTGAAAGCGGCTGCTGTTGGTGTGCAACCACCCTCAGCAGCCTGACTACAACCCAAGCTGATAGGAGCTCGGATCATGGCTTCTCTATTCGGCGGCTTGGGGTCAAGCGCTTTTGTCATTTTCTGCCTTACCAGCTTCTGACATCATTCGCGGGTTCGTGCTTCTCTCCGGGATCGGCCCATTGGCCCTCCCTTGATGGGATTCAGAGAATAAGGCGGAACAATCTGATTCGCGTCCTGGCCAGCATGACATGACCGGTGCGCCCATGATCGCGAACTCACCTCATCCTTCGTCCCGCGAAGGACGTGCTTCCGCGCTGGGCGGAACTCTCTACCTCTTCTTCCCGGCCTTTTGTCACACGGCTGACGCCATGGTTTCCCGCGTCCAGCGGAACTCGCTGTTGTCCAGCCACATGCGGTGCATGACGACCGCCAGGCGACGTGCGAGCGCGACTATCGCCCTGCGCAAGCCGCGCCGCTTGGCGACGTTCATCGCCCAGGCCTTCAGCCATGACCATTTCTTCACGTGCGTCAGCATGACTTGGGCTGCTTCATAGAGCAATGTTCGCATCATGCCGTCCCCGCAGAGTGAGATGCCTCCAACGCGCTTGCTTTCGCCGGACTCGTCGAGCTTCGGTGTCAGCCCCAGGATCGGCCCTACCGCCTTGGAGTTTCTGAACCGTTGTGGAATGTCGATCGTCGCGGTGTACGCGAGCGCCACTATGGAGCCGACACCAGGGACCGTCATCAAGCGCCGGCAGGTAGCATCGCCCCTGGCGATCGCCAGCACTTGTCTGTGCAGGTGCGCAAATTCCTCGCGCAGCTTCCGCCTGGCGGCCAGCAGTGGCTCCATGATCTGTTCGAGATCGGGCATGCATTCGACAAGCTCACGGATGCGGTCCTCGAACTTCGCCGTTCCCACGGCGCCGACCTTGAGCCCGAAGTTGCGCAGAAGACCGCGGATGTCGTTCTCGATCGCGATCGCCTTTTCCTGCAAGATCTTGCGGGCCGTCAGCAGCACCCGGCGCTTCTGGCTCGTCAGCGTCTTGATGTGCACCGGGCGGAATAGGTTGACCCGCATCATCTGGGCTATGCCGCGCGCATCATTGCGATCTGTCTTGTTCGGCTGCGCCTTCAGGAATGCTTTCACATGACGTGTTTCGATGCAGACGACCGGCAGCCCGGCCCTGGCCAGCCCCTCGAATAGCCACTGCGACAAGGGCCCTGCTTCGAGCCCGACCCGTTCGACGTTCCAAGTCGAGTCCTTCAGCACCGCAATGATATCGTCAGGGTGGCTGACCACCTTCACCTCACGACAAATCCTGCCGGTTTCGTCGACAACGCAAACGGCGGTTTCCTTCACCGAGATATCGAGGCCAACAAAATGCTTCATGTTGCGCTTCCTTTCCTGATGCTTGTGGCTGTCTGGACAGACCAAGTTATCATCAGCTCGAAGCGCAACACCTCTTTGCATCACCTTTGAAGATGGGCTCGAGCCGAATACCCCATCTGATTCCGACAATAGCATGACTCTGGCTTTCGTCACCCGCAGGCGAGTGCTTGCGGGAGGGATGATCACATCCACCGCTTTGGTGCTTGAGAAAAGTGCGCTTGTCGGCAACACAGCGGCAACGAGTATGCTCCCCGACCCTGCGCTTGCGCTTTGGCGGGAATGGGAGACCGCCCACAAGCTGACCGAGCGGCTTTGCCGCAAGCAGCAGCGCCTGGAGGCGAGGCTTGTCTCGAGCGTCGGCTTTCCTTGTGCGACCGTCTGCGTGCCCGAGGGTGAGGACGTGGCGGTCCACTCGATCGAGGCGCTCAATGAAGTGCTCGGCGAGGGGCCGGATATGGCAGCTCTCCGCGAGAAGGCCGAAGCTGATTTTGCGGCACATCAGGCTCGCTGGGATGCAGCTGCCGAGGAGGCTGGATACACCGCCGCGCTCAAGGCCGAGTGCGAGGCTGGCGACAGGGCGAAGGATCTGCTGGAAGCGTTCTCAACGACCCCCGCTACGACTCTCGCCGGTGTGGCGGGCAAGCTCGATGCCGTGTTGCGCGAGGGCGAAGCCTGGGAGGAATGCTCCGTGTTCCCTTGGCCGCAAATCCGCTCGGCGCTCAGCGATCTGGTGCTCATCGCCGAGCAGACGATGCCGGAACAGTTCATTCGCGGCGAGCAGCGTCGCAAGCTCGGCAAGCGGCGGGCTGGCTGCTGTTTCCGCGCCTGAAAGACGAAGAAGGAGGCGAGCTATGAAGCCCATCCAACCCAACTTCCGGCTTCAGCCGAGAACCCCTCAACTTGCGCGAAGCGTCTGCCTCACGTCACCCTTCAACCGCCAGGAATTGCCAGCACAGAGCACTCTTGCGGCATCTCACCATCCGCCGGTGAGCGATCCCGATCTGCTGGATGCCTTCAACCGCGATGCCGCCGTGCACAAATGGACCGTGGCCTGAAGCTGCAGAGGCAGCGACAGCCCTGTGGGGAAAGACAGCCGCAACCGCAATCGCCTGGGGCGCCGTGTCGGCGCGTTGCGATGGGCGGACACAGGAGTATCGATTCTGGTTTCGGGTATTCGCCCATCTTCAAGCGGGTTCGCCCAATGCCGTGGCGGAAGCAGCGTCCGGCAAGGCTCGTCCAGACTCTTCCCGATAGATGGGGAGATTATGTCCGGCAAGAGAACTGCCCGCTTGTCGAGACGAAGCCGGACCGAAGCCAGCCCGTCAAGGCCAGAGCCGCTTCGCGGTGGCGCGTGCCGCGCCAGCCTGGACCGGCAGTTTTCGGCCCAGCGGACGCTTCGGACGCAGGCAAGGCTGCGATACGAACGATACCGCTCCACCCCTCAGGCTGGGTTACTCCGGCAGTTCGTCGCCCTTGATCGGCGCCTTCCCTTTGCCGGCCCGTTTCAGGATGTGCAGCGCCTTGGGGATGTCGGCACGGGCAGCGCGTTCCTGAAAGTAGCTTTCCGTGCGCAGCGCCGAAAGCTTCTCAGCGACTGCCACATTAATGAACTGGTTGAGCGGCACGCCCTCGCTCTCCGCCACCTTGCGCGCCTCATCGAGAAGCGAGAGCTGAAGCCGCAGTGCGAAATTGCTTCTCCTCATGTCTTTCTCTCCAATCGTCTCAGCGCCTCACCCGGCGACAGGACCATGATACCGAAGCGCTCGGCCACCTTGCCGAAGTCGCGCAGGTTGAACGTCACTATAGCATCCGCCCGTCCGTTTACCGCAGCTTCCAGCACCATGTCGTCGTCCCGGTCGCGAACGGCGGGTCGCCAGAGGAAAACAAGGCGAACCGGCTCGGCGACGGCCGCCACCGCATCTAGCAACGCGTTCACATCTTCAGCCAGCGGATCGAAGGATCAGATGGTTCAGTTCGACGACCTGAGCAAGTGTCTGGATGCCGTGCGTACAGGGCAGGTCGAAGCGATGGCCGCAGACAACGCCACCCTCATGGGCTTCATGTCTCAGGACATCGGTGCCTACAAAATGGTCGGTGAAGCCTTCGCAAATCAGCCATTCGGTGTCGGCATCAAGCACGGCGACAAGGCATTTTGCCACTTCATTTCGGATACCCTGAAGGAAGCCGGAGCGGATGGCCGCATGGCCGAAGCCTGGAAGAAGACTGCGGGCCAAGCTGAACCGACGGTGCCGAAGCTCCCGGAACTCGAAGACTGCGACGCACTCTAACTTGATCGGCGGACTGCCCTATGGACTTTCTCTACGCTGACCTAACTGACCTAGGGCGGTTCGCGTCCGGTTTCCTCAACACGCTCTGGATGACTGTCATCGCCGGGGTTGGCTCGATGATCCTCGGTACGATAGTCGCGATATTGAGGATAAGTCCGGTGCCTGCGTTCAACAAGTTGGCACTCTACTGGACCGAGCTCTTCAAGAACTGTCCGCTCACGGTGGTTCTGTTCTTCCTCGCGTTTGGATTTCCTGAGGCCGGATTCAACGCCTCATACCTAACGTTCGGAATTGCGGGCTTGATCTTATACACGTCGGCATACGTGAGTGAGGCCGTCAGGGCGGGCTTCGAAGCCATACCAAAGGGCCAGTTCGAGGCGGCCAAAGCGCTTGGATTGAATTTTTCGACTACGATGCGCCACATCGCCATTGCCCAAGCACTGAAAGGCATGTTGCCGCCGCTGACGAGTGTATTCACCTCGATGGCAAAGGACACCGCGATCGTCGGGAGCTTCGGCGTGGGAGGCGAATTATTCAGCCTCGCCAATCAGCTGACGGTATCGGAAGGACGGCCGGTGGTTCCCGTCTTCATCGGGATCGCGTGCTCCTATTACGTGCTGCTCCTCCCTGCGAGCATCATCTCGGCGCGCTTGGAAACAAGGGAGCTGAAAAGATGAGCGAAAGAACCGTCCATATGTTCGACGAGCTCAATCCCGACGAGAAGCATTACCTCAGACTGGTCACCACAGCTGGCCTCGCGCTGTTCGCTGCAGCGGCAGGCATCATGATCTACCGGCTGTGGCTTGCGGGCCAGTTCTCGGCGCAGAAGTGGTCCCCGCTGCTGAACCCGTCGGACAAGAACTTCACCTTGATCTGGAAATTCCTCGGCACCGGACTTCAGGCGACGTTCTCCGCCGCGGTCGCGTCGATCATTTTGTCTGGCATCGCGGCCGTCGGTTTCGCCGCGATCGTTTACCTCGGCGGAAACGTCACGAGCAAAGTGACGCGGGGTTTCACTAACGTTGTCCGCGCGACCCCGCTGCTGCTGATCATCTTCTTCACAGCCCGGATTCTGCCGGAGTACGGCATGGCCACGACCGAGTTCGGCTATCTCGTCCTTGCCCTTACGATCTTCAATGGGGCGATCATGGCCGAGGCTCTCAGGGGTGGCCTGAAGGCCGTACCTGCCGGTCAGTCAGAGGCCGCGGCCGCGTTGGGCTTGTCCCGTTGGACGACCTTCACGAGGGTGATGCTCCCGCAAGCGGTCCGGATCGTCATACCGGTACTTATCACCCAGTCCGTCGTCGTGATACAGGCGACCTCGCTTGGTTTTATAATCAGCTACGAGGAGCTGCTGCGGCGTGCGCAGATCGCGGTGCAAAGTCTGCACAACCCGTTGCAGCTGTTCTTCGTTGTGGGTTGCATATACGTGTTGATTTCCATTGGGGTCGCGCGACTGCTCGCAGCGCTCTTACTTGGAGAGCGCGTATTCCGTATGTCGAGGCATCATGAGAAGTTGCTGGCGTCATAAATCTAAACCCTGCCTTCGGATTGATCGGCGTCATGGGCATGGTGGGCCATCAACTCGCGACTAATGCAGCGAGATTCGCGCAGGCTTCCGTACTTGCCCCCTTCTCATCTGTACAGGTCCTCTACGGTAGCGTTATCCGTTGGTTGGTCTTCAGCCAGCCGCCGACCTTTTGGATCTTCGTGGGTGCCACGATCATCATTCTAAGCGCGGTCTACATGGCTGCGCGCGAATATTAACTGATGAATTTGGGGGCAGGAGGTAAGCGCCTCGCCGATCACCTATGGGTTTGGGCTTGATGTTTTCCGGAATCGCCAGGGCATGAGTTCCTCGATCTGGCTCTGTGGATGGCCGTTGATGATGGCCTCGAGGGTTTCGGCCGTTTGTGAAAATCAAATGTGTGCGCCATTCCCAAGGGGCGGCAATTGCAACCATATTGCTACCACTTCGGGGAGGGGTGTGGCGTCCATACTCGGGCAGGCGGCGGTGGCTGCCGTACAAAGGGCGCCTGCTTATGAGCGACTGGGCGGACAGTGCGGGAAAACCTGGTTTCCGCTCTCTTGAGTGCGTTCACACGGCAGAAAATATGCTAACCTTGCCAAACTGGGGCGACACCGCGATTGCACATTGAGTAGTGTTGAGCTCTACCCCTATCCTCGGGTCTAGCAACTATGCCGTAAACCGCCCCGCCAGTTCTGTCGGGTCACCAAGCGGTTACCGTTTCTAGCGTGCACGAAATTTCGCCGGAGTCCATCAGAGTTGGTCCGAGTTGAAAACGGCAACGAGCAGAAATCCCGTTCTGGCGCGCATTGGGCGGGTATAGAGCGTACTGCTGTGAACCCCTTGAACGCCGTAATTTTCCCTTGCCAAACTGGGGCGACGCGGCGATTTCACGTCGCATAGTGTTGTGCTCTACCCAGCCTGGTGTCCTGGTGTAGCAATCCAGGGTTACGCGCAGGTCACCACCGTGGTCACACCCGCAATATTTTGAAGCGGCTTGCTGCCTTTGGACGCTGCGGCAAGCGGCCTTGAGCAAAATGGCCAAATGCCTTGAGAGCGCGATTCCAACCTGCCTTTGGCTGACCTCTACCTGCCATCCACACCGGGCTTATGGCGACAATGGCCGAACGCAGTGCCATCGGTTGGTGCGTAGCAACCCCAAAATTGGAAGGCTATCTGATACGCCGAGCTCCGACGATCGATCAGATAGTCAGGCTATTCGTTTCGCATACGAAGCCCTGGGTTTGACCCCCGCGACCGGCGCGCTTCGTGCCCCCCTGCCATAAAAGACGCTCGCCACCGGTGCGCCCGGTCAGCGATTGGCAGTTTCGTTCAACCACGAAACGACGTGAGTTGATTAAACTAACGCTTAAAAGGAAAAGGCGCCCGCGCACTGAAGCCGAGAGCCCTTCCAGATAACCAAAAGCCTTCTTGTGACGCTGCTTTTCCTGACGGACCTTTCAACAACTCATACTGCGACCTTAAGTACTTCCGGGAACCGCATGATAGCAAAAAAACCGCCGATTTCAACCGGTTTCGGGCCCTCGCCTGTAGAGCAAGATTGAGGACGACAGCGCCGAGGCCAGGAAGGCCTGCGGATTTCCGGCGGCCTCGGCGATCTCGCGCGGTGATAGCAGCAGCACGTCGACACCAAGCGGAAACTGCGACAGCGTTTCGGCGATTTCCTGCCGGACCACCGCTTTCCTGGCGCCGAAGTCGCCTACCACGATGAGGTCGACATCGCTGTCCACCGTAGCGATGCCCTTTGCGAAGGACCCGAACAAAAATATCTCGTCGGGATCGCAGCACTCCCGCACCAGCGCGGCCATGCGTTCGAATATCTTCCTCATGCGATCGTGTAATGAACGATGAGATACGCGTTACGGATGTCTTCGGCCTTCAGCGATTTGAAATCGGCCGCATTGTCCTTCTTGATCGCCATTTTCCAGTCGCCGAACAGGGTTTTTGCCGGGGCGAACACTTTTTGCAGATGCGGGGCGCCGTCGAAGGCGGCGTCCTTCGGCATCGCCTCGTCCGTCGCGGCGCCGTCGCCAGGTGGTTCCAACTTCACGTCGAAGCCTCCCGTATGGGCGGTCTCGGCGACGATGTCGATGCGCGTCGCCTTAAGGCTCTTGCCGGAAAGCGCCGCCCTGGCTCGCGCCAGGAAGGGCAGGTTTTCGGGTGCGAGCGTGAAGACGAACTGCTGGTCTTGGCCAGCGTTGGGGAACAGGAGCCGCTGCCAGGCGCCGGCAAACTCGCGGTTGAGCACCATGATCTGTGCACCGTTCAGCGGAATGGCGGCTTCGGTATTGGCTCTCGCTGCCTCCTGAAGCGGCAGGCTCCCCGGCCTTGCCGTGTAGCGGATGTGCAGAATGACGTCCGAAATGGCGGCGAAGTCGAACTGGTTGTTGGTTTTCGGCAGGCTGATATCCCACTCGCTGACCGCGCCGGCCGTCTCGAACGGCAGATAACGGGCATCATTGAAATTCAGTTCGAATAGGCCACTGTCGTTCATGCCATGGCTGGTGGCGATGGCGCTGATCGGCACCACGCTGCTCGCGAATCGGTCGTCGGCGGCAGCGAGCGGGTCGCCGTAGCCACCGGCGACGCCGTCGCGCACCCTGATCGCGTTACGGGTCAGAGACAGCATGCAGTTGACGTTGGTGTAGGGGCCGACCACGCTTGGAATGCTGATCGATGCCGAGCGGATACGCCGGTAGTAGTGGCCGGGATAGTCGAGATCGTAGAGCCATTCGGGCACCTGCACGGAACAGCGCCCGGACTGCTTGAGTGCAACCAGCGCCAGCGGCGCGATCTGGGCCAGCGATACGTGCTTGGTCAGTTCCAGTTCACGCCTGTTGTTGTCGAGATAGGCGATCTCCATGCGACGGATGTCGTTGAGCAGGCGGTCACCGGCGAGCAGGCCTTTTCTCAAACTATCCCAGTAGCCGAACTGGATGAAAGTCTCCGTCGACTGGCCGAGTTCGACTTGCATGGATTTCTGCGCACGCTTGGCTGTGTCGTAGGCCATCTGGTAGGCTTGGAAATAGACCGCGGCCAGTTGCGACAGCAGCCAGTCGTAGAGTTGGGTGTTGGAATATTTGCTGCGCAGATATTCCTCCACCGCCTGCGACTGTTCGATCTGGGCATCGAGGTTGGTGAGCTCCGTCTCCGTGATGGCAGTGCGCAGGCGGGCGGTTTCGATCTGCTTTTCCAATTGCGTCATCTGTTTCTGCGCGGCGCGGACCTGATGCTTGTTCTCCTCGTCGCGCCTTGTGTAGCCGCCTTGCGAATCGAGCATCTGCCCGCCCTGGTGCAGGATGGATGCCAGACCCTGGAACAGGGCAGCGAAGTTCGTCGAGGAATTGCCGAGCATCTGTCCGCCGATCTTCAACGTCATTGTCGGCGTGCCACCCATGCCGGCCGCACCCGCCTGGATGTCGGGAATGAGATGGGTGGCGCCCGCAACCGAGTTGAGGACGGTGGCGACGATCTCGCTGACGATGCCAAGGCCATGGGCGATGACGCCCAGTTCCTCCCAGCTGTTCATACGAGGAATGCCGCCATAATAATCGATGCTTTCCTGAATGAGGTCGGTGCCGGCCTCGGCGCTGGCCAGCGCCATAGACGCTTCTTCGATCTGCTGCTTGCGCACGTCCTTCATCAGCTTCAGCACGGCCGTCTCATGGCCGGAACGCAACGCGGCCAGCATTTCGGCATCGCGTTTCTCGATGGCCGAAAGCACCTTCTCGCCGAGGCTTCTGACCTCGTTGCAAATTTCCACGGCCTTGGCGACTAGGGTCGGGAAGCGGTAAGGGCCCTGCGGCGTGGCGAGGTCCGCCAGCACGCTGCCGATGTCGACGCCGGCGGCAACAGCCTTGACTAGCAGGGCCGGATCGATCGGTGGCTCAAACAGCGGCAGTCGCCGCACCGCGCCCGAGATGTTCATGCTGTGACGGATCTTGAACAGCCGGTCCTCGATCGTCGTCCAATACTCCATCAGCCGATCGTTCGGCGGAATGCAGAAATAGAGCACGTCCAGCGTCGGCAGTGGCTCGGTGCCCTCGTCATTACGGATGACGAATTTCGGCTGGTCGACAAAGTTTTCCATCAGCACCTCGACTCGCTTGTTGCCGAAGGGATCTAATGCACCGTCAGCGACGAGCTCGTTGTAGGATCGGTCCTCATGCGTGAGGTCCGGCACCTTCACCGGCCGCCTGCCCATGATCTCATAGGCGAGTACATAGAGCGTGGTCGCCTCGTTGATCGCCTCGATTGTGTCCTGCCGAAACAACTGGTCACCCCAGGCAATCAGGTTGTCGACATATTTCATCAGCACTGCCTTCTGGTAAGCGGCGGGGCGATAGCGGGCGATCACGTCGGGCTTGAACGGGTTATTCTTCCAATCGCGGACCTGGTCGAGATTGGCGGAGATGTTCTCCAGCAGTTCCTGGATGCGCTGGCGGCGGTAATCGTCGCTGGTCTGGTCGAAGAACGGCTTGGTTATCCAGAACCGCTGCGGCACGGAAAGCGCCTCGGTGCTGGTTGGGTCGAATATGTAGTGGAACCATTGCATGGCTTCTTCGAAGCGCTGGTTCTGGCTGAGTTTGCAGGCGACCATGAACGGCATGTGGAAGAAGATTTCCCAATTGTAGAGGGAGCTGGCGCCGCTGCGGCTGAAATCGATCACCTCCGAACGGGCCGTCGGATCCGAGACGCTGACCCCGGGGATCGACTGGTACTCTTTTTTGAAATCGAACGTACTAGTCGGGTAGTAAGTCTGTGGCGCGGTCTGGATGCGACGATTGAGCAGGCCATCCAGCCCCGACCGGTTGAGCTCGCGGATGAACAGCGCCGTGTAGGGGTGATAGAATGGAAAGAAGGTGTATTTCAGCTTCTGTCCGACAATGCTGTAGTTGGCATGGACCGCCTTCCACTCCGTCTTGACGAAGAAGGTGCGGATCCTGTCCTGGTAGAAGAACGGGCTCTTGCCCGACAGGCCGGCATCAAGCTGGATGTGGTCTTGCGACATGACCAACTGGAACGGCGCCTTGGCAGCGGCAAGGATCGTACGCGTTTGGCCCGCCTCGACGACATTGAAGGAGCTCGCATTCGGCGTATTGACGTTGTTGACGAGCCGCGTGTTCTCGAAATGCATGCCGGCGGGTAGCACCAAGCGCGGCGCGATCTGATACGGCCCGGTAAGCGTTGCGAGCTTGGTCTCCTTGCCGCCGAAGGCGTTCCAAACATAGGCGTAGGACGTCGTCGGGACCAGCGTGACAGGATCGATGCCCGGCGTGTCGAAGATATGGAACTGCCCGCTCAGAGGCTTCAGCCGAAGGTCGATCACCTGGCCGTCGAACACGAAGGACGAGGAATGCCAGGGGCGTCCAGTCTCATCGAAGTAACGTCCGGTAAGCCTCGACATCTTGTGCTGGTAAGGGTCGTAGAAGACGCCGTTGTTGAACGCCTCGGAGGTCGAGATGTAAATGTCCATCCAAAGTTGGTTCTCGCGACTCTTGTAGCGTGGCTTTACGTTGTAGGAACCGGTCGGGCGCGGCCATGGATGCACGAGTTTGTGCGGCGAGACGCTTCGCGATTGCCACCCGCCATTCTTGCGCACGCTCCAAGCAAGCTGGATCTCGAGCTGCTGCTGCGGTTCGGGAGAATCCCCCTGGTCGTTCGGCGAGTTGACCTGCGAGACCTTCGGCACCTTGCGCACCTTTTGTGGCTTGGCCGTGAATAGCAGCCAGAAAAGGTGGAGCTTGCGATTGTAGACGACAGGAACGACATGGTCGCCGGTGATGTCTAGATCGATCTTCTCCCACGGGCTCCAAACGTTGTAGTTCACGTCGAAGGTTCGGTAGAAATAGACAGCCGGGTCGGAACGCGTACGGGCGATTACGTGCATCGTGTTAATGTTGGGCGGCAAATTGTCGTAGGGGTTATCGTCGTCGATTTCGTGGTAGATACCGGTGACGTCCAGCCGCGCGACCTGATGCGCTTTTTCCAAATAATCTGAGAATGCCGTCTCGGCGTTGTCGTTCGTCATGTCGCTCTGCATCAGAGCGCTCTCGAACTCCTTGAAGAAGGGCGACTTGTCGTCGCGAAGTTCGGGCTCGATCCAGTTTTCGGGGTAGAGGAAGACCTTCCGGTTGGCTTCCCAAATACGGTAGCTCTTCATCCATTTCCATTGCCGCCAGCTGTTCAGCGAGACAGTGTCGGCCTGTTCGGCGCGCGAGACCTGGACGAAAGGCTGTTCGAGATTGAGGAAGCAGCGCTGCACGAACATCTGCGCCGAGCCGATCGCCTGCTTGATGCGCGAGGTGAGCTGGAGCGAGCCCATCTCGACGTCGATGAGGAAGTAGCCGAGCAGGGCGTTGGTGTCGCGCCAGCGTTTCGGATTGGCATACTGCTTGCCGTTTACTGTGATCGCTGGCAGCGCGGTGCGGCTGGAAAACTGGATCAGGTGCATGGTCAGCGCCGTCCGCTTCTTCTCCCGCAAGGCGTCCTGCAGCGGCGCAAGCTTATCGAGCCAGGTCACCGGATCATATTTCGACTTGCCGGCCTGGCGGACCTGCTGCGCGGTGGCGAACTGCGCGGCATCGTTGTCGCGGGCGGCCCAGCCGAGCGCGACGGTCGCGGAAACGCCGCAGCGCTTCAGCACGCGGAAGCGTTCGACGAGGTCGACGAAGGTGCCGATGATGGCGTAGCCGGCTTTGTTGCCGCCGTCGAACGTTTTGAGGTCGTCGACATTCCACGTGGTTAGTTTGGAGATCTCGTCACGCAACGTTTCGACGCTGGTGACAGCATCGGCCGCGCCGTCGAAAATTTTCGTGAGCGTCACCCCCTCGGGCTGCGGGAACTGCGATAACACGGCGAGCCATTGCGAAAGTGCGACCCACGGTCCGATGAGCGAGGCTGCCGGTGCCGCGTCGACGGGAAGCTTGTTCCAATCGAGCCCGCCGAGCCCCGTAAAGCGGCTCATCAGCCAATCCAGATTAGACGCTGCGATGCCGTTACGCGCGACGATCATCGAGGCCTTGTGCAGCTGCTGGTAGGCCTTGTATAGCGCTGGGAAATTCGCCTCGCTGGCGGCTTTGACGTATTTGCTGTTTGCGTCCTTTTCCATCAGGGCAGCGTCGGCGCCGCTTGCCAGGAGGTCTGCGCCGAATGTCAAATTCTCCAGCAGCACCTTGGCCTGATCGTCGGTCAGTCCGAACACCGTCGCCGCATGGGTGATAGCGGCACCCTTCGCTTGTCCAGCCTGGACCGCGCGCAACGTTTCGCGCAATGCATCGATGTTCTGGGCAATGACGTCATCGCGCAATCCATAGGGCGAATCCGGACGGTAAGTGAAAAGATACTCGAGTTCGCCGATAGACACGCCGGATCCAAGCAGTCGCCGGGCCTGCTCGACGAAGGCTAGCGTGTCACTTGGCGAGGCAAATGGGCTTGCCGCGCCCGGTCCAATGAGGTCGAACAGAGACAGAAGTTCCTGGACGGAGACGCGCATGCCGCGCACCAACTCGGCGTGCCGGAATAGCAAAGACAGATTGTCCAGCGTAAGTTTTCCGTCAGTTAGTTTGACGAGCTGGACCAGATCGTCTTCGCCCAGCGACAGTGCTGCGAGCAATGTCGCGCTCTCCGGCGTCAATGGATCGGCGCCTGAAAGCGGTAGCGCGAATTTCGAATTCACCGGATTGGTGATGGCCGTGCTCTGGAACAGCAGGTCGTAAAGCGGGCGCAGGCGGCGCGTCGGGTCCGTTGCCGACGCGCGCGCCTCGGTGTTGATCGGCGCATACAAGGCAGCGGCCACTTCGGCCGAGATCACAAACCGGTCCTGCACCTGGCGCACGGCCATCAGGCGGGCAAGGGCGGTGCCGTCGAGTTCGTCGCTGCCAGCACTTTGCCGCAGCAGCAGATCGAGTTCCCAAAGCGCCCAGGGGGTGTGACGCCAGAACCGGATCAGCCGGTGGATACGGTCGAAACGAGCCGGCGTAAGGTTGAGCAGCGACTGCTTGTCCAGCCCGCATGTGTCGGACGGGCGCTCGATCTGGATCGGATTGGCGTCACCAGCGGGATTGACCCATTTGACCGACAGGAGGTCGAGCAGCTCGACATAGTCGAGCCCTGTGTTCTGTAGGAACTCTAGCACCGGAATCTTCGCGCGCGACGTGTCGAACCCGAAGAAGACGTCCTGGTCGGCCTGGGCGGGTTTCGGCTGGACCACCAGCCCGGTGTCCTGCGAATTCAAGCCGAAGAATTCCCCGGCAATGCTTGTCTCGGACGGCACTGCCGCCGCGCCGGCACCTGTCTGGAAGGTGCGCATTAGATCGTGCCGATCCACGCCGAGATGGCCGAGGAAGGTTCGCGCTTCCTCCTGCCAGAGATCGAACGTGCCTGACACCGGGAACTTCGCCGCCCTCAGCACGTCATAGGCCATCGCGCGCTGGTTCTCCGGATAGGCGCGCAGCTCCTCGGCGGTCAAATTGGTCTGGAAGGAGAAATTGGCATTTGCCGCCGGCGCCTCGACGGCGTTTTCCAGCACCTCGCAGACGAGGTCGATATAAGGCAGCGGCGTTTCGGAATTGATGCAGTTGAGCTTCACATTGCCAAGGTCGGGCCGGCGGTCGAATAGGATGTCGCGCACCGTGCGGTTGGCCGTTTCTGAGGGGTGGGCGTCCAGGAACCGCAGCACGTCAGCGAGATAGGCGGCCGGTCCGTAGACGGACTGGCAGTGCTCGCAGTCGCAATAGTCGAGCGAGCCGAACAGAGTTTCGAGGTTCGGAATATTGCCGAGCAGGGCCTGCTGTTCCTCGACTGTCATCGGCTTGGTGTTCAGAACCGACGGGTCAGTATTGCGTAGTTCGTTACGCAGCTCGCCGAGCCGCATCATGATATGGCCGTACTGGAATTCGGCATAGGAATAGACGGTCAGCGCGGCCTTCTGGTCGATGCCGCGCACTTTCATTTTTTCGACGAAGCGTTCCTTGCCGAGCGACATGATCTCGGCCGAATGGTGAATCTTCTCGTCCAGAAGAGCACGCGCGATGGTGCTGGAGGGCGCAAGGCGATGGACGCGCTGCAATGCCCGGGCTTCGACCATGACGTTCTCATCCAGAGCGAGGTTGCGGGTCGCCACATAACTGTCGAGATTGTCGTTGCGCAGGTTGAGGTCCGGATTGCTGTCGACAAGCGTTTCGATGGCCACGATGTGCTGCAGGCTGTTTTCATTGCTGCGTGCGATCTCGGCGGCCAGGGCGACATCCGGGAAAAGGCGCTCGCTCTGGTTGACCAAAGTCGCGGCGTAAATATCAATTTTGTCCTGTTCGGTGGCGCCGTCCGTGTTGGGCGGCACGGCGCCGCCATTGCTGGTGATGATCGCCTTCCAGTCGGCCGGGCCGAGTTTGGCGAGGTCGCGGGGGCTCTTGAGCTGGGCGTCGGCCGGATTGTCGATCTTAGCCTTAAGGGCGGTGAGGATCGGGGTAAAATTCTTCGTCACCTCGCCGATCTGCGTGGTGGCGTGAAAGTCCTTCACCGCCTCCGGCCCGCCGAAATCGGCGGAGCGCGTCGTCATTTCCTCCCAAAAACCGTCTTCCAGTTGCTGATGCTTGACGAAGGTCTTAGCGACCTCCGCATAGCTCGCGACTGGAACGTTCGATACTTGCAGAAGGGTCTGCAGGCTGCCGTTGCCGGCGAGCAGCGGCTTTTCCAGCGCGAAGGACTGGGCGAGCGCGGCGAGCGCCTTCAGCACTGCGTCCTTATTGCGCGAGACCTCGATCGGTATGAAGTTTTCCTTCGCCGCGTTGGCAAGCGCGTCGGCCTGCAGTTCCGGCTGCATGAAGGCGATGCCGCTGATCGCTTGATCGACGATCTGGTCGATGAGCTCCCATTCGTTGGTGGCCGCAAGCAGTTCGCCCGGCAGGCTGGGCGGCAGGTTCTGACGAATGAAAGCATAGAAGACCGGCGCCGTGATCGTGGCGTTGGCGACCCGGCCTGCGGCGCGGGCCGACAGAAGCAGCCGCATGACGTCATCCTGGGACAGGGCGGCATTCAGCGCCAGCTGCGTCACCTCGTGAGTGTTTTCCGTTTCCCGGAGGTCGGTGATGGAGACGGCGCCGAGGCACTTTGATGCCGTAGCCATGCGCAATTCGAATTCCGATGGTCCGCGATAAGGCAAGTCTCCTTGGGTGAAATTAGCCCAGGCGATCTGCGTCGGATTGAATAGGCGCTTGGTGCCGAGCAGCGTCCCGTTTCCGTCGACAAAGCGGGTCTCGAGCTGGAACCCCGTTTTAGCCTGGCCGGAATTCGGGTCGCGCGGCGTGGTATAAGGGATATCGAAGAAGCCGTTCGGGAGGGACGGCCGCTCGGCGAGCTTCTGCCCTTCGCCGCGCAGCGGCATTTCCCAGATCTGCACCGCCACGCCGGCGCGGCCACGCCAAAGCTCGTCGCGGACTGAGCCGCGGATACGGTTCGGGTACGCGGCGGCCGCCGAAGGGTTCGCGGCAGCGATCGCCTTATTGAGGCTGCGCAAGGTCTTGCCGTCCGCGTGCCCGGTCACGGGCAGCCGATTCAGCTTCTGGAAGGCGATGACGGCATCCCTGGTGGTGCGCCCGAATGATCCTGCCTTCAGTTCCTCGACATCGATCGCTTGGCCCGCGAAGGCCAGCGCCTTTTGCAGGTCGGGCACGTATTTGTTTGTCATGTTGAGACGCAGCGCGCGCTTGACCGAGACGAGGTTCTGCGCGGTGCGCACCTTGACCGTGCTAACCGGCGCGGTGCGGCTGGCGGCGATGGAATCGAGCTTTTCAAGGGTGGCGACATCGATCTCGCCGTTCGGGTTTAGGCGGTACTTCGCCTGCAGCTTCTGGACCAAAGCCTTAGCGCTGGGGCCGAGCTGCTTGGCCTTGATTTCGGCGGGTTCAATCGCGCCGTCGATCTTGGCGACTTTCGCCGCCCTGAGGATCTTGCGCTGGACGTAGCCAACTTGCGTTTTGACGGCGAGCTGGGCTTTCAGCGCCGCGGTCTGCATTCCGGCCACCACAGCGTCGTTGAGACGGCCATCAGGCACCAGGCCCGCCGCGGTCTGAAAGGCCTTGATGGCGGCTTCGGTCGAGGGGCCGAGCGTGCGCGCCTGTTGCTCACCCCGGTCGATGCCCCGGCCGAGCCGTCCAAGCAAGGTCTGCAATCGCTCGACGCGCCCCTTGCTCGTGGCGAAGAAACGGTGGTCGACCTCGACCTTCATGCGTTCGATGGTTTCCGACGAAAACGCGCCGGTCGCCGCCAAGCCCTGATCCCGCTGGAATTTCTTGATCGCCTCGGTCGTCGATCCTCCGATGGTGCGGCTCTTCAGTTCGTCGGGCGCGACAGTCAGGTCGAGCTTGCGCAATGCCTGCTGCAGGTTGCCGATATCGGTCCGCGTCGGGTTGGCGGTAAAGGCCAGCGCCGGCCGGCCGGCATCGGCGGCGTGGGGAAGAAACCCGTTTAGCGCGGCGACCGTCGCCGGATCAGCGCCGCCGCCAGAGGCGAGCGAGCGTTCGCGCTGGAAGGCATCGACCACTTCCTGCGCCGCGGCCTGATAGGCGGGAGTGCCCTCGTCACCCGACAGCGTGGTCAGGAGCTGCTGACGGCGGGCGTCATCATGCGGCAGGATGACCTTGCGTTCGAGCAGGAATCCAAGCGCGGTTTCAAGACCTTCGACTTTCGCGCCCGCAGCGGCGATTTTCAACCGGGATGGAGTCTTGGGCATCTGGACCTCCCTCTGCAACTGGTTTCCTAGCTTCTGCATGCGTCGAAACGGCGGATTTTGACCTTTTTCGAAGCCAAGCGCCTACTCGACACGATAGCTGTTCATTTCCTTGGCAAGTGTTTCGTCCATACGCGTGCCCTTGAACCGGATTTCGGGCCCGCTTATTCCCGTTCCCCTTATGGAATCATTCAAGTATTCTATGCTGCCGGCGTCCTTTAACTCTTTCAGTCTTGACGTTGGCACCTGAAACTTATTCACTTTTCCTCCGTGCATGCGGATGAATTCTTCCGCATATTCGGAATCGGGCGTCGTAGAGAAATTCCTGCCCGGCGTGAGTCCACCTTCGATGTCTCCGAAATGGTAGAGCGTGGTTTTCGAGGCCTCCTCCGCGGCTTCCTTGAGAGCTTCTTCGACCTCAGCGCTGGTCACGCGCGACTTGGCAGTGGAGGTGGAGCGCTTGGGAGTTGCCTTGGGCCCGGCCGCCTCCAATTCGGAAGCCAGGCTGCTGGTCCCTGCGGCGACCCCCAGAACCCCGAACACGAAATTCGGGTCGTTTTCGTCTTCAGCCTGCGCAAGCTGAAACAGGCTGAGGGCAAACCAGCCCTTTGCCGGAATCAGCGCCATCAATTCAGGTAGCAGATAAATTCCAACCGCTCCGGCGCCTATCAGGGCGCCACCGCCCTTGATCGCCTCGTAACGTTCCACGGTCCGGGTCGCGAGTGCTTGCGCGGCAAGTCGATAAGATTCGACCAGCGCTTCCCGCGAGGCCTTTTCCTCGGCCGCGACCTTGGCAGGGTCTTCCGGAGGCGGGTCTCCATAGTGAAATTGATAGGGCGCAGACCAGTCGTCCTTCTTGGGTTCCTCTGTCGGGAAAATATATTCAGTTGTCTTGGTAAGCTTGCCGGTCTTGACGATCCGCATCTCGGTCTCGACCTTGATCGTGCCGGGCGGCAGGCAGACCGAACAGCGCTGCGGTTCGTTCCCGGTCGGATCGAGCAGCACGACCGGATTGCAGAGCGCATAGACAAACAGGTCGATGCCGCCTTTCAACCCGGCCGGGTCGCAACTGGTCCATCGTCCGAGCCACGGCGAGTAATAGCGGGCACCGTGATAATAGAGCCCGCTCTCCTCGTCGCGCTCCTTGCCAATAAAGCGATATCTTTTCGGCGACGCGAGCTGGCCGTCCACGGCCTGGTAGGAGGAGCTGCCGAAAGGCGTGTATTCCTCGTAGGAAATGACTATGGCGGTGGCATCGAGCTCCAGGCTCGCTGTGCCGAGATGATTGGCGAGTTGATAACGGACCAGCCCCTTCGGGTGCGGGCGGTCGGTGCGCGTCTCGACCAGTGCAATGCGCCGCGTACCGTCTTCGATATGCAGAGTCTCGCGCGTGAGGGCGTTGGCGCCGAAGCTGCGGTAGATCTCGAAACCGCCGAGGTAGAGACGTTCCTCCTTGACGCTGCCGTTGGCATTCTCTGTGACCTTGCGGGCGCGCTTGCCCGCGCCGTCGTAGACATACCAGGTTCTTTGTCCCGCGGCCGCCGATCCCGGTATGTCCTGCGGACCGAGCGATTGCCGGCGGGTCATTCTGAGCTGCTCGGCATAGTCCCATCGCATTTCGGCAAGATGCGGCATGCGCAGCATGTTGCCATGGGCGTCATAGCCGTCGCTCCCGACGCTGTAGGTCTCGTCAGAACCCGCACCAAGCGAGGTTCTGGTGAGCCGGTTGCTTGTTTTGCCCGGCTCCAGAAGACTAGCCTCCTCGTAGACATAGGTGCGCGTCCATCCTGGAGCGAGCGGGTCGGTGCCGCGATGCTGCATCTCAAGGAAATTGCCGACCTTGTCGTAGACGTAGCGCTCCAGGTACCGTCCAAGTGCGGCGCCGTCGCCGGGGTGAGGGAGACCAACGCGCGCCATGTCATTGTATGAACTGGGTATCGGCGAGCCGCCGACCTGGCCAAGATGCTCGCGCCCAGTCGCCTCGATCAGTCGATAAAGCGCGTCATATGTGTAGTCGGAGCTCGGCTCGACTCTCTTGTTGCGGAAATAGACAGTCTGCTGGGCGTCGTCGCGGATGTGCGTGATGTTGCCGACGGCATCGTAGACATAGTGCAGGTTCTGGACATCACAACCCGGCCAACCCGGTTGCGCCGCTACAGGACAATCCTGCGGAAATGCCGCGGCGCTGCGGATCGTCTGCAGGTGCAGCAGGCGGAAGGTCAGCGGATCGTAGACGTAAAGGGTGGCGACGCCGTTGCCGTAGTCGATGCGCTGGCGCTGGGCCTTAGCATCATAGTCGATGTTGATCACGAACGGCGTCCAGACTGGGCTGCCCTCGGCGACTGCCCCGCGCAAATTGGCGTCGACGCGTTCGAGAAGCCCGCCTTCATTATAGCCCGGACGCAAGATGCTGCCGTCCGGCATAGTGCTAGCCACGACCCGATTGAGCGCGTCGTAAACCGTCGCGACACGGTGCGCCGCCGGGTCGAGTGCCACGGCGCCAGACCAGTCCATTGTGTTTTTGTAGTCAGTCGCGAGTTGTCGGGCGGCCGAGAGCAAATTGCCCTTGAAATCGTAGCCTTCGTTGCGCAGCAGCCCGACCTGGTCACGCTGCTCCACCAGTTTTCCACGCCGGTTGCCAGTCTGTCCATCGGCAAGCGCTTCGCCGTAAAGCTGGGCCGCGACCAGCATTTCCGCTGCGTCGTTCTGGCTTACAAAGGTGCCAATGGGCCTGCCCGCTGGGTCGGTGGCGATCCGCACGCGGAACCCCCGGCTGTTCCAGCTCAAGACCTGAGCGCCGGTCGCGTCGCTTAGCATCCAGTCCTGGCCCGCCTCCATGCTAGCCTGATGGATGCGTGTGCCCAGCATGTCGTGGTCGTAGCGGGCGACCACACGACCGGCGGCGTCTGTCACGCCGAGCAGATTACCGGTGATGTCGCGGGCAATACGCGTAGCGGCAACTGTCTCGACCGGCGGGCTGCCAGCCGGGGCGTCGCTCATCGTAAAACGGTTGCGGACGTTCGTCAGGAAGATGCGCCCCAGCGGATTGAGATGCACCACCTCTGGCGTTCCGGCATGAATCGCTGATTTGGCGGCGGCTTTTGCCTCGTCAGGGCCGAGGCTACCGTCGGCCCGGCGGCCACGCCATGTCGGCAGATAGTCGACCTGGTGCAGCCGTTCGAAATAGGCGCCGCAGTCCGGGTCGGCACTGGGATCATCGACGAGGCATGTGTCAGCGGTATCCCATTTTTCCTGCCGCCATGCTCCGAACACCGTCTTTTCCCAGGTGTGGTCGGGATGAAGGGCGCCGACAACCCGGCCCAGAGGATCGTAGAACCGGGTCGAGGACACGCCTATGCGCGTGCCGAATTCGAAAGTGCCGGAGGGGGTGAAGAACGGCTCGTATTGGCGAATGGGCATGCCCTTGTTGTTGTAAAAGGCCCAGCCGCTGCCGATCCAGCGCGGGTCGACGGGCTCCGCCGTCATCACCGTCTGCCCGTCCGGACCGGTGACGATCGCGCCTGCCGCATCGTGAAGAGGCACCGGTCCGGGCTCGGCCAGGACTTTCTTCTGGATCTCGCGGCCGAAGCCGTCCGAATAGGTCAAGGCATGCTGGAAGCGGGTTGCACCGGCCGGTGCGTCGCTGTCATGCGTTTCCCGCGACAGCGTGCAGGACACGGCCGGCTGCGGGGCTTGCGAGGTCCTGGTTCTCTGATAGGCGAAGAAATCGTAGACGGTGCGGACCGTCGCCCGCAGCAGCATGGCTTGCGGCGCGGCCAGCGGCGCGGCGATATGCTCAAGGCACTGGTCCTCCGGCGGGTCGGTGTCGAAGCCGTCGAGCGTATCGCCTTCCGCCTGCGCGGGCGGCGGCTTGCCCATCACGGCGGTGCCGGCGATCAGGCCGAGCGCATTGAAGACCACTGCCGAGCGGTTGCGATTGGCGTCCATCACCAGCCGTGGCTGCAGGACGCGGTAGTCATTGCCGTGGCTGGCGAGGCTATCGTCGGGGTTGCGCGAGCCGGCGGTGATCAGATTGCCAACCGCGTCCTTCGTCTCGATCACCAGAAGGTCGTGCTCGTCAAAGGTGACGGTGATCTGCGAGGGCACCGCATCGGTGTCGAGCGGGCCGTGAAAGCGACGGGGCAGGAAGAAATGCGCGCGCGCGATGGCACGTTCCGCCGCCGCGCTGTCCGAACGGTCCTTGGAATAGAAGATGCGCCCGGAAGGCGCCCACCAGCCGTCGTCGCCGTCGATGCGGACGTAGCCATATTGGGCCAGGATCGGATCGCTGATCTTGGCGCCGTAGACACCGCTTGCCAGACCGGGCGTCAGCGCCAGGCGGTGCTCCGAGAAGGGCAGCGCGAGCGGCTGCAACAGGCCGGGCGCCAGCGCCGCCTCGAGGTCGTCGCGCCTGAACAGGCTGCGTTTTCTCGAAAGAAGTCGTTTTTGCAGCGTCGCGGCATTGGGCTTTTCCTCAAAGGCGAGGGGTTGGGCATCGGTGAGTGCCTGCCACATGTCTTCGAAGAGGATGCGCATGCTGCCCGGCTTCGGCCCCAAACCGGTGATTTCGTAGGCGCGCGTGTCGAACACCGCCGGCTTGCGATGATTGCGCTCCTCGTCGACCGCGTTAGTGACAGCATTGTCGGTTGCGACTATTGCAATTTGCGCCTGAACGGCCTCGTCGGAAGGGTCGAGCGCCGCGTCCGGCTGACGGCGCGGATAGGTGATGGTGGCGTTTTTCAGCACCGTGCCGTAGGCGTCGACCTGCAGCGTCAGTCGGTGCGTGAGGCGGGGATCGGCCGGATCGCGCTCCGACGCGTAGGACAGGGCTTCGCGCGGGTGGACGAAGAACACCGCATGGCGGTTGGCCACGCGTGGCTGGACGAATGAGACTGTGAAATTCTGTTCGACGATCAGATAGGGGATGTCGGCGCGCGCGGTTCCATCCAGAGCGTAGGTCTCCTGGCGCAGCATCGAACCGCGCAACGCACGGCAGGCTTCGCGCTCCTCGTCGACGTCCAGGCCATCGGGAAGAACGGTATCGTCGAGCAGAAACGCGCGGGCCGCGGCATCGTCCAGTCCCGGCTGGCGAAAGTATTCGCCCTTGTGGACCGGATCGAGAAGACCGGCGAAGAAGGAGGAGATGCGGTTGCGGCCGAGGAAAATACCGGTATGGAACCATGTCCGTGTGTAAGCGGGCGGCACGTGCGAGGCGGCGTCGATATTCTCTGCCGGATCGAGCGTGCCCGCCGCGCTGAGCAGCGAAAACGCCTCGGTGTCCCACTGCTCGACCATGCCGAAGCCGCGGAATTCCCGCTCGACACCGTCAAAATACCCATGGTGATAGGCATAGCGGGTGACGAAACGGTTGCGGCTGATGTGGTCCCAGGTCTCCACCCGTTCGACGACCTGCACTGGAAAGGGCAGCCTGGTCAGCCATGGCCGGCCGTCCTGCTTGTCGCGCAGATAGAAATAGGTCGATGGCGCATATGCTATCCGGGTCTCGGCACCGAGATTATTGCGCATAGCAACTAGCAGGTGCGGCTTACCGTTGGCCATCAGGCTGACATAGCGGAGCGGCCTCTCCGCCGCGTCGGGCAGCGGAGAAACCCAGACTAGGCAGGCGGTACCGTTGCCCAGAAGGTCCGTCACCGATACGGATGACGCCCTGTCATCGACCGGAAAACCTGGAATGGCGTTTTCGGCGCCCCAGCCATTGCCTGACAGGTTGAACCAGAAGCGCGCGCCATCAGCCCCGAGATAGAGGATATCGGCGACGCCGCTGCCATCGATGTCGGCCCGTTCGATCCGCCGCGGATCGAACTGGCCGGATAGGTCGAAGCGCGGCGCGTCCGCCATCGTCACCTTGGCGCCGAAACGGCCGTAGCCGAGATTGGGCCAGTAGCAGACGTCGCCGTTGCGGATGCGGACGATGTCGGACAGCCCATCACCCGACATGTCCGCCAGGGCGACCGTTTGCATGGTGTCGCTCTGAAGCGTTCTCAGTCCGCCGGGACCGCCGTCCACGGGAAGCGACGCGCGCGTCGAGGGGCCGAACCCATCCTCGGCGAGCGAGGGGTGCCAGGTCAGCGCTTCGTTTTCGGTCAGCACTATGTCAGGCAGGCCGTCGCCGGTGAGGTCGACGAAGCGCAGGCCGGGATCGTTCCAGTCGACCTTCGGGGTAGAACGGAAGGCCTGGAAGGCCGCCCAGCCACCGTCTTCTGAGCGCTCGAAAAAGCCGGCTGCAGGGCTTCTCATGTCGACCAGGTCGACGCTGCCGTCGCCGGCGAGGTCGAGGAATTGCCAGTCGCGCAGGGATGGCGCGTTCGGCATCGCCTTTATCTGCTCGGCTGCCGCGAAACGGGCGGCATTGTCGTCGCCGGTTTCGCGCGCTAGCGGCGATTGGTTGCGCCGGTAAATCCAGCCGCCGGGATGGTCGGTTAGAAGGCCGGCGAGGCCCTCGCCGTCGAGATCGACCCAGCGGCTGTGCTCGCCGGCCGCATCGGCCATGTCGCCGAGGGTCACCGTGTCGAGCCCGCGCACCTCCTGGCCGACGACCGGCAGGCTGTAGTCGAACTCAACGGCGGGCAGGGATTTCCTCAGATAGCCGTCGCCCGTGCGCTTATAGCCCGATTGCGTGGCCGAGGCGAGGAAGGACGCCGCCGGCTCGCCGCGGTAGGCAAAATCCGTGGAGCGGACGAGGCCGTCGATGCCGATGTCGGGCTCGCCGGGAAAATGATGAAACATCAGAACGCGCTGGCACAGGCGGTACGTCCTGACGTCGAAACCGGCGCGGAAGGTCGAGAAAGGATCGTTACGGCGCAGCCAGTCGCCCGCGTCGCTTGGACCGGGAGCGACGGCGTCGTGTTCGCCATAGTCGAACACCACTTCGAACATCCAGTCCGCCGCGGCCAGAATGGCGGTGGCGATGAAAGGCGGGCGGCGGCCTTCGCCGTCGACGAGCGGCTTGCGATTGCCGTAGCGGATTGATTTCAGGTGGCGGTTCCCGACGCGCGGCGAGCCGTCGTCGTTCCAGCGGTTGCGCTCCTGTGGCGAGCGGCGGTCGACATCGCCGCCATCTTCGGCCTTGTAGGCGTAGACGATAGCGTTGCCCTTGTCGTCGCGGCTCTCGGAGATCAGCCAGGAGAAGACGCGGCTTTCGTCGGCCGGATCGTAAAGGCGGGACCCGCGGTCCTTGCCGTAGAGTGTCAGCACATTGTCCTGCGATAGGGATCGCCAATGGACATCGCCATCGGCGCCTGTCCAGCGCTCGATGCGGGCGAACGTGCCCTCGATCCGCGGCCGGTAGCGGTGGATGACATAGCCGTCGGCGGTCGTCTCGAAACGCCGGCCATCGGGCTGGAGCACCGGCACCAGATCCTCCGACGAGGATAGAAGGAAGACATCCGACTGGATTTCGTCCAGGTAAAGTGGCAGTCCCTTGTCGGTCTTGCGGGCGATGGCCGGAAGCGCAAGCGACCAACCGAGGCCGAACACGCCGTTTCCTGAACCGGAATTGTAGGTCAGCGTGAGGTTAGGCCCGAAGCCGGCACGGCCGGGGCTGGTGGCGATGGGGATCGACGCGGCCGCGGTGCCAAGTACGGGATTGCAGGTGAACTTCTCGCCTATGCCGCGAATGGCACCGCCGCCTGCGGGAAGGGAAAGCCCGGGAGCACGAAAGACATGCCCGATAGCGTCGCCGGCTGCCCCGTGGGCAGCGTCAGGAGGCCCTGCTGCATCGACAGACTCCGACTGGCGCACGCCGCACCTATCCGCGAACCCTGCCTGTCCCGAATACATTGAACACAGTCACGGCGTACTTTGCAATGATACCTTGTGGCCTCGCCTCTCAAGCGTCTTATATCCGGCGACGCGCATGGTCTTCACTAGCCGAGATTGGGCGGGCATCGTAAAGTTATCGACAAGCCGGCACAGAGATGGCCAGCGAAGTCGGACTTCAAGCTGCCGCGACACGCGAGATCTCGCGCCACGTTTGCAGGGCAGCGCTGCGCAGATCACGATGGTCGGCAGATGAAAGAGCGTGGCGCGGAAAGTGAAACAGATTGGCGATCGGGTCGTGGATGGAGGCAAACCGCTGAAGCTGGCCCGGTGACTTGAATCGCTTCATGATCCGTTCACGTCGTCGCATCGGCTGGTGTGAGTTCTCCGCCCGATTATTAAGGCCTTTGTGCCGGCGGTGCTCGACCTCCGGCATTATCTCTCTGCCGGCGGCGGCGTAGGAGCCGAGCTTGTCGGTTATCATCACGCGCGGCGCATGACCTTGTTGCTTGAGGAGCTTGCGCATCAGCCGCTTTGCAGCCTTGGCATTCCTGCGGCTTTGCACCAGAACGTCGAGGACGAAGCCGTCCTGGTCGACGGCCCGCCATAGCCACTGCTTCTTGTTCTTGCCGGCGGTGGTGACGACCATCTCGTCGAGGTGCCATTTGTCACCCAGGCGGCCGGCTGACCGTCGCCTGATCTCATTGGCAAAATGCCGTCCGAACTTCTCCGCCCATGTTCTGATCGTTTGATGCGAAACAATGATGCCACGGGCAGCTAACAAATCCTCGACCATCCGCAGGCTGAGCGGGAAGCGGAAGTACAGCCACACAGCATGTGCGATGATCTCGACGGGGAAGCGGTGACGACGATACAGCGGATCAGGGACAATCTTCGACATGTGCCTCGGATCGCAGATTTCCGTCAGCCTTCGGTTAACGTTACGGTGCCGTCGCCGCCTGCCATCTGGCTGAGAGTGATCACCGCCCGGTGATCTGACAACGAATGGCAGTTGGTCTTCCGAGAATAACGTTAAGCGCCGTCTGCCGGCGTCTGATCTCGCTGCGACGGGATTAGATTGGCCTACCACCACCCTCGCACGGCGGGGAGGCCGGAGCGGACGCGCGATTCGCGTCCGGGTGTGAAAAAGGTGAACTCCTGCGTGTCCAACAAGCCGTAGCGAGACGCGGATGTCGTAACAGCAAGCGGCCTCAACGCTGGCGGCGGCCTCTGCTCCACCGATGCAGGCCACCGAGCAATCCGATCTTGAAGATTACGAAAAGGGCCACGAGTGCAATCACTGTGTAAGAGATCGGATTTGAGGCGTCGCTTAGACCGCGCCACGATAGCCACCAGGGCGCGCCTGCGTGCATGGCGATCAGCGCGACAATGGCTAGCACTAGGCCTATGGTGTGCAGGTGGCTCATGGCTGCAGGCCGTGCCGGGCCTGAGGGTTCTTCCGTGCCGAGAGCGACAAACCTATCGCGAATACGGGCGACGTCGGCGGCCGCCGTGGCTAGCACGAACTGCAGGTTCTTCGTGCCAACCGCGCCGCTAGCGACGATGTTGAGACCCGAGTCCCGGAATTCCGTTATGATGTCGTCGACTGTGCTGACGCCGTGATGGTGGAAGCGATCGATGAAGCCTCCATCCTGTGGCGCTTGCACGAAGTCGACGGCGAGTACGCGACCGGATGGCTTCAGGATTCTGTGTATCTCATGAGCCATCTGATTACGTCCATCGGCAGAAAGATGATGGAGCATCAGCGTCGTCGTTACGACATCGAATTCGGCATCCCGGAACGGTAATGCCTGGGCGGCGGCCTTTTCAAAGGTGACCTTCAGACCGACTCTTCGAGCCTTCGCACCCGCCCTGGTGATCATTTCCGGTGACGCATCGATCCCGTGCACGGTGCCCGTCGGCCCGACCTGCTGCTTGGCAAGTATAGCGAGCGTTCCCGTCCCGCACCCTATATCGAGGACGGACTCTCCAGGTTCGAGCTGCGTCAACCGGAGGATCTTTTCGCGAAAGGCGCGTTCGCGGCCTAAGGTGAACAGCCAAGTCATCAGATCGTAGCGTGCTGCCCAATGTATGACGCGGCCGGGCGCGCCGGCTCCGCTGTTGTTATGCCCATGTTTTCTCATCAGAGACTCCTTGGCCACTCTCGCCGGTTGATGGACATCATGTTCGGAAACTGACATGGTATCCGGGAACGCGTCAACGACCATTCGCGGCAGAATGTCCGGTACCGCACGGTCCTCTGCCATCTGAACGGAAAAAGCTCATGGGAACGGAAAAGACGATAGACCGCCGTGTCGCCCGGACCCGGTCGACTCTTCACCATGCGCTGATCACTTTGATCCTGAGAAAGGGATATGAAGCAATCACCGTCGAGGACATCTGCAATGAGGCAAACATCGGCCGATCGACCTTTTACGCGCACTTCACCAGCAAGGACGACCTCAAGCGCAGCGGCCTGGACGATCATCTGCGCGCCATGCTGGTCGAACGCCAGCGGCATGCGCTTGCAGCGCCAGGCGAGCTGAAAGATCGCAGCTTGGGGTTCGTGCTCGGTATGTTCGAGCACGCGCGTGAACATATAGATCTCTACCGAGCTCTGGCCGGGGGCCGCGGTGGGACTATTGTGCTCGGCAGCATCCGCGAGATTCTATGCGATCTCGTGCGCGCGGAGCTTGCCGCAAACAAGGACAGGAAGCTCCCCGATGTCGTGCCGAACGAACTGATCGTCCAGTTCGTCGTGGGTGCCTTTCTGTCGGTGCTGATCTGGTGGCTCGACGGCGGCGCCAAATTGCCGCCGCAACAAGTCGACCAGATCTTCCGGCGTCTGGCCACCGAGGGCGTCCCGTCGGCTTAGATATCAGGCCGAAGAACTGTGTAGCAGTCAGTTGCACTTGCCGGCGTTGCCAATTCACCAACCACCGGCTTTGTTCGACGCATGTCCTTGAGGTCGCGATACACCGCCGTGAGGTCTGTCGACCAACGCCTCCGATACGTGGCTTGCGGCCGTCAGACGGCCGTCGGCGTGGACAGCAGCCACAGCCCGAAAACCGTATATGCGACCATAAAAACGGTCAGCGGAAATTGGCTGAGCGCCGCGCGGCTGCGCGCCGGATGCAAACGGAACGCCAGCCCATGCGCGACCAGAACGGCAAGTATATGGCCGCCGATGATCGCCGCCGCCTGAAAGTTCCAGATGATCCACGCTGCATCGGAGCCCATGATCACTCCCGCCCCGACATTCATGTGCGCCGTGCCGAATAGGTTCCATCCCCGATCAAACGGATCCGAAATAGCGACGAGCGCATTCTGGCCGTTCACCAGGAGGGCCGTCAGATAGTGGGAAAAATGATAGGCGAGCGCGATCGGGACGATCGACCAGACAAGGAGCCCGACCGCTTTTCCGAAAGAGATGCTCCCGGCCAACCGCTCACCGACAAACACTGCGGCGAAGAACACGGCGACAAGTGCGATAAACATCAGCACAAGACCGGCGCTGTTGATTCCGACTAATGCCGAGCGCCCCGGAAATTCGAGCGGATTGACACCATTCGCGCCCAGCCAAGAGAAGGTCTTCGACAGACCGTCGAAGGACACCGAGCTCAACGTCAGCAACAGAAAGAGCATACCGCTCGCCGGCAAGGCTTGCGCGCTCCACAATTTCGCTCCAGGCCAGCAGAGTGAGAGGGCGCGCCCCTCGCTTGGGTGGTCCGGCGTCGTTTCGACGATGGCGAAGCGTGACACCATGCGGAAGAACGCGGACAGAAACTCGCCGCGCCGGCTCCAGCCTTCGTAGCCGAAGATGATCATGCAGACGAAGGTCGAGAGCCAGTAGGCCATGAGAGCGAACGCAAGCCGCGCCGGATCTTCGGGCGCCGGATAGATCAGCTCGAACCAGGCGAAGCTTGCAAACAAAATCAACGCCGGCCAGTAAGCCAGTCCTTGTGGCATTGTGCGATCGCGGAATGCCGGGAAGACGCTGGAGAAAATGCGCCACGGCCCGTACCACGGGTTTGTCCACGACCAAACATTGCCGAATACGCCCTGAAGCAATGTCAGTCCGACCCAGACCAGCGTCCACACCGTTAGCGGAAGTGGATTCGACAGCGGATCTCGGCTGCCGAGAATTCCCGCCGCCACGAGTATGGCGAGAACCGCGAAGGCGAGCGTGCTGATCCAAATGCGCGCGGCGTCGCCGAATTGACCAATTGGCAGGCGGGATGCCGAAATGCGTTCGAGCAGCCTGGGCGGGAGGACAGCCAGAACCAGAAAACTCGCGGCTACGGCCACCGCCCCGCCCACGACATAATATCCGGTCGGCAGGAGCATGACATAGCCGCGCTCGGAAGCATGGGCAAAGGCTGGGGTTGTGAAATGCGGCACGAGGGCAGCAGCTGATAATGCGATGCCCAACGCTCTCGCAGAGATGCTTTTATGTTCGCTGTCCGCCGCCATCCATCCGTCTTGCCACATGGCATTTGCGAAGGAAAGCGGACTACTGCTCGCGCGAGTGGAGGTGCCAAAGTGGGTGCCCGACTTCGTGCTAGCCCCCAAAGCCCGCTTGGTGAACAGGCCGTATGATGCAGCTACGACTTCGAGTCGAGAGTTGCGTTGTGGACGACGTTCTCGTCCTCTGCCGTCTGCTGCAATACGTGGCAGCTGTGCCTGCGCCGGCCGGCGGCGCATTATCTTCGAAACAGGACCGGAGCGCCCACCGCCAGGATCGTCGACGTGCAGAAGTTGTGGGCCGAACATCTACCAATGGCCGGAACTCGCGGCGCTGTCGATCCTGTTTCGCGAACGCCTGGTGTATTCCTTCGAGAGTCGGCCGCGCTTGTTCGACATTATCTCGCGCAGCATCGAAGGCGTCGCCGGCCTGATCCTGGGCCGGCGTCGCGGTCTGGCAGGTCGCTGCGCGCTGACCAGGCCCCGGATGGATTTCTGATTTGCGTCTGCCCATCCGGCCGGCGCATGGGCTGGTGGGAGAGGTTCGCTAGTTCAGGATCTGGGCAAGGAACAGTTTGCTGCGCTGGTGACGCGGATGCGAGAAGAATTCGGAGGGCGTGTTCATCTCAACGATCTCGCCCTGGTCCATGAAGACGACACGGTCGGCGACCTGGCGGGCAAATCCCATCTCGTGCGTGACACACAGCATGGTCATGCCATCCTCGGCCAGCGCGACCATGGTGTCGAGCACTTCCTTGACCATTTCAGGATCGAGGGCGGAGGTCGGTTCGTCGAAGAGCATGATCTTCGGGCTCATACAGAGCGCACGGGCGATGGCGACGCGCTGCTGCTGGCCGCCGGACAACTGGCCGGGATATTTATGCGCCTGGTCCGGGATCTTCACCCGCTCCAGATAGTGCATGGCGGTCTGCTCGGCTTGCCCGCGCCGCATCCTGCGCACCCAGATCGGCGCCAGTGTCAGGTTTTCCAGAATGGTCAAATGCGGGAACAGGTTGAAGTGCTGGAACACCATGCCGATGTCACTGCGGATTACGTCGATCTGCTTCAAATCGTTGCTGAGTTCGACGCCTTCGACGACGATCTGCCCCTGCTGATGCTCCTCCAGCCGGTTGATGCAACGGATCATCGTCGACTTGCCCGAGCCGGACGGACCGCAGATCACCAGCTTCTCGCCGCGATGGACGGTCAGGTTGATGTTCTTCAGCACATGGAAGTTTCCGTACCACTTATTCATGCCGGTCATTTGGATAGCGGGCGGAGCGCTGGGATCGGGCATGGACGGAACGCGCGTTGGGGCGGACAATAACATCAAGGCATTTCCTAGTGGGCGGTCGGGCCGCGCCGCTCCAGGAAGTCGGCGAAGCGGGCGAACGAGAAGGAGAGCGCGAAGAAGATCGCGCCGATGAACAGGAATGTCTCGGCCGCCGGCGACGGCCAGTCCGGGTCAGCCAGCGCCGCTTTTCCGGAGCTGATCAGGTCGAAGAGACCGACGACCAGGACAAGGCTGGTGTTCTTGATCATGACGATGATGGTGTTGGCCAGCGCCGGGATCGCCATCCGGATCGCCTGCGGCAGGATGATGAGATATTGCGCGCGCCAGAAGGGCAGGCCGAGCGCTGCCGCAGCCTCGTACTGACCCTTCGGGATGGCCTGCAGGCCGCCGCGGATCACCTCGGCGAGATAAGCCGCGGCGAAGATGGTGAGCGCGACCAGCGCGCGCACGAATTTGTCGGGCAACAGGGCCTCGGGCAGGAACAGCGGCATCATGATCGACGCCACGAACAGGATGGACAGCAGCGGTAGTCCGCGCACCGATTCTATCAGGACCACGGCGCCTATGCGTATCGCTGGCATGGTCGAGCGCCTTGCCAGTGCCAAGAGAATGCCGACCGGGAAGGCGACGCCGATGGCAACGACGGTGAGGATGAGCGTCACCGGCAGGCCGCCCCAGGATGAGGTTGGAATCTCGGTCAGGCCGATGCCGCCGCCCATCAGCCAGAAGATCAGCACCAGCGCTGCGACCCAGAGCGCCAGCAGCCGCGGGGCCCAGCTGGCGGGCCGCACTGACCAGCCGAGCAGCGCCAGGATGAGCAGACAGACGATGGCGGGGCGCCAGCGTTCGTCGAGCGGATATATGCCGAACAGCAACTGCCCGGACTTGGCGTAGATGAAGCTCCAGCAGGCTCCGGTGGCCACCCGGCACGCGCTTGGATTGGGATCGAACAGCACGGCGTCGATTACCAGCCAGCGCAGCATCGGCGGTACCGTGGCGACGAGCAGAACCCCGAACAACAGCGTCAGGACGGCATTGAGCGGCGTGCCGAACAGGAGCATGGCTGACCGCCGCAAAGCGCCGAAGCGGATCTGTCCTGGCATTGGCTCGGCCGGAAGGGGAAGAGACAGGGCCTTCATGGTTCAGCGCTCCACGATGGCGATGCGACGGTTGTACCAATTGGCCGCGCTCGACAGGCTCAGGTTGAGGGCGAGATAGACGCCGAGGATGATGAATACGCCCTCGATCGAATGGCTGGACTTGCTGATGATGGTGTTCATGACCGCAAGGAAGTCCGGATAGCCGACCGCGATCGCCAGCGTCGAATTCTTGACGACGTTGATGTATTGGCTGTTGAGCGGCGGGACGATCACCCGCAGCATCTGCGGGATGATGATCAGACGCAATATTTTGCCGCGTGGCAGGCCGAGCGAATGACCTGCATCCCACTGACCGCGGCCGACCGAAAGCACGCCGCCACGCACGATCTCGGCGACGAAGCCGGTGGTGTAGATGGTCAGCCCGATGAGGATGGTGCTGAGTTCGGGCGTCAGGTCCTTGCCGCCTTTGAAGTTCGACCCAGTGAAGGTCGGCCAGTCGACGGAGAACTTCGCATCGGCAAGCCAGAGCCCGGCAATGCCAACCGCGAGGATCGCCGGCGCGGTCAGCGGTGGCAGCCATCCTCTTCTCGCCGCCGCCCAGCCAGCGGCCGCCAGTGCCAGGGCGAGAGCAATGACGAGCAATCCCGCGGTGGCGACGTCCATGCTGACGGCCGGCACCACAAAGCCGCGCATGGAGGCGTAAACGCCTGGCAGCGGATTGAGCGCTTCGCCGACCGGCGGCAGCACCTTCCACCACAGCGAGTAGAGAAAGATCAGAAGCACGATCGGCGGTGAATTGCGTGCAACCTCCACCCATACGCGGCAGGTGCCCGCCGCCAGGGGATTGCTGCTCAGCCGGGTGATGCCGACGACGAGGCCGAGCGCGGATGAAAAGACGATGACGACCGCGGAGATGAAGACCGTATTGGCGAGCCCGGTCGCGATCGCCCAGTAATAGGGGTCCCGCGACTTGTAAGTGAGGATTGCTTCCGAGATGACGATCCTTGACGGCATCGTCAGGAAATCGAAGCCGATCGGGATGCCGCGTGCCCTGAGATTGGCGAAAGTCGTGCTGACGAGCAGGGCAGCGAAAGCGGCAACCGCGGCGGCCAGGGCACACTGGATGATGATCGATCTGGTCTTGGCATCGCTCAGCATGTTGACCTCGAGGGTTCGCGGCGTTGGCAGGGAAGGGGAGCGCCGGGCCCGTTCCCCTCCATCATGCGGCTCAATCCCAGGGGAAAGGATAGTTGAGGCCCCCGTCCTTCCACAACGCGTTCAGACCGCGTTCGACCTTTAGCGGGCTGTCCTTGCCGAGATTGCGGTCCCAGATCTCGGCGTAGTTGCCCATTTGCTTGATGACGTTGTAGGCCCACTTGTCGTCCAATCCGAGCGGCTTGCCGAAGCCGGGTTCCTCACCGAGCACCCGTTTGACTTCCGGACTGCCCGACACAAGCTTTTCATCGATGTTCTGCGAGGTGATGCCGTTGGCCTCGGCCCAGAACAGGGCATTCAATGTCCAGCGCACGACGTCGAAGAGTTGATCGTCGCCGCGGGCGACCGCGACGCCATTGGGTTCGGCGGCTTTGCCGACCTTGATGATGTCGTAGTCGTCGGGGTTCTTGGCCACCGAAGCACGCTGTCCGGCTGCCGCAGTGCCGTCGGTGACGTATGAATCGCAGCGGCCGCCGAAGAAGGCGTCGCGCGCCTGAATGGTCGAGTCGTAATAGACTTTCTCCATCGCGATCCCGAACTCTTCCTCGGTTTCCTCGATCGCTTTCTCGGTCAGGCTGCCACCGCCTTGCAGGCAAACGGTCTTTCCATCGAGCAGTTTGGGCTCGGTAATATTGTCGGCCTTGCGCACGAGCATGCCGTCCGTGTCGTAGAGATTGATCCAGACGAAGCGGACAACCGTATCGCGACTGTAGGTGATGGTGGATGTGCGCGACAGAACGTCGATCTCTCCGGTCTGCAGCGCAGGAAAACGCTGGCCTGCGTTAAGCGGCACGTAACGGATCTTCTCCTTGTCGCCGAGGATGGCGATCGCGAAAGTGCGGCAAATATCGGAATCGAAGCCGCGATAATACCCCTTCTCGTCGGGCCGGGAGAGACCGGGCACGCCCTGGCTGGCGCCGCAGCTGACATAGCCGCGTTCCTTGATCTTGTTGATAACCGCCTGCGCGCTGGCGTCCACGGCGCCCGAAGTCAGGCTGGCCAATCCTATCGCCAGACCCGTGAGCCATTTCAGAACTTGATGTTTCATAGTCATTCCCCTTCTCGTTGAGGTTCTAATCATTCGGCGGCCTTGGCGTCGGCTGCTGCGGTTCCGTTGCGCCGGGCTTTAGCAAAGAGTTCGAAGGCCTGGGAAAGGTCGGCCAGAAGATCTTCGAGCGCCTCAAGGCCGATCGACAGGCGCCAGACCGGGCCGGGCTTCAGCCAATCGAGGCTGGCGCGCCCTTTGCGCGGATCGCTGACGGCAATCAGCGAATGCACGCCGCCCCAGCTTGCGCCGAGCCTGAACAGCCGCAGGCTGCGCAGGACATCGGATTGCAGTGGCGCCAGTTCCGGCCGCAGCACGAAGGAGAACACGCCCGCCGATCCGGCAAAGTCACGCTTCCAGATCGCGTGGCCAGGATGACCAGGCTCCGCGGGATGCAAGATCTGTGCGACTTCCGGGCGTTCCGATAGCCAGGCAATGATCTTCCGCGCGGTGGCGTCGGCATGACGCATGCGCACCGGCATGGTCATCAGGCCACGCTCGCACAGCGCGCAATCTTCCGGCGAGACGCCATAGCCCAGAAAGCGCGCTGTATCCTTCAGGCGCCGGAACAGGGCGTGGTCATGCACTGCGACCGAGCCCATCAGGAGGTCGCCATGGCCGCCGGCGTGTTTGGAAAGCGCCTGCATCGACATGTCGACGCCATGAGCGAGCGGCTTAAACAGCAGATGAGAGGCCCAGGTGTTGTCGGCCGCGACGAGCGCGCCGGCCTTGTGGGCCGCGGCCGTGATGGCGGGCACATCCTGGACTTCGAAGGTGGCCGAGCCAGGCGATTCTACCCAGACCAGCCGCGTTCTGCCGTCGATCACGGCCGCGATGCTCGCGTCCAGCCGTGGATCGTAGGAAACCGCCTCGATCCCGAGGGGGCCGAGAAAACGCTCGGCCATGTCGCGCGCCGGGCCATAGAGCGTCTCCGGGATCAGAACCCTTTCGCCGCCACGGCAGACAGCCATGGTCGCCAGCGTCATGGCCGCCATGCCCGACGGGACGACGAGGGCCCGCAATCCGCTTTCCAGCACGGCGATATGATCCTCGAGCTGCCGGCTGGTCGGTGTGCCGTAAAGTCCGTAGCTGAACCCGTCGTACAGACGCTCGACGCGACGCTCGAACGACTCCAGATCGTCAAAGACAACGGTCGAGGCTCGCTCGACCGGCATCGCCACCGCCTGGAACGGTTCCTCGGAGCGCTTGGGAGGGTGGACATGTGAAGTGTCGTCGCGTCGGTTCATGGGGGCAGCTTAGCCGGCTCACCCATTGCCATCCATGACCGCAGCGATAAAGTTAATTCGCTTTTGATATGGATGGACTATGAACCTGCGCGACATCGATGTCTTCAACGCGATCATGATCACACGCGGCGCCGGCGCGGCGGCCGCGCTGCTGGATACCTCGCAGCCGGCCATCAGCCGTTCGCTAGCCAAGCTAGAAGCCGAACTCGGCTTCAGGCTTTTCGACCGCATTCGTGGCAGGCTGGTGCCGACACGCGAAGGGGAGTTGTTTCATGCCGAGGTGAAAGCCAACCTGGTCGGGCTCGACCGGCTCAAGCTGCGCGCGGCACAGATCAAGGAGGTCGGCACCGGTACCATCCGTGTCGCTAGCCTGTCGGCGCTCGGGCATGGGCTGGTGCCGCGCGCCATAGTAGCGTTCTCGCGCCGGCATCCGCAGGTGCGCATCAGCTATCAGGTCCGCACCTCCAACATCGTGCGCGACCTGGTGGCGTCTGGCAGTTTCGATATCGGGCTCGCGGCCGACGAGGTCGACACCAGCGGCGTGCTGCACAGCATCTTCACCACGCCGCGCGCCGTTTGCGTCATGCCGAAGAACCACCGGCTGGCGCGGAAGCAGATGATCACGCCGGCCGATCTCGCCGACGAGACTTTCCTGGCATTGTCGCCGGAAGATACGGCTCGGCTCGCGATGGACAAGATCCTGGCCGCGCATGGGGTACGGCCGCGCATCCTGATCGAAACGCCCTACGGCCTGACCATCGCTATCCTTGCAGCGAAGGGCATGGGGATTGGCTTGGTCAATCCCTCCGTCATTGCGGACCGCATGATCGGCGGCATTTTGGCCAGGCCATTCGAGCCGGCCGTCAATTTCCGCGCGCTACTCCTGCGCCCGCCGGACGGCATCAATTCGACCTTGATCACCGACTTCATTGCCGAACTCTATGCCGCCCGCAATATGCTATCGAGCGAGGCATAGGCAATGTGGCTCGCCGCCTAAACATAGACGCGACCGGTCTTGCCTCAGTAAGGCGCGGACGTCCATGGCCTCACGCAGCCTCGCACGGCGCAAATTCGTGTTCGCCCTTTAGCCGGCTTCCTCGTTTGCAAGAAACCGGACGATCTCGGCGAACGCGGAGCTATCCTGCCAGAGAAATAGATGGCCACCTTCGAACATGCGCAAGGTCGCCCTCGGGAGTCTTCCCACCATGCATTCCTGAGATGACGGTAGAGCGATCCCGTCGTACCACCCGCCACATATTAGAACTGGGGACCCGATTTGGTCCAGGCGCTCCCAGGGGCGTTGTCACGGTAACCGCGTGTCAGGGATCGCTGCGATAGATGCTGGGGACGAACACTTCGCAGATCAGCTACAAACGGCATCGGTTCCCACCCGAGATCATCGCCCACGCGGTGTGGCTGTATTATCGATTTCCGCTGAGCCTGCGTCGTGTCGAAGAAATGCTGCTGGAGCGCGGCATTGTCGTTTCCTACGAGACGATCCGTCGGTGGGGAAAGAAGTTCGGGCTGGACTACGCCCGGCGCCTGCGCCGCAAGCAGCCCAGTCGAAATGATATCTGGCACCTCGACGAAGTCGCCATCATGATCGCCGGCAAGAAGCATTGGTTATGGCGGGCCGTCAACCAGGACGGCTATGTGCTCGACGAGATCGGCTAGACCCGGCGCAACACTAAGGCCGCCAAGCGCGTGCTGACACGGCTGTTGAAGAAGCAGGGCCAGGTGCCGAAGCGCATGATCACCGACAAGCTCGGCTCCTATGGAGCAGCGCGGCGTCTAGTCATGACGGACATCGAGCACCGGTCGCACAAGGGCTTGAACAACAGAGCGGAGAATTCGCATGTGCCACTGCGAAAACGAGAGCGGATGATGCAAGCTTTTCGATCACCGGGGAGCCTCCAGCGTTTCGTCTCGACGTTCTCTGCAGTCCGCAATCTCTTCGTCCCGCCCCGTTCAAAACGCTCCGCCTTTCAGATCCATCTTCACCGCTTGAATGCCATGGCGCAATGGAAAGCTGCTGCCGGCGTGATCGCCTGAAATCATTCCCAAAAGTCACAACGACAGCCCATCTCCGTTTATGTGACATCACCTCTTGGGGTTGATGATGCTCCCGCGGGTCGAATAGAGGTCGCCAAAGAGGTAGCGGCGCCGTCTTTCCCGGCACAAACCAGCTCCTGCGCTCGTCGTTCCACCTCGCTCGCGGAAACGCCCCCGAAATCGCTCGACGGTCATTCGGTCATAAGGAAAGTTCGCCAAGGCACCGGGCGTGTCTTGTTTCTGAGGCGTAGAATGATGCTTGGATTCCTCCACGGTCGTGCCGTCAGGTGTTGGATCCGCAGAGCAACGTCCCGCCGGCCTAATGGTTCACACGCGAGCCAGAACTCTGGGCGCGCTGGGATTGGGCAGGCTAGTACTCCGTAATCATTCGGCGCGGCGGAGCGCAATTAGGAGTCTCGCGAGTGCACCGTGGACTTGCGAAGCCCGTGAGCAAATCGCCGATGGCGGTAACGAATCCGGAAACTCGTCCCGGCTGCGTTGTTCAGCGCTGGCGCCTGATTCCTGGCCGAGGAACGCTTGCCGCGCCAACCCTGCAACCTAGATCACCTCGTGCTGCGCGACTTTATAGGCAGCACAGATTGCGCGAGCCATGGCCGAAAGATTTAAGGCAGAGATCTTGAAAACTTCCGCAGCTGAAATGGTACACGCTTACATTGCTAGACGGCACGCCTCCGTTCCGGCAAAGCTGCGAATCGCGGGGCCAATGGCAATCCGCAGGTCGGCGGGTTCGGGCAACGCTCATTGAAAAATGGGCCGCCGACTTTCCTTTTGGCTGTAAGCTCGCTTCATGGCGCTTGGACACGCTAGACTAACTCTAGCAATCAACTGTAGCGGCCACCTGAACGAGTAAGTAGCGCCATTACCGGACCCTCACCGCCGCTCTCAACAGCGGACCTTCGCTCTACGGCCGGAGTCGACCCGAAGACGACCTTGGCCCGCCGGGTCATGAATGGCAGCCCTACTCCCGCAACTGCCCTTTCCGACCCCCGCGCTGGATCCCGATATCTGCCACGCGGGCCCTTGCAGTTGTTGTCCGGCTGTTTGCGCATGTCACATGTCAATAGCCACAGCCGCGTGACCGCGATCCTGGTTCATTGAGGTCGAACCGTCCGGAAGAAACGCCCTCTCCGAATCGTTCTTCCGCGTCCTTAACGAAATAATTGACAGTCCAACCAAAACGGCGCTCCGTGGTTCGACGGGGATGGGTCTTGGCACTCTTGGCGATGCCGGACTTCGCCGTCACGATAGGGAGGATGCAATGCCGACAGTCATTGGCCACCATAACATCACAAAAGGAGCGAAGCACTGGCTCGACTCGCCGAAGCGCAAAGAGCTTTTTGGTCCGCTCGGCGTGACCAACATACGAACATTTGTAGATCCACAAAATCCGACCCGGGTGGCCGTTCTTATGGACGTTCCGGACATGGACGCCATGATGAAAGCTATGCAGAGCAAGGAAGCCGCGGATGCGATGGCCTTCGATGGAGTGGTGCCAGAGTCCTTGGTGATCCTGGTCGAATCGTAAAGGTGATTGCTCCGCTGGCCAAGGTTAGAAGGGTTTGCTCAGCGATTGCCGTGCGGTTCCGGTCATTCTGGAAAGCGCCCATTATTGGCGTAGAGCCCGCTGGGCACTGGCTTCAAGAGCCGGTCCTGCGCGTGAGCGCCGCCGTTGGTCTCGGTCGTGCCAAGATCAGCCGCTACAGCTTGCGCAACCTAATGCCGGCTCAGGTCCGCAAAGCAACTGTTCCGCGCGTTCACGCTGGACTTCCGCTTGCCACCCCGAGGCTGCCATTGCGCGCATACGCAACGCTGCGAATTTGGCACTTCAACCGAACAGGAAAATGCCTTTCTCTGCGCGGGATTAAGATTACTTAATGGCGACTTTGAGCCGACCGGACCTGAGTGATATTCATAGAGGTGACTGGGTGGATCGCCGGCTGCCGCGTGCATGGCGGCCCTACACGCGGCTCGCGCGGCTGGATCGGCCAGTGGGCATATGGCTGACGTTGTTCCCTGTTGGGCCGCATTGATCCAAGCGGCACATGGTATCCCCGCCGTTCAGCAATTGGCGCTATTCACCCTTGGCGCGTTTCTGATGAGAAGCGCCGGGTCCACGATCAATGACATTGCCGATCGCAGGTTCGACGGCCACGTTGAGCGGACCCGCTTTCGCCCTCTGGCAAGCGGCCAGATCGGCATGGTCCCAGCAATCGCCTTTCTGGCAATTCCGCTTGCGCTTGCGGCGTCGCTCCTGCTCTTCCTGACGCCCTACACGCGCCTGATCGCCACTTGCGTATTGCCGAAGGGCTGGCGGTTTCTAGTTATCGCGTCCGGGAGCCCAGGATCCCGAGTCACGCTATGTGAGGAAAAACATTCCTCATTTAGGGTGAGATAGGCGAAAAATTGCTTCACTAGGCCAAAAAAGGCAACATTGAATGCATCTAAATTCAATTCGGTAGATTTGACGCGAGTTCAACGGAGGCGGAAATGACCAAACCTCATTTCATGAAACTGCTCGGCGCACTGGTCGCCACATCTGTCCAGTTCGGCACGCTCGGTTTCGCGTTTGCCGATACCACCATTCTCAACGTGTCCTATGACCCGACGCGTGAGCTCTACAAGCAATTCGACGAGGCTTTCACCGCCCACTGGAAGTCCGAGACCGGCGAGACCGTCACCGTCCAGCAGTCGCATGGCGGATCGGGCGCTCAGGCTCGCGCGGTAATCGACGGCCTCGACGCCGACGTGGTGACGCTGGGGCTGCAAGGCGACATCGACGCGATCGTCTCGAAAACGAAGAAGATCAATCCCGACTGGCGGACGAAGTTCGAGAACAATTCGGCGCCTTATACCTCGACCATTGTCCTCCTCGTCCGCAAGGGCAACCCCAAGGGCATTCACGATTTTGGCGATCTCACAAAGGACAGCGTCCAGGTGATCACGTCCAATCCCAAGACCTCCGGTGGTGGCCGGTGGGCCTACCTCGCGGCCTGGGCCTGGGCCAACACCAATGATGGCGGCGATGAAGCCAAGACCAAGGAATTCGTCGGCAACCTCTATTCCCATGTTCCGGTGCTTGACACCGGCGCGCGTGGCTCGACCGTGACCTTCGCGCAAAAGGGCCTGGGCGACGTGCTGATCGCCTGGGAAAACGAGGCCTATCTGGCGCTGGACGAGTTCGGCGCCGATCAGTTCGAAATCGTCATCCCGCCGACCTCGATCCTGGCCGAGCCGCCGGTCGCCGTTGTCGACGCCAATGTCGATGCCAAGGGCACACGGAAAGTTGCCGAAGCCTATCTGGGCTATCTCTATTCCAAGGAAGGCCAGACGATCATCGCCAAGAACTACTACCGTCCGGCGAAGCCCGACCTGGTGCCTGCGGAGGATCTCGCCAAACTGCCGGAAATCAAGCGGATCAGCATCGACGATCCAATTTTCGGCGGATGGATGAAGGCGCAGCCTTACCATTTCGGCGACGGTGGTATATTTGACCAGATCTATAAGCCGGCCCAATAGCATTTAGATCAGGACGACATGACCACAGCACGCCCGCCAAGGCGGGGTGGCGGTTCAGACAGCCGAGCGTCATTCCGGGTTTCGGATTGACGCTCGGCTTCTCGCTTGCCTTCCTCACCCTCCTCATTCCGCTGTCCGGGCTGATCTGGCGCTCGGCGGCGCTCGGCTGGACCGACTTCTGGGCGATCGTCACCGATCGCCGCACCATCAACGCGCTTGAAATCAGCTTCGGCACCGCCTTCATTGCCGCCGCTGTCAACGTCGTCTTCGGCACGATCGTCGCCTGGGTGCTGGTGCGCTACAACTTTCCCGGCCGCCGCATCGCCGATGCCATGGTCGACCTGCCCTTCGCGCTGCCGACAGCGGTGGCCGGCATCGCGCTGACCACGCTTTACGTACCGAACGGCTGGATCGGAAGCCTGCTGATGCCGCTCGGCATCAAGGTCGCCTACACGCCGCTTGGCATCGTCATCGCGTTGATCTTTATCGGCCTGCCTTTCGTCGTTCGTACCGTGCAGCCGATCATGGAGGAGATCGACAAGGAGGTGGAGGAAGTGGCCGCAACGCTCGGCGCCAATCGCTTCCAGATCATCAGCCGCGTTCTGCTTCCCGGACTGGCGCCGGCCATCGTCACCGGTTTCGCGCTGGCTTTCGCGCGCGGCGTCGGCGAGTACGGTTCCGTTATCTTCATCGCCGGCAACCTCCCCTACAAATCCGAGATCGCGCCGCTTCTGATCGTCATCGCGCCATCTCGGTCGTGTCGGGCCACATACGCGGGCTAACCAACACCATGCCGCTGCATGTTGAAATCCTTTATAACGAGTACAATGCCGCCGCCGCCTTTGCCGTCGCTTCGCTGCTTGCCGGCCTGGCGCTCGTCACGCTGGTCTTGAAAACACTTCTCGAGATGCGCTACGGCGCCGAGATCGCCGCGACGCGCGGACACTGACAAATGCATGTCGCCCAAAAGTGTGTAGCGGTTTTTGGACAACGACATGCATGAAACAAAGATTTGATGTCGCCCAAAAGTGGGAACCGGTTTTGGGATAACGGCATGCATCAACTACAAAAGGGATTTGCATGGAAGTTCGCGTTGCCAACGTGCGCAAGGAGTTTGACCGGTTTCCGGCCCTCCACGACGTTTCTCTCGACATCAGGTCGGGAGAACTGATCGCGTTGCTGGGGCCATCCGGCTCCGGCAAGACGACGCTGCTCAGGCTGATTGCCGGCTTGGAGCGGCCGACCCGCGGAAAAATCTTCTTCGGCGAAGAGGATGCCTCTCAAAAGTCGATCCAGGAGCGCAATGTCGGCTTCGTCTTTCAGCATTACGCGCTGTTTCGCCACATGACGGTCGCCGACAACATCGGCTTCGGCCTCAAGGTCAGGCACGGGCCGTCACGCCCGTCGGCGAAGGAAATCCGCCGCCGCGCCTTGGAACTTCTCAACCTCGTCCAGCTTTCCGGTCTGGAAAAACGCTATCCGGCGCAGCTTTCGGGCGGCCAGCGCCAGCGCGTGGCGCTGGCCCGCGCCATGGCGATCGAACCGGCCGTGCTTTTGCTCGACGAGCCGTTCGGCGCGCTCGATGCCCAGGTGCGCCGCGAACTGCGCCGCTGGCTGCGCGACATCCACGACGCCACCGGCCATACCACGGTCTTTGTCACCCATGACCAGGAAGAGGCGCTGGAGCTTGCCGATCGCGTCGTGGTGATGAGCCAGGGCCGCATCGAGCAGGTCGGCACCGCCGACGAGATCTACGATACCCCGAACTCGCCCTTCGTTTATGGCTTTATCGGCGAATCGAGCTCGATCCCGGTCAAGGTCGAGGACGGCCAGGTCTGGATCGCCGACCGCCCGATCGGGCTCTCCGCGCCGCACGCACCGCAAGGCGAAGCGACATTGTTCTTTCGCCCGCACGATGTCGAACTGGTGGACGAATGCAACGGCTGCATCGCCGGCACGGTCGCCGCCAGCCGCCGCGTTGCCGGCACCAGGCGCGTGGAACTCGAAATCGGCGGCGAACGTCGCCGGGTCGAGATCGAATTGCCCGTCGACCATCCGGCGGCGCAGAAAAGTCGCGTGGCTTTTAGGCCGCGGCGCTGGAAGCTTTTTCCGGCTGGTTGATTACGAGGCGATTACCAACTTGTGCACAACAAGACGTTTCGGCCCGCTCTTTCAACGCGCCTTAGCGAGAGCGCAAGGGTCATCGGATTTTTCGGGGAAGCCGCAAAGCCGTAGTGCTCGTAGAAGGCTTTCGCTTCGTCCGATATGGCATGAACAAGAAGGCCGCGAATCCCGAGGATCGTCGCGGCGTAACGCGTGCGCAGAACGGTGTCTTGCAACAGCGCGGCGCCTAACCCCTTGCCTTGCCAGCTTGTGTCCACGCTGCTCGAATGTCGCGCGGTATACGTCGAGCAGCCTGATGGAGCAGGTCTGCACGGCCTTGCCGTTCAAGATGGCTTTGGTGGACCGCGATCACGTTCCCGGCGGAAACTCGCTGTCGGTTGTCTCCCATCCTTTGATGGGCATCCACGTCATCGACCGGAGCAAGCGCTGCGTCAGCGGATAGTGGTGTCGATCCACGCGTCTTCGCCACAGCGGCGCCAGGAGCCACCATTTCCGGCGCTTCTCCAATACTGACCTTCGCGCGCTACGGCTTGACGCGATTCGGAGCTGACCTTCAAAGATATTTTGACCGATTGAAATCTCCTTGGGGTGCTCATGGCTCTAGATGTCATTGGTGCAGGCATGGGTCGCACTGGCACATATTCGCTGAAGCTCGCGTTGGAGCATCTTGGGTTCGGGCCGTGTCATCACATGGCAGATGTCCACGCCAATCCCGAGCAGAAGGCGCTGTGGCGCGCCGCCGGCCAGGGACAACTCCCGACCTGGGATGCGGCATATGCCGGCTATCTTTCCGCGGTCGATTGGCCAACGGCGCATTTTTGGCGCGAAGTGAGTGACCACTACCCTGATGCAAAGGTTATCCTGACAGTTCGTGACCCGGAAGCCTGGTATGACAGCATGGCGCAAACAATAGGGCTCACGATGGATGCTGCTACCAATGATCCACAGTCCTTTGGTGTGGCGGTCGTTGGAAACACTGTCTTTGGCGGTCGATTTGATAACCGTGATCACGCAATCGCTGTCTATGAAGCACATAACGCTTCCGTGAAATCAACGCTGCCACCTGAACGCCTTCTTACTTATCAGGCCTCCGAAGGGTGGGAGCCGCTTTGTGCCTTTCTCGATGTACAGTTGCCTTCCGAACCGTTTCCACGCACCAATTCGACTGCCGAATTTCGTGCTCGCATAGGGCGCTGAACGGCGGTTTTCCACCCCGGCCGGACCTTCCCGAGCCTCATCAGGCAATCTGATCTATGAACGCGCCAACCGACCACATGCGCCAGTAGCAGTCATCCGATCGGACGAATCGAATGACCGCTTTGGCTAGTTCGGTTCGAAGCCTTAGGCTTCAAAGAGATGCGCTTAAACATCTTGGATTCGAACGCGCAGCAGTTTTGCCGAATTCAGGAACACCAGGACATCTGGCCCCAAGTGCAAAATCGCTGCCTGGATAGGACCGATCCAGCCCATCAGCGCTGCGGTAATGCCCAAAACATGCACAACACCAACGCCGACGAAGATATTCTCCTGAATTGTCCGGTAAGCGCGTCGCGCAATCGCGCGGGCGCTGACAATTCTTGCCAGGTCATCCTTCATCAATGCGATGTCGGCGGCTTCCAGCGCTGCCTGCGTGCCGCCGCCCCCCATCGCAATGCCGACATCGGCGCGTGCCAGCGCCGGCGCGTCGTTGATCCCGTCGCCGACCATCGCCACGCGATGGCCCTGCTTTTGCAATTCGGCGATGGCGGCGACCTTGTCCTGCGGCATCAGATTGGCACGCACTTCATCCACGCCGAGCTCGTTGGCGATGGTCCGCGCTGTGGCCTCATTGTCACCCGTCACCATCACCATGCGCTTGACCCCGGTTGCACGGAGCTTTGCCAGCGCTTCGCGCGCACCTGGTCGCAATGTGTCGGCAATAAAAATCACGCCAGCGAATTTCCCATCGACCGCGACGTGAACCGGCGTCTGTCCGCCCTTTTCGATCGCATCGGAAAGCGGCACGCCGGCCTCGCGCAACAACAATGCGTTCCCGACCAGCACGGTGCGTCCGGAGACCGTCGCCTTCACACCGCGCGCCTGCAACTGCTCGTACTGCTCCGGTTCCGGGACATCGATTTTCATCCGGGCGGCATAGTTGACGACCGCTTTCGCCAAGGGGTGAGCGGAGCGCCGATCGGCGGCGGCGGCAAGGCTGATCAGATCAGCTTCCGAAAGCGTGCCGTCCTGCATCTCCACGCCGACAACCTCGGGCTTGTTCGCCGTCAGGGTGCCTGTCTTGTCGAACACCAGGACGTCGACCTTGGCCAAAGACTCCAGATAGACGCCCCCCTTGACCAGAATTCCACTGCGTGCGGCTCGCGCAATGGCTGCGATAATCACCAGAGGAGTCGCCAATCCGAGTTCGGCAGGTGATGTGAAAATCAGCAGAGTGACGATCATCCGAACGTCGCGGGTATAAAGATAAACCGCAACGAGGAAGATCAGCACGACCGGGATCAGCCATGACGCGACCTTATCCGCCAGTTTCTGGACGGGTGCCTGTTCCGCTTCGGCATTCTCGACCAGACTGATGATGCGGGCAAAGGTGGTGTCGGCACCAACCTTCTCGGTCTCGATGTCGAGGGCGCCGGATTCGACGATGGTTCCGGCAAAGACATCGGCGCCATCGCTCTTGTCCTTCGGAATGCTCTCTCCTGTGATCGATGCTTCGTTGACCGAAGCCGCTCCACCGACGACGGTGCCATCGACCGGGATCTTCTCGCCGGCCCGCACCAAGACAACGTCGCCCGCGCGCAAATTCTCGATCGGGACCATGCGTTCGCCACCTGCGTCCCGCACAAGCGCCACCTGCGGCACTGAGCCGATCAGGTCTTTGATCGAGGCTCGCGCTCGTTCCATATTCACATCGGCGATGAACTCCGCGATCAAAATGATCACCATGAGGACCGCGCCGGCGACGGTCTCGCCTCCGATCAGCGCCACCACCGTGGCAATGGTGACGAATATTTCGGTACCGATCTTGCGCTCTTTTACGAGATCAACGACGCCGGTCTTGACGAGCGGATACAAGCCGATGGCAACCGCCACCCACAAGGCTTGTATTGGAATGAGCTGCTGCCAATACAGCAACGCCATCAAGCCGGTAAAAAGGATGCGCGCGACTTCGGTCCAGCGTTCGCGCGTCATCAACACTCGCCAACCCGATGGAACCGTCTTAGGCGCCGGCTCAACGCTTTCCGTGGCTGCTGTCTCGGATTTCATGATTGGCTCGCTATCTCGGATTGCGGTCTTGGGTTGAAGCATGAGCGCATCAGGCCCCCGCGGCGGATAGTCCTGTCCAGCCATGGTATCCGACATAGAGGCCAACGGCGATGAGAAATAGCGCGCCCAGCGCGCGCGACGGTCGGCGGCCCCTACCGTGACGAGAGTAATCCCGAAGCTTGGCGATCCTGTCCCACATGCATGCCTCACGTCCACACCCGGAGGGATTGCTCCAGCCTGTCGGCGATCTGTATGACGACATAGGCGATCACCATGTAGATCACGACGGCAATCACAAAGGCTTCGAGGTAGTAGAAGTTCAGCGCGGCGGTCAGTTGGGACTGCGCGAAGATATCGACGACCTCGATGGCGAATCCGAGTGAAAGCGCCTTCATGATGACCTCATCGAGGTGGTCAGCTCGGGAATTGCCGTGAGGGCCACCTGGGGAAATAGGACCCGTCGGAACAGTTGGCTGCTTGTGTAACCCAGCGAGTAGGGGGTCGGAACAAGAACCGTTCCCAGCGACACGCTAACGTCGAACGGAGCATGAACGTCATGCGGCGTGGCGTAACCGAGCCGGAAGTCTGAGCGAACGGAATCCTTCAGGCATCTGATGTTCTGCATCCCAGGTGTAGATGCCGGTCAGGTTGATGTGCTCCCAACTCAGCCGCGATACGTGCTTGAGCAGATGATCCGGAATCTCGCGATGCGTTTTGCGTAAGTAGGTAACGGCCCGTTCGATATAGACCGTATTCCTACGATCGCACTGACGACGAGGTTGAGGCCGGAGGCGCGGAACGCCTGGCTTTCGAACGACCGGTCACGGATTTCACCACGCTCGTGGAAGAAAACGGCGCGCTTCAGCTTATGCGCAGCCTCACCCTTGTTGAGGCCGGCCTGGCAACGCCGGCGTAGCGCCGAACTTGAGTACCATTCGATCATGAACAGCGATCGCTCGACCCGGCCGAGTCCCGTAGCGCTCGTGCGAGTTGGCTTTCCTTCGGAGATGCGGATAGTTTCTTCAGGATCGTGGACGGCACTAAGGATCGCGTGGTGATCGACGCCGCCAGATGGAGGAGATCATCCCAGTGCTCGAGGATCAGGGTGGTGTTGATCGGCGCCCCGATGTGGTTCGACAGCGCCGGGTATGCATCGCCTTTCTCGAACGTGTGGAATTTCCGGTCCTTGAGGTTGCACAGTCGCGGCGCGAAGCGTTTGCCTATGAGGGCGAACAGACCGAAGATGTGATCACTCGCGCCGCCCCTATCGGTAAAGTGTTCCTGGATGTCGAGGACCGTGTCCTGATCGAATAGCCCATCGAGCACATAAGCAGCCTCACTTTCGGTCGGACTGATGGGCAGAATGCTGAAGTAGCCGTACTGATCGGAAAGGTGGCTGTAGAACTTTGAGCCGGGTTCGCTGCCGTAATGCAGATTGATGTCGCCGCGCTTTGCGGCTCGGTCGCTCGCGCGGAAGAATTGGCCGTCAGATGATGACGTCGTGCCATTGCCCCAAAGGCGAGAATGCGGATGGCGGGTGTGTGCGTCCGTCACGCAGGCCTGCGCCGCGCGGTAGGTCTCCGACCGTGCATGGAAGGTTCTCATCCAACTGATCTGGTGAGCGCTGATGCCTTTGGACGCGCTGGCCATCCGTTTCGGACCAAGGTTGGTCGCATCCGCCAGTACGCCGGCCAGCATGGCCGAGACATTTCTTGGGACGTCGCCGGTGCGAACATGCGTGAAGCTATCCGCAAAGCCGGTCCATTCATGCACTTCCCTCAACAGGTCGGGAACCTCGACCATTGGATGCGGCGTCCATCCCTGGATGGCAATCCCGGCACAACACCCAGCGGGGATTGCGAACCTCCACTTTGCCGAACACCGTTTGAATTCGACGCGTCGTATAGTCCTTGACTGGCCGAAAATTGTGGCAATCCGGACAGACCCGTCGAAACAGGGTGTAGGTTTTCGCCTCCTAGACTAGGTCGCGACCACTGTTTGCAGGGCGGCCATGATCTTCTTGCCATCCTCGATCGACAGGTCAAGGTCTCCGCCACGCGGACGCTCATCGCTTTTGTCGATCCGGACCTCGTTTCGACATCGCCGAATTCGTTCCTGCTCTCGATCGTGATCGTCCATTCCACCGCCATCGCCGCCGCCTTAAACAAAGTAACGGTGATGGCCCAGTCGGCGCTAACAAATCGTGACCGCGCTCACCCCAGAGAAGTTACCGGTCCCAATGCCTCGATGCCCTCGAGCGCTTCATCCACCGAGTTACTGCGCAAGAACGTTGCTGATCTCGACCAGGTTCGAGCGCACGCGCAACATGTAGAAGCCAATTGTCGTTAGGTGATTCGGCAACAGCCAGCCATCCTCGCGGCCATTGGCGATGATGAAGGGCTGGATGCGCAGCGCCGAGACGAACTGCGAGTCCATCGTGTCCCACAGGCTCTGCAGGTGCTTTTCGTTGATCACGTCCTCGAAATCGGCCTCGGCGCCTTTCATCAGCCCGTAATAGGCATAGAGCTGGCCATAGGCGAACCAGAAGCGATCGTCGGCGCGGAAATCGAACCAGCCATTGTTGTAGTGCTCAGCGCGCTCCTTGAGGATCGCCGAGGTCGAACCGATGTCGGACGAGATGCGGTCGATATACTGCTTGAGATTGTCAGCGCGGGCATCGAACACCGTCTGGCAGGTTTCCAGCCGGGCGTTGAAGGCGCGCAGCTTGCGCACCGCATCGCGATAGTAGCTCGGCGTCGGCGTCTTCGGGCCGAACGGGTTCAGGCCGAAATACCAGGTCTCTTCATCGAACTGCAGATTGCCGCGCGCGTCCTGAAGATCGGCGTCGATCTGCGAAGTGGTGCGCACGCGGCCGAGATTGTCGGCAAGCTCGGTCGCCGTGCGCCGCACCGCCTGGTTGATGCCGCGCTGGAACGAGGCCTTGTTGTCCATCCACGGCGTGTGGTCCCAGTCGATGCCGAACAGGCCGAGCTTGTAGAGGATCATCGACGACACCCAGGCATTCTGGTTGACGTTGAAGTCGGTCAGGTCGGCCGCCAACTGGGCGATCGCCGAATTGCCACAGGTCCTGGCGGCGTCGGTGCCGGCACCGGCGGCGACCTGCTCGCCGGCCGACAGGTTGCGCTTCTCGAATATATAGGTGTCGGGATAGTTCGGGTTGAAATTGTTCCACCACTGGGTGGCGTAGAAGAAATTGGCGTAGAGGCCGATCAGCATCAGCAGCGCCAGGCCGACCACTGCCTTCAGGATCCAGCCGCGCTGCGTATACCAACGCCCGGCCCACACGAACGGCCACAGGATGACGCCGATGGCTAAGCCGATGCCGCGGCCGATCCACTGGAAAATCCGGGTGAAGAAATTCACGATCGGATCAAGCATGGCGATGTCACCCCCTCAGTCAGTCAAGCCGTAGAGGCGCATGCCAAACGCCACCTTGTCTTTCAAATATGTGGTTTTCAGAGCGTCGCGCTGGGTAAGCCATTCTCAGTTTGGAGCCGCATGGTTATCGACACACGATACCTCGCTTGGCCATCTTGCACGCGACCGGCAATTCCGGCGCGCTTTATGAGTTCGCTTGAGTGCACTGTTTGCTTCCATCTGATGTCGATAGATGTTCGCCAAATGCAAGCGGAATTGGTCTCATGACAGCCAGCTTTTCCGGCATAAATCTGTCCTGCCATCCGACGCAGGTTCGCGAGTGTCCGGCCACCAACCACGATCATTTCGTGCCATCGATGAGAAGCGCCTTGAGTTCTTCGAGCCTGTCGTTGGTGAGCCAGCCGTAATAGTTCTCGACGGGCAGGGTGCGGCCGGTCTTGTCGGTCACGGCTTGCCTCAACTCACGTGCACGTCTGCGCGGCTGGCCAACATTGTAGAGCGTGGCGGTGATTCCGGGATTACCGGATATATCGAACCCCTGTTCCCGATAGGCATCGATCGAATCCCGGATGATCGCGGCGATGTAAACAAGACTGCGATCAGGATCCATGACGTCGCGATAGATCGCCTGCGGGCGATCGGGCAACAATCGGGGAAGCTTGCTGACCCGGCTGACCATGTCTGTGACCTGCAGGGCTGCAAGCGGGCTTATCTGTCCCAGGCCGAAGGTCTGCCCCGCATAGAAGGGTTGGAAGAAGGCCCGCTGGAACGTGATGGGTTCGTAGTCGACGCCATCGACCTTGCGACCCCGGAATGTCTCTTCCCAGACCTGGTCACGGCAGCTCCAAATCAGCGCGCTGCTTTCGAGAGAAGAGCAGGATGCGAATTCGGGCCGCTGGACGAATGACTGGACCGGAGTGCCCCTGTAGCTGAAGGAGAACTTCAGATCGGCATAGGCGAGCGCCTTGACGTAATAGGTCTGAACCGAGTCGACCACGCTGATATTGTAGGTGTGCTCTCCGACGAGAGCCGCGACGATGTGGATCGGATCGATGCCATAGGCGAGCGCCGCCTTCCTGATCTTGCCGACGAGTTTGCGGTCGTCCCGTATCAAGGCGGTTATGGCCCGATACTTCTCCTCGTACGTCGTGTTGAATGCCTTGGAACGAAGCGCGGACGCTCTTGGGATCACCGGTTGCTCGGCAAGACGATTGCCCGTCGGGACGACTGTGACAGTCTGCGCCACGGCTGGGGCCGTTCCGACACAAGTTGCAACGATCGTCACCGTCATCAAAAAGGGCTGCAGCTTGGCTGTTGGCATGAGGCTCCGTTGGCAGCCTCCGGCTCCGTGAAGGGATGCAGGGTGTGCCGTCATATGGTCATGGCAGTGTGCTTTCGAGCCTATAACAGAGAGGCGGAGGTTTTGCGAGCCGGCAAGGTGTTCGGATGCAAGGACGCTGGAAAAAATGTTCGGCATCCCGTTACCTAAGCGCGCCGACGAGAAGATTGTCTGCGCTTAAGATGGAAACCCACCGTCTCGTGTTGTATTCCGCTTGGCGCTTCAGGTAGTGATGGTTCGTCTCGTACCAGGGACGAACCCTATTGGTCAGATTATCGAGAATGAAATCGCCCTTGTCGGTTCGAACCGCCAATACAGCGTGCCCTTCGCCATCGGACTTGCGCACTGCCGTCAAGAGCAGACTGGAGACGCGAAGGCCTTTCGCATCAGCGTTCGCCGATTTTCCAGTGCATAATCCTCGCAATCACCCAGATTATCGTCAGGATAGGACCAATATTCTGGAACTCCATTGTGTTCCATGTCGCTCACCGGCTTGACGCGGTGGTTTACGGATACGTTGACGCCTACGAGCGATCGCAAAAGTCATCGGTCATGGTCGGCGAATGCAGGGCAGCTCACATTCATGCGAACAAACGGACGGACAACGCAGCGATCGGTCATTACGAATACTGTCGGAACTATCGCGATGATTGCTCGATCGTCACGCGCGACCCAAAGCCCGTCGAACTGACCCGCTCCTTGTGTGAGACGCTGATCGAAATCAACAACAGGGCCAACACGACGATCATGGCCATGACGGACATAGATACCCGGTGTCGAGGAGAAATGGGAGTATCCCTATAAGGGATTTGGCGACTGCGACGACATCGTGCTGGAAAAACGTCGCGAACTGATGAGACAGGGCGTGCCCCCGCAAAACCTTTTGGATAACGGTGGTCAGGCAGTCGAGCGGCGAGCGGCACGCGATGCTGAGCGTCAACACGACCGCCGGTGACTTCATTCTCGACAATCTGGAGCGAAGGTCCTGCTGTGGTCGGACACCGGATATACCTACCTGAAGCGCCAGTCGCGATCCAACTCCGGCCATTGGGAAGCGATCGAATCCCAACAGAACATTCTCGTCAGCGGCACGAAATAATCTCAGGACGCTGACAGGAGACCGGCGCCAAGAAGCAGAAATATCGAGGCGCCGAGCCCGATCCGATAATAGACGAAGCGTATGTAGCTGCGCGTCGAGACTAGCTTCAGAAAACCCACGATCGCGACATAGCCGACCGCGAAGGACAGCAGGGTGGCCAGCGCGGTCGGACCGGCGCCGACCGGACTGTCTGCCCCCCAACTCGCATAGAGCTGGAAGAAGCCCTAAGGCGAGCACGGCAGGTATCGCCACCAGGAAACGAATACCTGGCGGCGGCCTCTCGCGTGTAACCCATCAGCAGTCCGGCGCTTATAGTGCCTCCCGATCGCGAAACGCCCGGGATGAGGGCCATCGCCTGGGCGGCGCCGAACAGAAAGCCGTCCCACCAGCCCAGATCGCGCAAAGCCTTGCGCTTGGCGCCCAGCCGGTCGGCGGCCGCGAGAACCAGCGCGAAGACGATCAACATGGTTGCCGTGAGATAGAGGTTGCGGGCCGGACCTTCGATCAGGTTCTTCAGCAATAGTCCTAGGATGCCGATCGGCAGGGTCCCTATGATCACCAGCCATCCCATGCGGGCATCCGGGTCCAGCCGTTCACGGCGGCCGGCCAGGGAACGCAGCCATGTGGCGATGATGCAGATGATGTCATGGCGGAAATAGATCAGGGCCGCGATCTCGGTCCCGATCTGCGTAATGGCGGTAAATGCGGCGCCGGGATCGCCGGCCGGTGGCAGGAATTCACCAACGATCCGCAAATGCGCGCTTGAGCAGATCGGAAGAAATTCCGTCAGTCCTTGAACCACTCCTAGGATCGCCGCCTCGCTCCACCCGATTTCAGCCAATTGCACTTCCTTTGCGTCCGTCACGATCTCACGATCTTCCGGCAACCTGAACCGACGACTGTCTTGGGTGTCAACGGCGATAGAGCATTGGGCATAGGTTTTGTTGGCTTTTGACGAAACCGTTTGCAAGGACGAGCAGTTTCCTAATTCGGGCTGCGGTGAGAATTTTTGATGAGCACAAATCGGTTCAGTTTCTGAGTGCCTGCGCCGGCGATTGCCGGTATGCAAGCATCGACGGCACCAGAGCGATCAGACCCGTGATAGCCAATAACACAAGGGCGGACTGCCAGTCCTCGCTGCGGAACTCGACGGGCAATGTAAAGCCGCTGGCTCCGCTCAAGAGGTGCGCACCCGTCCTGGCGGCCGTGTAGCCCAGCCCGAAGCCGAGAAGCACCCCTGCTGCGATGATTGCGAACGTCTCCAGCCAGACGATTTCAAACACCACCGCGCGCGGCGCCCCGAACGCGCGCAAGGCACCAATCTGCCGGCGCCGCTGCATGACGTGAAGGACCACGACAAGCAGGATCGCGGCGGCGACAAGCGCCTGCGCTCCGCCGGCCACCAAGGAAAGCACGCGTCGCGCATCGCCGAGCGTCCCGTAGAGCCTCGTCAGCACCTCGCCCGGGAAGATCGCGACGGTCCGATCGTTGCGGTGCGCCTGTCGCAGCTTATAGGCGTCAGCGACCGTACGCGGTTTGACCACGATGGCTGGCAGGCCGGGTGTGGATGGATCGAGGACGGCCTCCGGATGGATCGGCTGGTCGAACTCGCTTGTCTCTGCGGCCCCTTGGGCGGCAGCCTGCAGGAGCGGCGATCCTGTTCCCGCCCGATCGCGTTCATGAATGTGCCAGACCGCTTCGATCGGAACGATGACGGCTCGGTCCCAGGCGGTACCGGTCGGCCTCAGCCGTCCCACGACCGCGTAGGTGACATCATTGTGCATTGCGGTCGCCTGACGGACCTGGCCGTGCGCCGGGTGAAAGCGGCTTCCCATGTTCTTCGCCACGGACGCTCCGACAAGCGCTTCGCCGAGCTTCTCGAACGTGCGTCCTTCGGAGACGCCGCCCAGTCCGTCGACCAGCGCTTGCGTCGTGCCGACGATCGGGAAATCCTCGACGAAATCACCGAACCCGACGGGGGCCGCCCAGGCCACACGTTCGTCCCTGATCAGCCCCGCCAGTACATTGCCCGGCATGAGCGTCAAGGGCGCTGCCTGCAGGAACACGGCGGACAGCAGCAATTGGGTCTCGCTGCCGGGCGCGCCGACTACCAGATCGAAGGCGCCCGCCGCATGTGCGCTACCCAACCGAAGCGCCCGCTCGCCGAGCGTGACAGCGACGCCGAGCGCGGTCGCGAGCGCGATGAGCAGCGCCACCGCAGCCACGCCGATCCAGTGTCGCTTCAAGTCCGCAGCGACAAACCGCAACAAGGGTCATTTCCTTCGCGTGAGGGCGGCCGCAGAACCGGCAGTATGGTTACCTCGGCTGATGGGATTCGCGACCGATCGTGCGCGGACGTCAAAGAAACGCCTCATCATGCGTGGCCGCGGGCTTGCCGGTGTCGCTGACGACGGCGCCAGACTCCAGATGGATCACGCGATCGAGGCTTTCGATGAGGCGTTTTTGGTGGCTCGCCACGATCAGCGTCGCACCCGCCTGGTTGGAGAGTCGCAGTAACAGATCCGCGACAGAGGCCCCGGAATCGGCATCGAGACTGGCTGTCGGTTCGTCGGCCACGATGATTGCCGGCCGCCCGACCAATGCCCGAGCCACCGCGACCCGCTGCATCTGTCCACGAGACATGGTTTCGACCGGCTGATCGGGACGATCTATATCGACCAGTTCGAGCAACTGCATGCCGTCCGCTCTGAAGTCGGTATTCGAACGGAGCCGCGACAGTCGGCTCGGCAACAGCACGTTATCGAGCGCCGAGAGGCCGGGGAACAGGTGGATCTCCTGCATGACAAGGCCGACATGCATAGCGCGCCAACGGTCGCGACCAGCTTCCGAAAGACCGGAAAGATCGGTCTCGCCCCATCGAACCGAACCGTTCCGAACGCGATCGAGCCCGGTGACGACGTTCAGGAAGGTCGTCTTCCCGCACCCGGACGGACCGGTAACGGCAACTTTTTCGGTTGGCGCGATTTCCAGCGCGGACAGAGCCAGCGCAGGCCTGCCAAGACCCTGAAACGACATCTCAAGGTCACGGATCGTCAAACGGAGCATTTGCGGTCAGGCCGTGCGGAAATGCGCATCGACGATGCGAAGGAGGCTGACGAAGCCGGTTTCCGGGTCGGTCCATGAACCGACCTCCAGCCGCCCGCTCACCTCGATCGGGGCATTGGCCTGCTCGAAGGTCTGCGCCTCGTCGAGGTAGATGACCACGATGTTGTCCGGCCAGTCGGCGTCGGAGGAACAGAACGGGCAAAGCGCCATCGGGATTTCCGTGAGCACGAAGAAATTCGCCTCGGCCTTGAGCGGCGGCGCCATGAAGCCTTGCATGGAGACTTCCGCTTCCGCGAGCCCTTTCACCTTGTCCGAAAAGCTGAGCCCGAGAACGCTGATCTTTCCATAGAGCTCATCGAAGCCAAGGGTTGCCGTTGCCGTGGAAGCGGAACTCGCGCCAGTCATCTTGACCAGTGCGACGGCCGAGCCAAGCAGCACCAATTTGCGGCGGGTGATCGGGCGCTGTTTCATGAGCGAAACTTGCTTCCGGCGTTCTGCTCCAGGCGCCGTAGCGTCAGGAGCCATGTCGCGACTTGGTCCATCAAGCCAGATCGGCTAAAGTGCATCAGTTCGTTGCCGGCGCAAGAGCCAGGGCATCGGCAAGCACGCGATAGACGTCGCTCTCTTCCATATAGCCCTTGAATTCCTCGGCGCCAGGGCCGGTCGCCTGGAGCACGACATCGTCAACGGCGTGGACGGCCGTGTCGGCCGTCTTCGGCAGATTGCCGACGCGCAGGACCGCACCCGGAACGTCCTTGTACTTCTCGTTGGCGATGTACTGCTTCGCCCCGTTCTGCACGGCCGGCTCGAACGGACCATCCAGCTTCGGACGGAAGGTTTCGTAGTAGTCGGGAAAGTTGCTGGCGAATATAGCCAGTCGCCGCGTGACGTCCACCTTGTCGGGATAACCGTCGCCGTTCTCGTCGGTGTAGTTCGGGAAGCCCGCATCGGCATAGACGCCGACCTTGTCGCGCATCTCCTCGCCCGGTTTCTGGTCGTCGATGGTACCGATGATCGACACGCCGTGCGTGTGATCGCCCGTGGCGACGATCAGCGTGTCCGGATGCGTCTTGGCGAACTCCATCCCGATGCCGACGGCTTTGTCGAACTCGATGGTCTCGAACAGCGACCGCTCCCAGTCCATCGGATGCGACATCTTGTCGACGGACGCCGCTTCGACCATGAGGAAGAAGCCGTCCTCGTCCTTGGAAAGCTGATCGAGTGCGGTCTGCGTCATCTCGACAAGGCCGGGCTGGTTCGGGAACTTCTCGACGCTGCCCTTCTTGAGGAATTCACGGTCGAGTGTCGTGTCCATGTTGCCGGTGTGGAAAAGGCCGAGGATCTTGCCGGTGTTGGTTCCCTTGGCGGCCACGAGTTCGGTCTTGTCGGTCGCCAATGTGTAACCGGCATCCCTGAACATTGCGATGTAGTCCTTGTCGTCCTTGCGCTTCGAGCCCGGCGTGCTCTGCGGCAGGAAGTAGGCGGAGCCGCCGCCAAGGACGATTTCGGGCTTGACGACGAAGAACATGCCGACAATGTCAGCCTTGTCGGCGCGCAGGCGGGTATGGGCGACGACCGCCGCAGGGGTGGCGTCTTCCACCTCGGCGGTTGAGACAACGCCGATCGACTTGTTGCCGGTGCGCCGCAGCGCCTCTGCGATCGTCTCGACCCTGGGGTCGTCAAGGCTGGCCTTGGTGCGATCCGCATAGACGCCGAGCGCGTTGACAGCCGTCTTGTGGCCCGTCATGTAAGCCGACATCGTGTTGGCGCTATCGGTTGAGATCGCATTGGTCGCGGACGTGCCTATGAAGGCCATGTGATCGAGGTCGTCCATGTTGAGGCGCCCGTTGGCTTTGCCTTCCGTCATGCCCTTCGACATGATGCGGGCGCCGGTGCGATGCGCGACCGAAAGCCCGTCGCCGAGGAAGAAGATGACGTTCTTGGCCTTGGGCGTTGCCGGGGTGCCGAAAACCTGCCAGCTCACCGACTTCATTTCGTCGCCGGCCTTCGCCTCCAGCTTGTAGGTACCAGGCTGCGAAATGCTGGCTGCGCGGATCAACAGCGCCGAAGCGTCGAAACCTTCTTCCTTCTCGATGAATTCGAATTTCTTGCCCAACACGGTTTCCGCCGGCTGGCCGTTGATCGTAACCGTGACTTGGTCGGCGCTAACGACCTTGTCGAACTCGACCTTCACGTCGAAAGGCGACTGCGCCAGGATCGTGGCCCGATCAAGCGGGTAGACCGTCGCTGCCCCCGCAACGGTGTTCAAGCTTGTTGTTATTGCGAGTGCAGCGATAAGACGGTGCATGGCAGGCTCCGGGTGGGTTCACGGACAATGTTCGGCGATGTCCGTGTCAGGGATGTGACATGGCAGGAAACGCGCGCCGACCAAAAACGACGAATTTGCCACGTGTCGACGTCACAGACCACGAACAAGCGGTCATTATTGCGTCCGAGCGGTGACAATCGCGACCCATCTCGCGCGTTTCGAGGCGCATGGTGCGCAGCTCGTCTCGGGCTGTCTGTTCATCGGATCGTCGAAGAGCCGACGTTAGCCGGTGCGGGCCTGCAGATAGGAGAGCATGAGGAACTGTGGGGCGGTCACGCAGCTTTGCTGCGCTGATCGGGTCTTGGATTGTCGTTTGCCATGCCCGGATACCATTCCGCGAAGACTGCTTTGAGACTTCCGTCGAGTGTCCGGGTGCGGCCATTGCTTCGCCCGTTGCCTCGTGGGCGCTCAACGCGAGGTGCAGTCGTGATCCAAAAGGCGCTCGGCCGCTGAGCTTTCCCAATTGGTCAGGATGTAAAATCCCGGTCTTGCGCCGGCGAGTTCGGCGCCAACGACGACGACATTTACGTGATGCATGGCGCGCCGGGCCTGCGGCAGGCCGGAAGCGATGATGCCGACTACGTTGGTCGTTTCCAAATCCGGCTTGTCGACTGCCTTGATCCAATAGCGTTTCCCCATCAGAGCCAAAGGGAGAAGCTGCCACGGACCTTCCACCTTCGGCCCCTTCAGGACAAGTTTCTTTTCCACCGACACCGCAACGCAATCGATATGGATGTGGAACTGATCCTGGGATCGCTCAGTCCTGGAATTCACAGCCATGGCGATGGCCGTTCGTGGAAGGTGACGTCCGAGGCTCGCCGAGACCTTGCTTCGTGCTTTCCACGCCCGATTCCAGAGTTGGGAACTGCCCTGCCAACGGACAGACGGGCTTTCAAGGCCGGCAACAGCCGTAAGTGGCGTCAACAGAAACTCGGTCCGGTATCGGGGTGATTTAATGAGAGCTGATCCAGGCACGCCCTGCCTGGGCAGGATCACTTCCTCGCAGGGGAAAGCGCTGCCAAGATGCGCTGCGGCAAGAGCGCAGGTCTGCACAACCTGCCAGAGCGCGTTGCGATGCGCTGAAGCGGAGCCGACGTCGGTGACCGCCGCAGTCAGCAACGCGATTGTCAAACAGAGCACGGCTGCAGCACGGCAGTGGTGGAACAATGGTAACCTGTGAAGGGATTTTACAGCGAGGGGAATGCCCGAGATGAGGTTTTGAGTCCCGGCGCGCAGTCGGCGAAACCGAAACGGTGAAGGTGGAGCGGCTGGGAGCCTCGCGATGGTTCCGATGGGCGACTGCTCTTCTGCCCGATCACTGGTTTGATGACGTTTCGGCATTAAACCTCGCATCCTTGGCCGTGACCGACGTCAGTTCAGATTCTGCGCCCCGCTCAGCGGCCGGATCGAGATTGCTGTCCTTCCCTACTATGGCCTTGTCAGCGCTTCGCGGCACGTCCTCCATCGCATTCTGAAGCATCGAGCGGGTTTCCTGCAGGTCGAGTTCCTTGTCGGCTTGACGTACGGCGTCGTCAAACTGCTTTCGAAAATCGCCCGCAATCCGATTGAATGTCTTCATCATTGCCCCCGCCGATCGCATGACTTTTGGAAGCTCCTCCGGGCCGAAAACAACCAGCGCCACCACGAAGATAACCAACAGGTGGGTCATGCCAAGTCCGAACATCGGTACGTCCTCTCGCGCATATCGCCGGCAGCGACAACCTCTCCGCGGTTTGCGGCGACCGATCCGGTTGAATGCCTCGACCTACGGCGCCAAATCCAACCATCATAGCCTCTCGCCTGAGCCATTCCAGTATGCGGCCGCGGGAATGTCGTTCATACTACGAGCCATGTGGCACCACTCGTCAACCCGAATATCAGGCGCACGTCTGGTAGGGATATTCGCAACCGTGCTCGCAGCAAGCGGACTCCTCGCTGGAGCCGATGGCACAGGGCCCAGAATATTTGAAGCAGGCGCCTACTCCTTTTCCGACGAACTCGGCGGATTCCGGATCATTGCCGCTTCGGGAGCCGGAACAAGGGCCGATCCCGTCGTGATCACCGAGGAACTCGAGTCGGCAAGCCCGGTAACCCTCACCATACGCGCCATCCGGCCGGTTCAGCCATTCGGTGCCTCCGGCAACTATGCCACCGGGTTCATTTCCCTAAGGATCGTTGCCCTCAACAACAGCGGTCACGCCTGGGTCGAATTCGAGTTCGAGTTGCAGGAGATTCTCAACCAGCCAAGCGATTCCAGCGACGGGCTTTCGTTCGACCAGGCGCGCCGCGAAACGGATGCAATTCGGTCCGATAGTTTCGCCGAATTCAGTCGTGAATTCGAACCTTATGACCATCTTCTGTTCCGGAAAGGCGAGGTCGATCCGCTGAGCACGGTTTCGTTCTCATTCCTGGTGACTGATTTCACGCCGACTGCGCGGCTCTATCTCGTTCAGGACCCGCGCATTCCCTCAACATGAACGTGTCGCGCATCATCGCGGCCGTTGGTTCGAACAACGCTGCTCGTCATGTATGCCGGCAGTTTGGCAGGTGTCGTTGGGCGCGGCATGCCGATGGATTTGCTGGTCATTTTGGTCGCTTGGCCGTGCCTTTGATTCGGGCCACAAAATAGGGACAACAGGGCAAAAACCGACGCGAACGACGATTGAGGATCGTGAGCGCCCGCGGTACGAGTTCTCCGCCGAGTTACTTGTGAAGCGTTCACACTAGCGACAGTTCCGGATCGTGCTATGATCTTGCGCATGAGGACGATCACGGCCTCTTACATTCTGGTTTTCGCGGCGCTCGCTGCAACGCCCGCGCGGGCCGAATGCCAGTGCCTCGCCAACGGCCACATTTTCCATCACGGCGAAATCGCTTGTCTGCAATTGCCGTCAGGTCCTGAACTCGCGCAGTGCGACATGGTTCTCAATATTTCGCCATGGAAAAAAATTCAGGATGGATGCCCCGAGGCGACGGCGCCGTTTGGCTTGCCTGTCAAAGGGGACGAGCAGAAACCAGGCGAAGGCGGAGATAAAGCCAACGATTTGGCTTTATCAACAGCAAACGCCCGGAGCTAAAGCGAAGCGCAGTTTGCGCGCATCCAACAGTGCGACGCAAGCCCAACGCATACCCTAGCGGTGTTCCAACACCGCTAGGAACCAGCCCTATGGATGAGCTTCCTGTTGAGATTCTGCTTTCCTGTCAGTCCTTCTTGTTCCGGTAGTTTTCAATGGCTTTGCCAACCATGTCGATGGCGACGTTGGCGCCACCAAAGCCGTTCAGCTCAACGGCCTTGCGGCCTTCAGGTAGCTGCTTGTAAACTCGAAAGAATGCCTCGATGCGCTGTCGTTCGATGGCCGGAAGATCATCGATGGTCTTGACCCCGTCATATTGCGGATCGATATCCGTAGCCGGCACAGCGATGATCTTGTCATCCGCTTCGCCGCCGTCGACCATGTTGAGCACGCCGATGGCGCGGACTTTGATCAGAGCACCGGGCACAACGGGTTCCCGGGTGAAGACAAGCGCATCCAACGGGTCGCCGTCGCCGCCCAACGAACTGGTAACGGAACCATAGTTGGCCGGATAGACGACCGGCATGGACTGATATCGATCGACGACGACATGGCCTGTCTCGGCATCGATCTCATATTTGGTGAAGCTTCCCGCCGGAATCTCGATAACCGTGTAAAATTCGCTGGTGTCTTTCGGCTGCGGAAAATCGAAAGCTGTGACGAATTCGGCGAAAGCGGGCTGCGTGCCCAGCAGGGCCGCAAGCGCCATGACAGTCGGCAACGCGCGCATGGTTGTCTCCAAAGGTTGGACGGGCAGGGCGCCCTGCATCCGCCTAGCCACCGTATGTGACGGCAGCATTACAGGGTTCCGTTATTGAAATTGGATGACCGTATTTGCACCGATCCTGCGGCGAGCAGAAATGGGCCGAGATAGAGCGCTGACGAGTGATGAGCGTCTATGGGCGTTTGCGTTTATGGGCGTTTAAGAGACGGTGGCCGCTTCAAATGTGCTATTTCAGGCGAGCCCATTTCCGGCAAGGGGATAGCTTGCGTCGTAACTCCTGCCAATCGGGCACGCTACACCCACAACACGCCGTTCGGCGAGAGCTGCCACGTAGACGCCTCGCGGCTCAGTGCGACGTTGTGTGGCAATCATCAAAAAGCAAGTGAAACTCCAACTTCAGTTGAAGTCCTTCGGAGACTACGCCACCTTGACCTTGAATCATTGCCAGGGTTCGAAATTCGTGAACGAAGAGACAACAACACCACGTCCGCTATACTCCACTGAAAGGGCTGCTTCATGTCGGGAATGTCGCGCAGGGGATTCTTGCTGGGCGGCACGGCAGCAGTAGCTGTCGGCGCTGCAGGCGGGCTGATTGCCGGCAGGGCCGTAGCAGCCGATCTGACCTTGCCGGTTTCAGCGATCAGTCGGTCGATTTTGCCCGGCACCGTCACCAAAGGGATGATGAGTTTCGGTGCGGGCGGGCCGCCGCCCACTCTGCGTTTATTGCGAGGTAGGCCGTTTTCCATAGACGTGGTCAATGATCTCGATGAAGCGACGAGTGTGCACTGGCATGGATTGCGCATCGCCAATGCCATGGACGGCGTGCCTTATCTCACCCAGCGTCCCATCGCGGCGGGCGAAAGCTTCCGTTACACTCTGACACCGCCGGATACCGGCACCTATTGGTATCATCCGCATTGCAACACGCTCGATCAGATGGCCCGCGGTCTGACAGGCATGCTTGTTGTCGAAGATGACGAAGATGCCGGTTTCGACCAGGATTTGCCGCTCAATATACGCGACTTCCGTCTCGGCGAAGACGGCCAGTTCATCGAATTGTTCAAGGCACGCAACGCTGCGCGCGGCGGCACGCTGGGTACGGTCTCGACAGTAAATTGGGAAGTCACCCCGATTTACGATCTGCCGGCGGGCAGCCTTGTGCGCCTGCGTTTGGCAGTCACGGATGTCACCCGTATCGGCACTTATGACCTCGATGGCGGAACGGCCAAAGTGATCGCTCTTGATGCCAACCCGCTGCCGCAGCCTGTTGCGCCTCGGGGCATTGTCATCGCGCCCGGCCAGCGCGCCGATATCGCCCTCCGCGTGCCTGATGGCGAAGACGAGATCGTCAGCCTGAATCTCAGAACAGCCAAGAGACCTCGCGTTCTCGTCCGATTCCGGCCTATCGGCGCCAGCGCGGGGCGGACGCTTGGCGAACTCAAGCCGCTGCGGCCGAATCGCGTACCGGAGCCGGATCTTACCGATCCCGAGACAATGGACTTCGTCTTTGGCTGGTCGCCCAATGGTGATGCGCCGGCGCCGGGTGTTTGCGGCACGCTCGGCTACACCTTCTGGTCGATCAACCGCGTCGCCTGGCGAGGGGACGCGCCGGGGCCAGTTGATCCGCTCGCGGCTCTAAAACGAGGCAAAAGCTATGTTCTGCGCCTTCGCAACGAAACGCCGAACGATCATCCGATCCATTTGCACGGTATGTCTTTCCGTCTGCTACGCTCCGACAAGCGCAAAATTGCGTCGCTTGTAACAGATACGGCCCTTCTTAAATCGCAAGAAGTGATGGAAGTGGCGTTGGTCGCTGACAATCCGGGTAATTGGGCATTCCATTGCCACGTCATTGAACATCAGAAGAGCGGCCTGACCGGTTATTTGCGTGTGGAATGACGCGGTCCTCATCCAGGGTTGCGTTGCCGAGGGCGTGAGAGGGTCGAAATTGGGCGAGGCGGAGCGTCCGAGTTCTCGCCGCGCTAATGGCGCTACTGCTCACGGGCGCCGGAGCGGCCGGCGACGGGTGCTGATCTGTGCATCTGATCGAGCCTCTGCTGAGTGGCCTCCCGGGCTCGCTCGCCAACGCCGGTTCCCATGCCACCGCGGTCGCGATTGCGTTCGTCATCATCACGGCGCTGTAGCTCATGCTGGGCGATCTGGCGCCCGCTCCGGATCGTGCTATGATTTCGCATGAGGACGTTCCATGCCTCTTGCATCCTGGTTTTCGCGGCGCTTGTTGCAACGCCCGCGCGGGCAGAATGTCAGTGCCTCGCCAACGGCCGGACGTTCCATCACGGTGAATTCGCCTGTCTGCAATTGCCGTCTGGACCGGAACTCGCGCAATGCGACATGGTTCTCAACATTTCGTCATGGAAAAAAATTCAGAGCGGCTGCCCGGAGGCGACAGCGCCATTGAGTGTGCTCGTCGAAGGGGGCGAGCAGCAATCAGGCGAAGCCGGACACAAAGCCTTAACAACGACGAACACTCCGACCTAAGACGAAGAGCAGGCTGCGCATCAGCCACAGAGATCTCTTTCGGCAAGGCGTCAACTTTGGGGTGAACTGTTACACTACCGTCACTTGATTGCGCTGACCAGCGGGTTGTCGCCATCGAGGGAGACCCAGCGCCCCGTGTCGGTGCCGGCTTGCCTCTTCAGGAAGCGGTAGCCGGTCTGGTCCCAGCGGCGCACCGTGTCGGTGAGGTTGTCGAGGATGAAGTCGCCCGTGTCGGTACGAACAGTCAGCACTGCATGACCCTCGCCGTCGGGCTTGCGAACAACCGTCATCAGCAGATCCGACACAGGAATGCCGCTGTTTATCAGACGGCGACGCTTTTCCAGCGCATAGTCTTCGCAATCGCCGAAACCACTGTCCGGATAAGCCCAGAATTCGTCCTGTCCGTACTGGTCGAGATCGCTCATCGGCTTGACGTTGTTGTTGACCGTCAGGTTAACGCTCGTAATCTGCCGCCAGAGTTTTCCGGTCATGTGCTCCGGACCATTGTCGCGTGAGCGGATCTCACATTCGGCCCGATGGGATTTGCAGAAATCGTAGTGACCGATCGGCTGCGAGGTAAAGCCACCGATCGGCATCGACTGTGAAGCCGTCGCCGCCGACCACGTGGATATTATCGCAATGATTGCAACGACCGCACCGCCGCCCAACCGTACGCACAACCGCACTCGTGAGGAACTCATCCGACCCGCCCAACCACCTTTGTTAAGAATGAGTTAAGGTCGATCCCGTGGGTTCTGTCAATCAGAGCGGGAGGAAGATCCTTCTGAATGGTTACTTGCGCCGTGTGCGTTGCTCGGCCGCTACACGTCTGCACGATTTCCGTTTCCTGCGCGGCAGGTCTTTGCCAGAGGGACCGATATGGTGAGATGTCAACCGTCGGTCACGCTTGGTGCGAATTGGAAAGTGATGAATGAGCCTCGATGAGGTCACGCAAGCGACGATCGCGTTTATCCGGACGCATGAAGCATGGGGTGTTCCGCTGGTGCTCGTGCTGGCCTTTGGGGAATCGCTGGCGTTCATCTCTCTGTTGTTGCCTGCAACCGTGATCCTGATCGGTGTCGGTTTTCTCATCGGCGAAAGCGGTATCGCATTCTGGCCCCTGTGGCTTGCCGCCGCCATTGGGGCGGCATTGGGGGACTGGCTGTCCTTCTGGATCGGCACGCGGTTGGGAAACGGGGTTTCGCACTATTGGCCCCTGTCACGTTATCCAAACCTCATTCCGCGCGGTCACCTGTTGTTCGAGCGATGGGGGGTGGCCGGGGTGTTCTTTGGGCGCTTCTTCGGTCCTTTGCGCGCATCCGTGCCATTGGCGGCGGGCATCTGTAAGATGCCCGCCTTGACGTTTCAGATTGCCAACATCACCTCAGCCTTCGTCTGGGCCACAGGTATTCTGGCTCCCGGCGCCTTCGGCCTCAAATGGCTGCAGGCGTGGATTTGATGGGCACCAAAGGCGGACCGTCATTGTCTGCCTCTGGCAAGGGCAGGAATCAATCGTAGGCGGCGCGAACGGGTATGCTCCCCAGTTCAGTTCGAGTTCGAATTTCGAAGGCGAAACAATCCGCAACTCAAGAGAATTAGGCACGGTTTCGTCTTGAACTCGTAGCTGGTTCCTTTGACGCCGCTGGCGCAACCGTAGGAGCCAACTTGCCGCCGCTACTCGAGGCCAGATTTGCAGATTTCTAGTGCGACAAAAGGACAGGCAGGCGCAGATCGCCCAGAACGCCCTTGGTTGCGCCACCCACGACAAAATCTCTCATCCGGGAATGGCCGTACGCACCCATGACAAGCAGATCGGCGCCCATGCCGACAGCGCGCTCCTGAAGCGTAACGCCAATGGGGCGATCTTCCGCATCGATTGAGACTCCCTCAGCGGGAAGGCCACGCATTCTCAGGCTTAAAGCAAGGCTTTCGCCAATATCGCGCAGCGGCTTTTCGATTGTCACCGTCAGTACGGTTATCTTTGCCGCACATTGCAGAAACTCATACGCGTCGGCAACGGCCCGGGCCGCAACGCGACTCCCATCCCAAGCGATGATAACATGATCGATTGCACCAACATTTGCGCTTTCCGGCAGAATTATGGTCGGTCGGCCCGAACCAAACACAACCGCGTCAACGGTCATGCGCGCAGTCTGGTTATTTGGCTCCAACCCAATCAAAGCAAAATCGAAATAGCGTGACTTCACTGCCGCAACATCGCTGACAGATGCCGGCTGAACAGCAATCTCCTCGGTTGTCAGGGACGATCCGACACGTGCCGCTTCAGCTTTCAATGCCTCCAGCAAATCGAGCCCGTGCTTGCGGCTGGTCGCTTCTGTCTCCCGGATCATTTCGGGAAGGTTGATCAAGTATCTCGACACCGGGTTGGAAATACCCGGGATATCGACATTGATCGTTAATGCGTGAAGCGCCGCGCCAATGTGCTTGACCACCGCGATTGCGTTTAATGCGATTTTGGTGGAATTCGCTTCCGGATACGTCACCAGAGGAAGTAAGGCAATCTTATTCATCAAACCTCAGCTCCATGATTTCGGCCGCTGTCGAGCGACCAATGGCCCAACGCGTGTTACACACCTCAAGCCTCCTACTTCAGCCCGCCAAAAAACTCAGACGACCGAGGTTCGCTATCGCCTACCTCGATATTCCAAGGCGATCTTGCGCCGCATCGATTCCGTCCTGAACGGTCGTGGCTATAATGGCAGGCATCGATGACGAGAAATGTCAACAAAGATTAGCCCGTTTGTTGCCATGAGCGCAGTGGCGCCCGCAAGCATTGTTTTGACAGTAACGGCAGCCGAGGATGTGGCGGAAACTCCGCTGTTCACGATCCGCGCCGGGGACCATCGGGGTTTGACATCTGGGGATCCGCGTTCTGCGATCATCCTTCCTGAATCCGGATACCGGCCAAACCTGGATGCCTAGCGAAGCTGTAACGCAGCCTGGCGCAACCGACGCGCCAGTGTTGTGGTCCCTACATTATGTCCGGCAGGCTCCAAGCAGACACAAGAGCGGGAGGGGTTGAAGCTGTCGATCGCGCGCTTTCGATCCTCGGGTGCTTCACAGAGCGCGACGAAGGTTTAAGCTTGGCCGAGATTTCTTCTAGAACAGGCCTCTACAAAAGCACGATCCTTCGGTTAACGGAATCCCTTGTCCGGAGTGGCTACATTGTTCGCATGGCGGACAAGCGCTTTGCTGCCGGCCCTACGCCGATGATATTGGGCTCATTCTACCGTCGTCGTTTTAGAGGCCTTCGTTCGGCCTCTCCTTTTGAGCCTTGTTGAACAGGCGAATGAAAGCGCATCGTTTTTTTCGAAAGGAGGGAAATCGCAGCATTTGCCTGTTTCGTGCAGACTGTCGCCATTTGATCCGGGATCAAATCCGAGAGGGCGATGTGCTTTCGCTTGACCATCATGCAGCTGGCCAAGTGCTTGCTAAGCCTAGAATGCGAATAGCTCTTATGGCGAAGATTCCGTTTGTATCGCTCGGGGAGGGCGATTCTGAAACAGCGACGATGGCCGTACCGGTTTTTTTCAGGCAGCGAGGGCTTGGCCGGAGCGCTGGCTGTTTCTGGACCGCTGACCAGATTTACACCGGAAAAGCTGGTCAACATGAGACCGCTTTTGCTGGAATTTGACGAACGCCTATCGACATCCCTTGCGAGTAGCCAATATTTACAAGCGCGCTCATAGAATGGTCGTCACTAGAGCGTGTGTGCCCAAGGGCACGGGAGCAGCAGTTGGGGCGGATTGTAGCCTTCTTGCCTTTGGAAGCGGTTAAGCGTGATGACAAGCGAGGCTCCAAATCGGCTACTCTGCTCGATTCATGGCAAGCGGCCCCGCCAAACATGATTGGAATCGACATCGGGCGCTTGAGGACATGACTGCCAGTGAGTGTCCGAGCAACAACGCGCACAATCAAAGCGATAGTGGCGATCTGATCCGCTGGGCGGTGGCTGCTTTCAATTCCGGTAATCACGACCAAGCGATGCATCTGTGCGCATTGGGCCTGGGGCAGCACCCGGGCGATCCAGCGCTTTGCCATCTTCTGGCGGCGGTCCTGTTCGCAAGGGCAGACATGCCGGGGGCTCGTGCGCGCATCGAAGCGAGCCTTGCCGTTCGCCCGGACAATGTGCCTGCCTTGATTCTGGCATGCAGGATTGCCCGGGCCGAAGGCAGGTTTGAAGCGGCGTTGCAACAGCTGGATCGCGCAGCCAAGCTATCATTGCAGGCGGAAATCCTCATCGAGCGAGCACGTACCCTTGATCAGGCAGGCGACGCCCCGGCCGCGCGCGAATGCTGGACACTTGTCTTGCAGCGGGATCCGAAATCCCAGGAGGCGGCGGCGCGCCTCGGGCGCCTTGCCTGGCAACGCGGTGCGCCTGCCGAAGCGGAGGGCTTCCTCGAACGCGCTGTCGCCGGCGGTGGGCATCCGGCTGCGTGGTTTGACCTCGGGCTGGTGCGTCAGGACATGCGCAAGTTCGGCAGCGCCGCTCAAGCCTATCGGCGGGTGCTGAAGATGAGCCCGGACGCCCCGGAAGCTGCCGTCAATCTGGGTGTCGTCCTGCAGGAAGTCGGCGACCTCGACGGGGCCATGGCTGCGTATTCGATTGCCTAGAGTCTGCGCCCATCCACGTTCGGCGTCATCGCCATGGCACTCACATCGGCGTCCGGCGGCCGGCTATGGCTTGATGAGGAAGCGCTGCGTCGCTCACTCGCTGGTGGAGCGTCCCCGCCTGGCGCGAAACCGCTTGCGGTACACACCGGGCGTTGACAGGACATCGGCGACCGTCTGCGCATACGATGCCTGCCGCTTTTCATCGAACACCCGGTATTCCAGCTGCGGCTCAACCCGTGGAACCGCAAAGCACTGCGCGACCGGGGTTCCTTTCCTGAGCAAGCCGGAAAACTCGGGCTCAGTCCAGACCGCCGGGAAATTAATGCCTCCATCGTTGAACCGGTCGGAATCCACCAGGCCCGTCACCAGCCTGAAGGGCAGATCGTCGCGATTGACCGGATGCGTCGCGAACAGCGACCAGCCGTCCTCGACCTGTATGGTCCAGAAGCTGTTGAATTTGAGGGCGGCTTGACCGGGAGTGGCAAACGGGCTGCCTGCGAGTTGCCCCGGCGTGTGGAAGCTCAAAGGCGCTCGGGGGTGGTTCCCGGTGACCGGGTCCGGAATCTGCCAGTCCTAGGAAAAGGTCCCTTTGTCGGCGATGACGTCGCACGGCAGGAGGATCATGAAGCCATAGGTCATCGCATCGATAACGGGCGGGCACTGCTTGAGCGTGCGAATGTCGCGGCCGTGGATCGCCGAAAAGGAAGTAGCGGGCATTGTGCGCAGCCAATCCGGCAACGCGCCGCGCGCGAGGATCGGGCGTGGCAAATGCTCGACCAACATTGGATCACATCGGAAAATGACACGCATCGTCGCCTCCCGGCATTGCGATACCACGATTGCCGATCACACTCCAAGCGGCGATAAGGCAAGGGCAATGCTCCGTTGACACTTTGGACAAGTTGGCGAGTTTTTTTAATACAGGCGAAACCCATCCGTCCGCTAGCCCAAGCCGTTCCAAAGGCCATCAGGGAAGGGAGCCACGCAGGCAACCAACTGCCGCGTCATCATGACTAACGGCAGAATCACCACCACGACTGCCGGGTTTGCGGGATAAAGGAAGGGCGCCGCCGAGCAACCACGCAAAGATGAAAATGACGACGCCTGTCTTGCAGGAATCCGGGCATTCTTACTCCGATGTTTCTTGCCGCCCCGTGGGAGAGTTCCTTCGTGCGAGCAGTTTGTCGATCCGCCGGCCATCCATGTCCACGATCTCGAAGTGCCAGCCGCCATAATCAAAATGTTCCCCGACCTCAGGCAGATGCCCTAGTCGAAACAGGGCAAATCCTGCGATCGTATGGAAGTCGCCTTCAGTTGGCCGTGCCCGAAAACCAAGGCGATCGAAGGCGTCCTGGGCCGACATCATACCATCCACGAGAAGGGAGCCGTCTTCACGCTCGACGATATCCGGCTCTTCGCCTTCGATGTTGGGCAGGTCGCCGGCGATGGCTTCGAGCAAATCGGTCTGGGTAACAATTCCTTCCAGACTTCCGTACTCGTCGAGGACCATTGCTATGCGGACGGGCGCCTTCCTGAACTGCTCCAGCACTTTGAAAATCGGCGTTGATTCATGAACGACGAGCGGCTCACGGATGATCGCCATCGGATCGAGAACCTGCCCGTCAAGAACCTGGTCGAGCATGTCCTTCTTCAGAACCATGCCGAGCAGTTCATCGATACCGCCCTTGCCGACAAGGAGCTGCTCATGGCGGCAATCGCGGATCGTACGAAGAATCTCGGTTCGGTCATCATTCACGTCGATCCAGTCGATATCCGGCCGAGGCGTCATGATGTCACTGATGCGGCGCTCGCCGATATTGAAGACCCGCTCGACCATCTCCCGCTGCGCCTGCTGCAACAGCCCGCCTTCCTGACTGGCCGAGATCAGAAGCTTCAGCTCGTCTGGCGAGTGCAATGAATCCTCACCGGTTCCCGGGCGCAGGCCGCAGAGTCGCAGAACGAGGTTGCCGAGACCATTCAGCATTAGAATCGCCGGCCTGAGCAGAAAGAGGAACAGACCGAGCGGACGCACGACCCAGAGCGCAGTGTCTTCGCTGCGCTGGAGCGCCAGACTCTTTGGTGCGAGCTCGCCAAGCACGATGTGAAGCGCGGTGATGATGATGAAAGCGATCGCGACGGCGACAGTGTGTGAGCCCGCAGTCGCCAACGACCCCAGCAGCCCGATCAAGAGAGGCTCGACGAGATGCGCGAGAGCAGGTTCGCCGATCCAGCCGAGCGCCAGCGATGAAATGGTGATGCCGAGCTGGGTCGCCGCCAGATTGGCATCGAGATTGTCGACGGCCCGCTGGAGCGCTGCCGCGTTCAGCCGCCCAGCCGCAGCGAGTTCGGCAACTCGGCTTCGGCGCACGGCGACCAGGGAAAACTCGGCGGCGACAAAGAAGCCGTTTGCGGCCACGAGTAGGAGAACCGATAAGATTCCAAGAATGTCGCTCAAACTGCCATCGCCTGTCGGCATGATATCCTCTTAATGACGCAATTGGATACGTCTCTGAAGCGCAAATGATGGCATTGCGCAATCGCTATCAGCATCACGATCGCCAGAAGCATAATCCCCTGATGGCGATGGTGGTGCATCTACTAGCGACTGATCACGGTGCGGTCGAACACGTTGAATGCGGCAAGGTGCATGGTCCAGCCGTGGCTTGCAGCGCGGGTCATGTACCGACGCGCCCCGTTCTTGGCGTGGATGCGCAGATCACATGAAGGCAGACGCCATCACGCAGCCCGTCGATAAAGCTCAAATGATTGGACAGCTTGAACTGCTGACGGTAACAGGGCTGAAGCCAACGCGTGATCTGCAGATGATGTCAAGCGCCTCTCCGCAAAGAGGTGACGCTTGATAGGCGGCTGCTTCCGTGCAAATGCTCCGGCATGCGAATTCTCCTCGTCGAAGACACGCGCGACGTTGGCGAGGCTATCAGCCGCCGCTTCGAAACGATCGGCCACGCAGTCGATTGGGAGACGGACGGCCGTGCTGCCGCAGAGATCCTCGATTTCACCTGCTACGATCTCGTCATCCTCGACGTCATGCTGCCCAGCCTCGACGGGTTTGAAATCGTTCGACGGCTCCGGCAGGCAAGGAATACCACCCCGGTTCTGATGTTGACGGCCCGTTCCGAGATAGAGGACCGCGTTGGCGCGCTCGATCTCGGCGCCGACGACTATCTGGTCAAACCGTTCGATTTCCGGGAATTGGAAGCGCGCGCCCGTGTTCTGCTCCGGCGGAAAAGCGGCGAGGCGACCAACATCGTACAGTGTGGCGATGTCGTGCTCGACCGCGGCAGCCGCTCAGTCCGAGTAGGCAGGCGCGAGGTGCAATTGAAACGACGCGAGATGACGTTGCTTGAGATACTGGCGTCGCGGCCAGGCCGCGTCTTCAGCAAAGATGAACTTATCGATCAGCTTTTCGGGTTTGACGAGCCGGCCAATCAGAACGCGATCGAACTTTATGTCGGGCGGCTGCGCAAGAAGCTGGAAGGCGCCAAGGCGCAGATCGTTACCGTGCGGGGCGTGGGATATCAACTGGCTTCCGATGATACCGGCTGAGCCTTCCCTTTTCACGCGCCTGGCGGTCCGCATCTCGCTGGTGCTGGGCCTGGGTGCGGCTCTTCTGGTGAGTGCGGCGTCGTACTACGCACGTACCGCCGCCGATGACGCCTATGACCGGCTTCTGCTTGGTGCGGCCATCCAGATGGCAGACAGCCTTACGGTTGAATCCGGTTCGCTTATTATCAACCTGCCGGTATCAGCTTTTGAACTCCTGGGCCTCGCCAGCCGCGATCGCATCTTCTATCGCGTGATCGGCCCTTCCGGCGCGACGCTGACAGGTTATGCCGATCTGCAAACAGAAGTTGATCTGGCCGCAATACACGATGTCCCGGTATTGGAATCGGCGCATTATCGCGGCGAACCGGTTCGGATTGCGGTGGTGGCGCGCGCACTGTCCGATCCAGCCGTATCCGGTTGGGCGCATGTCATCGTTGGGCAGACCACGGAAGCCCGCCGCGCGCTCGCGGGTGAATTGACTCTCAGGGCGACCGTCCTCCTGGCGATCATGAGCATATTGGCATTGGCTGGAGCGATGATTGCTATTCGCTATTCTCTGCAACCGGTCAAGCATCTCGGAGCGACGCTCCGCCGTCGCGATCCACAAGACCTGACGCCGGTAACGGTCGTCGTACCGAGAGAATTGCGGCCCTTCGTTACTTCCATCAATTATTTCATGAGTCGGCTCGACGAGCGCGTGGAACTCCTGCAGCGCTTCATCGCCGACGCGGCGCACCAGATCAGAACGCCGCTGACGGCGCTAACGGCGCAGCTCGATCTGTTGAGTCAAGCCAAGCTGGACAAGTCGAGCCGCCAGCATCTCGATCGCGTACAGCAGCGCGCCAGCGAACTTGCGCGCCTGACCAACCAGTTGCTCAGCCACGCCATGGTCATCCATCGTGCCGATTCCGTGCAGCTTCAGCCGCACGATCTGGCAGATGTCGCACGGCGCGCTTTCCGTGCGGCGGTTCCGATAACTATCGATCCGGACATCATCGTCTCCTTCGAGGCGCCTGACGACGAGCCGGTCGTGCTTGCGGACGCCGTCAGCCTTCGCGAAGCGATCGTCAATATCATCGACAATGCCTTGCGCCATGGAGTGGTGTCGCGCCTTGAAGTCAGAGTACGCAGCGACGGTACACGTGCCCATCTCGAGGTCGAAGATGACGGACCGGGCATTCCGCGGGGCGAGTGGGAGCGGGTTACGCAGCGCTTCGAAACGTCCAAATCTCATGACGGCAGCGCAGGTCTTGGTTTCGCCATCGCGTCGGAGGTTGCGGCGGCTCACGGTGGCGCGCTGACCTTTCGCGAGACAAGCAAGGATGGCGGGAAGGGCACGCAAGGGTTCACCGTCACCTTGACGTTGCCCATCGCGACGGAGAAGACCGGATGATAACGGGAACATTGCCGACATTCGGTTTGATGGCTGCCGTCGTCTTATGCATCGGTCACGCGGCAAGAGCTGCTGAAGGAAGCAGCGCATTTTTTCCTTCGTCTCAGCCGGAGAAGAACCGACTGTCGATCCACGCCGCGACCGATCTGGCGGCAATGGAACCACTGATCCGGGATTTTCAGTCCGTTTTCCCCAACGTGGCAGTCGACTATGTTGAATATGTCACCAACGACTTGCAAAGGAGTGCCAGTGAAGCCTGTCGGACGGACGCGGTGCTGGGCGACATCTTGTTGTCTCCGTCGGTCGACCAACTTGTGAAGCTCGCCAATGACGGCTGCGCGGCGCCGCACGTGTCGGCCGAAACCGCGCATGTCGCCAATTGGGCAAACTGGCGCGACGAGGTATTCGGCTTTACCTACGAACCGGCCGTCTTCGTCTATAACGCCCGCCTCGTGCCGTCCGGCGACGTACCGCGCACCCACATCGAACTCGCCGATCTTCTCAGGCGGCGGATCGATTTTTATCGCGGACGGGTCGGAACGTTCGACATCCGACTTTCGGGCATCGGCTACCTATTGGCGTTCAGTGATGCGCGGCAGACGACGGCGGTCTACGGTCGGCTTCTGGAAAGCATGAGCCGAGCGGAAACTGTGGTGCGTTGTTGCACCGCGGAGACCCTTCAGGACGTTGCAAACGGGAGCCTATATATAGGCTACAATATGATCGGGTCATACGCCTACGCGGCGGCCAGGGGCAATTCCGACTTGAGGGTCGTTGTCCCGCGGGACTATGCGCTGATACTCAGTCGTGGCGCGCTCATTCCGAAGACGGCGCCGAATATGGACGTTGCCAAACGATTTCTCGACTACCTTCTGTCGGCCCGGGGACAGAAGGTTGCCAGGGATAGCGCCTTCTTCTTTGCCGAGAACGGGCAATTGCCTGAGGGAGCGGACGGCCCGGAAAAACTTGGGGAGTCTGGTATCGCGCGCGCCATACGCATCGGCCCTGCGTTACTTGCCGTACAAGACGAGGCGTTGCGCCGCCGCTTCATCGAGGATTGGAGCAAGTCCATGATCGATGCGCAGGGCCAGCGACCGTGACGCGTAGGATGCCGCCCCAAGATTTCAGCAATCCCGCAATACGTCGATGTGGCCGATCCCGCTGTCATCGACAATCTGATCACGACCCATCGGGCCTAGTCGGCTGAGCAAACCTCGACATCGCCGTGACAGGTTGGTGACAGGTCAGGATGATACTCGCCTTTTGTGCCTGGAGGAGGTACGATTTAGGCGAACTTGGAGGAGACCCTAATGAAAAATCGTCTTGCGACGATGATGGCCGCGTTTTCGCTGTCAGCCGCTTTTGTGACGCTTGCCGCCGCTGCCGAGATCCCCGCCGGGTATCCGGACAACTACAAGGATCTAGTGGCCGCCGCCACCGCGGAAGGACACCTCAGCATCTATTCGACGACCGATGCGGCGCTGGTCCAGCCCTTGCTCAAGGACTTCGAAGCAGCATTCCCCGGCATCGCCGTCGAATATTCCGACCTCAATTCCACCGAACTCTACAATCGCGTCATTGCCGAAACCGCTTCGGGCCAAGGCACGGCAGATGTCGCATGGTCTTCGGCTCCGGATCTGCAGATCAAACTTGCCGCAGACGGCTATGCGCGGGAATACAAATCCGTGGAGGCGGCCCACCTTCCGGCCTGGGCGTCCTACAAGGACATGGTCTATGGTACCACCGCCGACCCGGTGACTTTCGTCTACAACAAGCGTCTCGTGCCTGAAGGCGATGTTCCCGCAACCCACGCCGATCTTCTCAAGCTGATGACTGGGAAGACCGCAGAATATGATGGCAAGATCGCGTCCTACGATCCGGAAAAATCCGGTGTCGGCTTCTATTTCTACAACCAGGACGCCAAGAACTGGACCGATTCCTGGGCGCTTAACAAGGCTTTTGGCAAGGCCCATATCAAGCTCTACAGCTCCGCCGGCTCGATGATCGAGAAGGTCACGTCTGGCGAACATTCCATCGCCTATGGCATCTTCGGCTCATATGGCCTCGCCAAGCAGGCCAAGGACGAGAACCTCGGTGTGATAATCCCGAAGGACTATGTCCTGGTGACCACCCGCGCCACCGTCATTCCGGCGGAAGCCCAGGATCCCAATGCTGCGAAGCTATTCGTAGACTATCTGCTGTCGGCGCGCGCGCAGAAGCTGATCGCCGACGACATCAAGCTCTATGCCGTTCGTGATGACGTTGAAGGGGCAACCACGCTGGCGTCCATAAAGGCCGCCGCCGGTGAAAACGTTCACCCGATCGCGCTCGACGACAAGCTGCTCGAAGGTCTCGACGAGACGACACGGCTGGCGTTCCTCAACGAGTGGCAGAAAGCCATGAAGGGCGAGTAATCGCTTGATCGGGAGTGCCTCCACAGTCGGCTCTCTCACCCTTCTTGCTATTAAGAATCATCGGAACGGCGCGCTTGCGCTCTTGCTAGCGGACGGCCCCCGGCTTTGTTCGAGGCGATCATGCCCTTCCGTGTCTTTCGTGTCAGCACCAACCTCCTCGCCATCCTGGTGGTGCTGGCGCCGGTCACCCTGATCATTTATCAGAGTTTTCTGTCCGCGCCTTTCTTCCAGAAAACCGCGCATCTGTCGCTGAACGCCTACAGCTTCATCCTCGCGGACGCGGATTTCTGGCTAGCGCTGACGACTTCGCTCAAGCTCGCGGTGGGCATGACGGTGATCGCAGTTCCGGTGGGAATCCTGCTGGCGTTCATCATCGTGCGCACCGACGTGCCGGGCAAGCGCTGGCTGGAGCCGATCATCCTGATCCCGGTTTTCATGTCGGCGGTGGTGCTGGCCTTCGGCTATGTGATGACACTGGGACCAGTCGGCTTCGTCTCGCTGGCGGTCAAGTCGATGATCGGCTACGTGCCCTGGAATGTCTATTCGGTGACATCGATCGCGATCATTGCCGGGCTCACCCATGTCCCACATGTCTATCTCTATGCATCGGCGGCGCTCCGCAACGTTGGCGCCGACCTCGAAGAGGCGGCACGCACCGCCGGCGCTGGCCCTTGGCGCGTCGCCGCCAGTGTGTCGCTGCCCATGGTGATGCCGGTGGTGCTCTATGCGGCGGTTCTGGTGTTCTTCCTCGGTTTCGAACTTTTCGGCCTGCCGCTGGTGCTTGGCGATCCGGAAGGCGTGCTGGTTCTCGCCACCTATCTCTACAAGCTCACCAACAAGCTCGGTGTTCCTTCCTACCAGTTGATGGCCGTAGTGGTGGTGGCGATCATCATGATCGCGCTGCCGCTGGTCGTGCTGCAGCGCTACATGCTGCGCAACGCCAGCCGCTATGTGTCTGTCAAAGGCAAGGGCAGTCGGCACAACCCCATCCGGCTGGGCGCTCTTCGCTGGCCGGCCTTCGCGCTTGTGGTGGCCTGGTTCGCGGCCACCGTGATCATACCGGTGGGCGGCGTCGCAATTCGTTCACTGGTGACAAGCTGGGGCGTCGGGGTGAATATCTTCCAGGTGCTGACGTTGGATCACTATCGCGATCTCGCCGACTATCCGAATGTCATCAGCGCCATTCTCAACACGGTCGGCGTCGCGGTGGTCGGCGGCGCGGCTTCGATCGCGGCCTATACTGCCGTGGCACTCGCCGGTCACCGCTCGAACGCACCCCTGACTAAAGTCGTCGATTACGTGGCCATGATACCGCGGGCGATGCCGGGCATTGTGGCTGGCCTGGCCATGCTGTGGATATTTCTCTTCTTCAAGCCGATCGCACCCCTGCGTGCCACGATGATCTCGGTATGGCTCGCCTATACCATTGTCTGGTTCGCCTATGGCATGCGGCTGATTTCCGGAACGCTCCTGCAGATCGGCAAGGAGCTCGAGGAAGCCGGCCGGTCAGTTGGCGCCAGCGAGGGCCGGGTCGCCCGGGACATCACGCTGCCGCTCATCCGCGGCGGCATGTTCTCGGCCTGGCTGTTGATCTTCCTGATCTTCGCCCGTGAATATTCGACGGGCGTCTATCTGCTCGGACCGGGAACCGAAGTGATCGGCTCGCTCATGGTTTCCCTTTGGGGCACCGGCGCGATCGATCTGGTCTCGGCTCTCGCCGTCATCAACACCGTCATCATCGTGACCGGTCTTGCCCTCGCGATGCGCTTTGGAGTCCGCCTCAATGACTGACATCATCATAGACGGCCTGCGCCTCAGTTACGGCAACCTTGAAATCCTGAAAGGTGTGTCCTTCTCGGTCGAACCGGGTCAGATCGTCGCCTTGCTCGGCGCGTCCGGGTCCGGCAAGACGACGCTCTTGCGAGCGGTCGCCGGTCTGGAGACACCCAACAGCGGCAAGATACTGCTCGGTGACAAGCCGCTTTTCGATGCCGGGCAGAACATCAATCTGGCGCCGGAAACGCGCGGTCTCGGGCTGGTATTCCAGTCCTATGCGCTGTGGCCTCATCGGACGGTGTCCGAGAATGTGGGTTATCCCCTGAAGCTGCGCAAAGTGTCCCAGGCAGATGTTGCGAGCCGCGTCCAGAAGGCTTTGGACAGCATCGGCCTCGGCAAACTGGGCGAACGCTATCCGCATCAGCTCTCCGGCGGACAGCAGCAGCGCGTGGCGCTGGCCCGCGCGCTGGTCTATGAGCCGAACGTGATTCTGCTCGATGAGCCGCTGTCAAATCTGGACGCCAAGTTACGCGAAGAAGCGCGGATCTGGCTGCGCCGCCTCATCACCAATCTCGGGCTATCGGCGCTGTGCGTCACCCATGATCAGGTGGAAGCGATGGCGCTCGCCGACCGCATCCTGCTGCTCAACGGCGGCCAGATCGAACAGGACGGAACACCCAAGCAAATCTACAACAAGCCGAAGAGCCTGTTTGCAGCAGAGTTCATGGGTGCCAGCAATCGCCTTGACGGCGTGGTCACCGCCATCAACGGCAACCGTGCGGAAATTGTCGCCAACGGCATCCATCTTGTGGGCAGCGCCCAGCAGGAGCTGACCGTCGGCGCCAAAGTCACCGCACTCGTCCGGCTTGAGCGGGTGACGTGGTCCGGGGAGGACGGCCCTGGACGTATCGCCATGACCTGCGTCGAGAGCCTTTTCCTTGGCGATCGGCATGAAGTCATTTTCGAAAGCAATGACCTGACCATCCGGACCTATTCCCGGGACGCCCTTCCGTCCGGCCAATACCATGTCGAGTTCCCGTTCGAGGATCTGATGGTCTTCGCGGCGGAATGAACTCCGGCGTTCACCACGAAGAGGATCATTCTTGCCAACCGGCATAAACATCGTCGAGCGGCTGACCTGCCACGGGCAATTTCCTCCATCTGAGATTAGAGTCCGGCTCGATTGAAGGGCGGACTGATGAAAAGAAAGCGGTTTACGGAAGAGCTGATCATCGCGGTCCTGCGTGAGCATGAGGCGGGGCAAAAGCGGGCGACCTGGCGCGCAAGCATGGGACCTCCGAGGCGGTTAGCCTTACACACGTGTTGAACGCGTGTTCGCTTGCGCATCACCGGGTATCAAAGCTAATGAAACCCGGAGAGGACTTGGCTGCTTCTGCAGGTGAAAAGTGCTGATTTTCTCATGGTTCTATCTCGCGTCGTGCCTGCTTGCGCTTATAGCGCTCGTCGCCGTTCTCGAACTCGGGCTGCTTCCGGCACTGCTTTCGGGCCTTCTCGTGTTCAATCTCGTTCATTTCGCCGCACCGATGCTCCATCGAATCGGCGTTTCCAACAGCCTGACGAAAAGCCTTGCGCTGACCTTGGTGGCATTGATTTTCACGCTCCTGATAGCCGCCGCTATCTTTAGCGGCATGTCGCAATTGACTGGCGGTTCGGAGAACGTCGTGACGCTCCTCAAGAAGATGGCCGAGATCATCGATACCGCGCGCGTCCATCTCCCGACCTGGGCGATGACCTATTTTCCGTCGAACATCGAGGAACTGGAAGTCTTCGCGGCCCGGTGGCTCCGCGAACATGCCGGCCAGCTTCAACTCGTCGGGCGGGATGTCGGCGTCCTGGTGGTCCACATTGTCGTCGGCATGGTGATCGGCGGCTTGATCGCGGTGAGCTCGGCGGCGCCATCGCGCGAGCCCGGCCCACTGGCGGTCGCGCTGGCGGATCGTGTCAACATTCTGAGCAAGGCCTTTCGCAACATCGTGTTCTCGCAAATCCGGATTTCGGCGTTGAATACGTTTCTGACGGCGGTCTATCTCGTCGTTGTTCTGCCGTCCTTCGGCATCGATCTGCCATTCATCAGGACAATGATAGCGCTGACTTTCGTCGCCGGCCTTCTGCCGGTCATCGGCAATCTGATCTCCAACACGGTGATCGTGGTTGTCAGCCTCAGCATCTCCTTCCTTGCAGCACTCGGCTCGCTTGCCTTTCTCATCATCATTCACAAGCTCGAATACTTCGTAAACGCCAAGATCATCGGTTCGCGGATCAATGCGCGTGCCTAGGAGCTTCTTCTGGCGATGGTTTTCATGGAAGCCTGGTTCGGTATGCCGGGTCTTGTCGCCGCGCCGATCTATTATGCCTATCTGAAGGCTGAACTGACGATGCGCGGGCTAATCTAGTTTCCGTTCATAAACGTGCGTATTTCGCAGCGTTTGCAAGGGCTTATCGTCGGGTGAGAATGCCTTTTGGAGTCCTGTGCGGGGCCGGGAGGCGTCGATGTCGACGAGATCGTGCTATGAGCCCCGATCAGGCGCACGCCGCGATACCGGCATTGGCCGGTGCGACCCAACTGCGATGCCGGGTCGGTGTCAGGTCGCTTTGAGGCGCGTGAAGAGGACGAGGTTGTAGGCCACGACCGAGGACCAGATGTAGGTCTTGAAGTGATCAAGGCCGCGCCAGGTGCAGCGTGCCAGGCCGTAAGCGCGTTTCAAGCACGATATTCCGGCTTCGATGCCGGCGCGGAAGTTGCGTAGCTTGCGATAGACCCACTTGCTTCTGACCATGTCCTCGATCCTGAGGCCGGCTTTCTTGTGGAAGGCCATGTCGCAGACGCCCCACGCCTTGGCTGTGGCCAAATTGTCGCGCGTGGCGAAGCCGCCATCGGCTGCCGCTTGCCGCGGCGCTTGGCCCCAGAAGGCGACGTGGCGCGCCAGCATCGGCAGCAAGCGGTCGCTGTCGGCCGGGTTGCCTGCTTCGATCACCAGATCAAGAATCATGCCGCTCCTGCCGGTGGTCAGGTTGAGTTTGTGGCCGTACTCGGTATTGCGGCTGCCTTTGACGATGATATCGGCATGCGGTTCGAACAGGCTGACCAACTTCTCGCCGGCCGGCACCGGCTCGCCGGCCAACACCCGCCGTTCGCTCTGTCTGATGATGCGTTCGATCAGCGGCCGATGGTGACGAACCTGGAGCTGCCACAGTGCGATGAGCGGAGTGCTCGCCACGGCCAATCGCTCGGTCGCCTGCTTCAGATAGGCCAAGGTCGCGCGGGTGATTGCGATCAGTTCGCGGTAGAGTTGGACCCGATTGGGCCGGCCGCGCGTGAACTGGATCTTGCGGGCGCGCTTCTTGGCTGCGCGGCAATGATCGCGCCATGATGAGCCGGCGCCGCCGAGCAAGATATCGGCCCGCTTCAGAAGGCGCACCATAACCCGCACTGCATCCCAAAGCAGGCTGCTGTCGCTCGGCTCGTGCATGAGGGCTGCAGTCACAGTGCTGTCCAGCCGCACGACCGCACCGTCTTCGAGCTTCGCCTGCCGAGCGCCCGACAGCAGTGTCCGATTGATCTGTTCCCAGGTCTCAGGCCGGATTGCGCTGATCGTCCTTTGCAGCACCGACTTCTGCGGGCTCCATGACCACGGCAGGCGGGCAAAGGCGCGAAACGAGGCTGAGTCCTCGAGGTGGAACGCCAACTCCTGATAGCTCAGCTGCCGATATTGTTTGAGAAGCGCGCAGCGCAGCACCGCTTCGGCAGGCAAGCCTTGCCGCCCGGTGGCTTTGACGCCGACCCGGACCAAGTCTCGGGCCACCAAACCGAGCAGATCGTGATGCTCGTCCAGCCAACCCGACATCGCCTCCAATTCGCGGCCGATCTCGTGCGTGGCGAAAACATCGAATATACTGGCTTCTCTATTCGGCGGCTTGAGGTCAAGCACTTTCGAGCTTTCCGCTTCGCCGGCATCTGACGTCTTCCGCGGGTCTTGCTTCTCTTCGGGATCGGCGCCTTGGCCCTCCCAGTATGGGGAATCCGCAGAACGAGGTGGAACAATCTTGGACGCGTCCTGATGTACGATCGGCACCGCCAGCATAGCGAACTCACCTCATCCATCGTCCCGCGAAGGACGTTTTTCCACCGGCAAGTGGAACTTTGTTGTCTCCTTCTTAACGGCCCAGTTCAGACGGCGACCGGTGTGCTTTCCTTTGTCCAGCGGAACCGTGTGCCATCGCTCCACATGCGATGCATGATCACTGCTAGTCTACGGGCGAGCGCAACGATGGCCCTCTGCCGACCACGCCGCTTGGCGACGTTCATCGCCCAGGCCTTCACCCAGGACCACTTCGTCACGCGCGTCAGTAGGACCTGCGCGGCTTCTCTATTCGGCGGCTTGAGGTCAAGCACTTTCGAGCTTTCCGCTTCGCCGGCATCTGACGTCTTCCGCGGGTCTTGCTTCTCTTCGGGATCGGCGCCTTGGCCCTCCCAGTATGGGGAATCCGCAGAACGAGGTGGAACAATCTTGGACGCGTCCTGATGTACGATCGGCACCGCCAGCATAGCGAACTCACCTCATCCATCGTCCCGCGAAGGACGTTTTTCCACCGGCAAGTGGAACTTTGTTGTCTCCTTCTTAACGGCCCAGTTCAGACGGCGACCGGTGTGCTTTCCTTTGTCCAGCGGAACCGTGTGCCATCGCTCCACATGCGATGCATGATCACTGCTAGTCTACGGGCGAGCGCAACGATGGCCCTCTGCCGACCACGCCGCTTGGCGACGTTCATCGCCCAGGCCTTCACCCAGGACCACTTCGTCACGCGCGTCAGTAGGACCTGCGCGGCTTCGTAGAGCAGCGTTCGCATCATATCGTCACCGCATAACGAGATCCGGCCGACCCGGCGGCTTTCGCCCGACTCATGGAGCACAGGTGTCAGACCCAAAACCGGTCCGACCGCTTTCGAATTGCGGAAGCGGGCCGGAATGTCGATGGTGGTGGTATAGGCCAGAGCCACGACCGGGCCTACACCTGGTGTCGTCATCAGTCGGCGGCAAACTTCATCATCCCGGACGATCGCCAGAATTTTGCGGTGAAGGGTGGCAAAGCGCTGGCGCAGCTTGCCGCGAGCGTCGAGAAGCGGTTCGACGATTTCGGCCAGATCAGGCATGCCTTCAACCAGTTCGTGGATGCGTTGCTCGAATTTGACCGTACCGACGACGCCGACCTTGAGCCCGAAGTTGCGCAGCAGCCCGCGGATGTCGTTCTCGATGGCAATCGCCTTTTCCTGCAGCAGCTTGCGCGCCGTCAGCAACGCCCGACGCTTCTGGCTCGTCAGGGTCTTCACATGCACCGGGCGGAACAGGTTGACCCGCATCATCTGTGCGATGCCGCGCGCGTCATTGCGGTCGGTCTTGTTCACCTGCGCCTTCAGGAATGCCTTGGTGTGACGCGTCTCGATGCAGATCAACGGCAGGCCGGCTTTGGCAAGACCCTCGAACAGCCATTGCGATAAGGGCCCGGCTTCAAGACCGATCCGCTCAAAGTTCCAGGCAGGATCCTTGAGCACCCGCGCAAGATCCTCCGGATGGCTGGGAACTTTCATCTCGCGGCAAACCGTGCCTGTTTCGTCGACGATGCACACTGCCGTCTCTTTCACCGACACGTCCAATCCTGCATAATGTTTCATGCTGCGCTTCCTTTCCTGATGCTTGTGGCTGTTTCGGACAGACCACGTTCTACCATCAGCTCGAAGCGCAGCACCTCCATGCCGCTCCGCCAAGATGGGGCGCAAGCCGAATACCCCATCTTGGACGGTGCGTTCTTGGCGCATTGTCGGCTCCGGCGGTGGCAGATTGTGCTTTGGAATCAGTGGCATGAGACCAAAGTGTACCTGAAACCGCCGGGCCTTGCCTGCGCAAAGTTCCGATTCACGCAATAATATCAATATGTTGGCGTTTGTGGACGGAAACTAATCTAGGGTTAGGGCAGGTGGCGATTTGACGACGCAAGCAAGGTTGCTGGGAAACCGCGCAAATTTGGCCACTCGCTGAACAGCACCATCTTGGTTAGTGAACCCTCAGGAGTTTCGTGACCGATTTGAAGGCCCCCGTTTAATAGCACGCCCCCTGCAAAGACATTAGACAGCGCTAAAACGTAAATTGTCCGGAGGCATGTAATCTGCTACTGCTTAATCACCGACAAACGGCTCTGGAAAGCCGTGCGTCGGACATCATGCACAAGATCAACTCAAACCGGAGAACGGCCATGAAACGGCTTCTGACGGTCGCTGCCCTTTTGGCGGCAGGCAGTTTGGTTACGATGCAAGGCGCAGCCGCCGACGACGCTGCGATGATCAAGAGCGCTGAATCTGCTGCACCCCCTGCCGTGGCAAGCGGCGCTGCGGTCTACGCCGCGGATGAAAAGGGCGCCATGCGCACCTTGCGCGAGGGCAAGAACGGCTTCTGGTGCATGCCGGACAGCCCGTCCACGCCCGGCCCGGACCCAATGTGCGGCGATGCCAACGCGATGGAATGGGCGATGGCATGGATGGAAAAGAAGGAGCCGCCCAAGGGCAAGGTCGGCTTCATGTACATGCTGTCCGGCGGTACCGATGGCAGCAACACCGATCCCTATGCGACGAAGCCCGAGGAAGGCAACAATTGGATAGAGACCGGCCCGCATGTGATGATCGTCAACGCAATGGACATCATGCAGGGCTATCCGACGGACCCCAAGCCTGACACATCCAAGCCCTATGTGATGTGGCCGGGCACTCCATACGCACATCTCATGATCCCGGTTAAGTAGCTGAAATGGAGTCACGCGGGCGCAAACGCTTGTTTCGCCCGCGCTTGTCCTGATAATTACAAACGCTTGCGGCGTCCGTGACCTTCAATCGAGAGTCTCGGCGGTCGGTAGCGTGTTGGCCTGATCTCCCATCACTTTTCCGGCAAATGGAAAATTTCGTGACAGCTCGAACGGTGGCGGCCCTGCAACACCAACAAATTCGTATACTCGTCAGAAAGTGCATAGTCTTTGATGACCGTCGCCGCGGGAGGAGTTCGCGTTGAATCGGACTATCGGAATGATCGCCACACTTGCGCTGTGGAGCGTGCCATTATCGGGCCAGGCGCTTGCGCATGCTCGATTGGTCGAGGCTACTCCAGAGATCAATAGCACCATTGCCGCTCCGCCCACCGAGATTGGACTGCGGTTTAGCGAATCCATTGAGGCTCGATTCTCGGGCATCGATCTGTCGGGGCCGGATGGTGCGAAGATCACCACGGAGATCGCGGTGCGCGATAAGGACATGGTGGCACCTGTATCAAGGTCCCTTGCGCCGGGTGTTTATCAAGTTGATTGGCACGTGCTGTCAGCAGACGGGCACAAGGTGAAGGGCAATTTCAAATTTGAAGTCAGACCGTAGAAATGGACGTTGATGGCACTCTGGCCTTCGCCCGGTGGGTCTACTTCCTCTCAGTGATGATTCTATTCGGGTCGGCACTCTTCCCTTTCTATGCGCTAGACAGAACCGCGGCTCCCGCGCTTGCGCCTCTACCCCGTAACATCAATCCTGCCCTCGCACTTGCGGCCGCAATCTTCGCGGCAATTTGGCTGCTGTGCTTTACGGCCGGGCTCTCCGGACGCGAGGGTATGGTTGACACCTTGCGCGGCGTTCTCATGGAAAGCGACTTCGGAACTGTTTGGTTTGTTCGCCTTTCGCTCGTTCTCCTGCTCCTGGTGATCAGTTTCTCGGGGCGGCCCGAATTGATCGTCGGGCCGGCTTTCTTGCTACTGACCTGCGAGGGTTGGCAGGGCCACGCGGCGGCGTTGGGCCTTCTAGGCTCACTGACTCAAGCTCTCCATGTTGCAAGTGCCGGGGCGTGGATAGGTGGCCTCCTGCCCCTCGGCCTGCTTATCGCGGCAGCACAGCGGCATCCATCCGAAGTCGCAGGCGTGGAAACCGTCCTGTGGCGCTTCTCCCGCTTTGGTATGGTGGCGGTTGCGCTCATTTTTTTGACGGGTGCCATGAACACTTGGCTCGTGCTTGGCTCGTTCCCCGATCCGCGCAACAGCTACGGTCGAGTTCTCCTGTTCAAGATCAGCCTATTCGTCGCGATGGTCGGTTTGGCGGTCTACAACCGATACGCCCTGGTCAGCCGCATGAAATCCGAACCGGCCAAAAGCTTGGGCACATTGTCTCGCAACGTTGCGCTGGAGCAGATCATCGGGTTTGGGGTGCTTATGGATGTAAGCGCGCTGGGGCTTATGGATCCGTACGCGTGACGCGCTGACTTTGCAATTATCCGCTGGCAACGTTTCTGCAATTCGCGATCGACACTCACCTCTATCCGCCTGGCGCACAGAGTGGCTGGCCGGTCTGGCTGCCGATCTTAACCAACGTCGGGACGTGTGGAGCGCGGATATATGCCTGCGACCTAGACACGATTCCATGCGTAAACGAGTAACTGCCAGCACCAGCCGGCCAGCGTTCATCGCTCCTTTGATCCCCACCCTGGTGGAGAAGCCTCCCGAGGGCCGAGGGATGGACACACAAGTTCGACGGCTATCGCGGGTCTTCAATGCGGACCGCGTCGGAGAATAACTGGCGAATGATACTACGGGGCGACGGCGCAGCCGCCGACAGTCGGATGCAGGTCGATCTCGTCGCAGCCGCTGGGCCCGCTAAATGGCACTCTTGACTAACGTGCCAGAGGGTCCATTTTTTGACCGTGCGGTGTGCTGATGTCGAAGCCCCTCTTTATCCCGGCGCTCGCTGCTATATGCCTGAGATCGCCGCTGGTGCGTGCCGATAATGTCGATCTGGCGTTGGAAGCTTTTCACGGTATTTGTCTTGCCCATGGACCTGACTTCGAACGAACCGTCCTGCGGCCAGGAGACGCGGATGGACTCCGTTGTCCGGCGACGCAGCACTTGCCCCCGTCGGTGACGTAGGCGCCTTCCAGGACTGGGAGGCGACCGGTGACGACCTCCCGGCCAAAACCATGATCGCGGTGACAAAAGCCACTTGAATGGCAAGTCCGTGCAACCTTGCTCCATAAAGCTATTCGATGTCGACGGCGCGCCATTCGAGGAGCGTTTCTTCGCCCGGACGGATGCCGAAACAATCGGCGAGGACAGAAACGGAATGCAAGTTTCCAAACTCTGCATATTGACAGTCGGCAATCGCAAGCACTTGTCCATTTGACGTTCCAAGGTCCGGATCACATCGAACACGGTCATTGCAAGCTCGATCGCGACGACTAGGGCGGATCAGCTGGTGTTATCTGCACGGGACGCGGGGCTTTTTGCGTTTGCAAGGAACTCGCGATAAGAATGCTCTGAATCGATCAGGAGCAGGAAATTGAGCGATCGGCAAAAGATTATCTGGATGATAGTGCTGGCAATCCTTGCTGGTATCGCGGTGATCATGCTCAAACATTCGCTGAAGGGCGACCTTGGGTAGCTGCCTCCTTAAATGAGGCAACACAGCCCTGATCGATCAAGGTTGGTATGGGCTTTGGCCCGTCCCATTTCGGCCTGCTTGCAATGGCAGGTGTCCTGCCTGATGCGGAATCGACGAACGAAATGTGAGCGAAAAATGCAACTGACAGGCATGGTATCAGGCGCGGCGCTGTTGCTCGCTTCCGCCGCGGCAGCGAACGCCCATCCACATGTGTTTGCCGAAGCGACGCTGGACCTGACCGTCGGTCCAGACAGAACGCTCAAGTCGCTTCGGCATCTCTGGCGTTTCGACGACCTCTTTTCCAGCACCGTGCTGATGGAATTCGACAAGAATTCCGACCTTGTCCTTGATGCGAAGGAACTCGATGAAGTCGCTCTCACCGTCCATGCGTCGTTGGCCGAGTACAACTACTTTCAGATGGTGACCTTGAACGGCAAGGACGTGACGATGGCGCCACCGCCGAAGTTCAGCGTCAGCTATGAAAACGATCAACTCGTCGTCCAGTTCGAAACGCAGCCGAAGGACCCGTTGGCCCTTGCTGGAAAAGTCAGTATCGGTGTCTACGATCCGACCTTCTACACGGCAATCGATTTTACCGACGACGACAAGCTTGCGGTGGCCGGTCTGCCGCAAGGCTGCTCACGTTCCGTCGTCCGTCCAGATCCGGACACGGCCATCGCGCAGAACCAGAAGAGCCTGACAGACGCGTTCTTCAGTGATCCGACGGGGACCGATCTCGGCAAGATTTTCGCGACGCGCCTCGAATTGACGTGCGGCTGACCCGGAGCCGGTTCGATGGCAATGTTCCAGACGCTGGTCGAGTTCCAACGCACGATTTACCTGGCGCTGGCCGAGCAGATCAAACTGCTTGCGGCCGGCGGCGGTTGGCTGGCGTTCACGGCCTTTCTGCCCATGGGCATTCTGTTCGGTGCGGCGCATGCGCTGACGCCGGGCCATAGCAAGGCTGTCCTGGCCACCTATCTGGCAGGATCGGACGCCAGCGTCCGGCGTGGGCTTCTGGTGTCGCTGACACTCTCCTTCACGCATGTAACGATTGCCGTGCTGATCGCGGCGCTCTCGTTGCCGTTGGTATCGATTGCCCTGGGCAGTGTTGGCCGCGCCCCGCTGCTGGAAGACGTCAGTCGGGGCCTGCTTGGCCTGATCGGCATTTGGATGCTCTGGCGCGCATTGAGCCACGGCCATCACCACAAGCATGAGGGCGAGGCCGTCGGCGTCATGGCCGGCCTGATCCCATGCCCGCTGACGCTTTTCGTGATGACCTTTGCGATATCCAGAGGCGTTCCGGTCGCCGGCATTCTTTTTGCAATCACCATGATGGCCGGCGTGGCGCTGACGCTGTCTTGCGTTGCGATGCTGTCGATCCTGTTTCGTGAACGTCTGGTGCATTTTTTCGATAGCCGGCCACGCCTGTTCGATGCCATTTCCCGAGCCATTGAGGGCGCTGCCGGCTTGGCGCTTGCCGGCGTAGCCGTTTGGCAGATCACGTCGGGCTGAAATGCCGTGAACCAGATCGAGCGGTGGATCAAGACCCGTTTACCTGAAGGTCAGCCGTGTCTTCGTCGCGGCGCAAAGCTTCGACGCGCATCTGCGCTCGTCGGTGGAACAGACGGATAGGTGACGCCCGACGGTCGAAGTGGCGCCGGGCGACCCTGTATGCGCTAGATCATACGCTTGATGTCGATGTAGTCGCCTTCAGTCTGGATCGTCAAGGTCACGTCGCTGCCACCGCGGTTGCGCCAGAACCAACCGTGATTTCCATCGAAGGCGGCTTCAATGGCACCTTCGTCAGCTGGAACGCTGCGACCCTTTTCATAGCTGACGGACTGACCGCCGCCATCGCCGTGCGTCTCGAAGTTCACCACGCCACCGTCAGCTGTCCAGGAAAAGTTTGCCTTGGCGCCCTGCCGCATCACGAGCTTGACTTCGGCACCCTGGCCTGGCGCCAACGTGAAGGATAGCTCGTCTTGCCTTCCATCTGGCTGGATCGGGGCTTCCGAGGTTGCTTCGGTGGCAGGCGTTGTAGCAATGGCCGGAGCCTCGGCAGGAGCGATCTCTCCAACTGTCACATTGTCTTGGGCAACGGCCTCCCCAGTTGGCGACGGCTGCAAAGCAGGCCGTTCGGCGGTCAGGGCGACGAGGAGGTTTTCAATTCGGTCCATGCGCGCCATCAACTCGGCTGGAGGGACCATTTGCGTCATCCGCTCGGTTGGTGCCTTCGCGCTGGCCATTTCGTCGGCTGCCGCCTCGGCTGCCAGCTGTGTCTTGATTTCGCCCATTCTGGTGAGGCCGAGCAATCTGCCTGCTCCGGTCGGGTCGATCGCATACTCGGACGGCATGACGACCGTGATGAGCAATGCGAAAGCCGTCAGCGCGGCAATGAAGGTGGAGCGCTTGAGCTGCGCTGACGTCGGCAAATCGGCGCGGCTGGGAAGGTCGGTGTTGTACATGATTCGGTTCCTTATGCGGCGACGAACAGGCCGGTGAGCTGATATCCGATCAGCAGGAAACCAGCCGTCATCATGATGACGTTTGCGGTATAGGCGTGGCGCCAGAAACTTCGTGTCCGGCGCCAGTAGCCCATCACGATCAGGATGGCGCCAAGAGCCAAGAGCTGGCCGATCTCGACGCCGACATTGAAGGCCAAAAGGTTGGGCACCAGGCCGTCCGGCGAGATGTTGTATTCGATGATCTTCGTCGACAGGCCGAAACCATGGAAGAAGCCGAAGACCAGCGTCGCGATCTTGGTGTTCGGCTGGAAGCCGAGCCATCGCTGGAAAGAGCCCATATTGTCGAGCGCCTTGTAGACTACGGACAGGCCGATGATCGCGTCGATGATGTAGCTGTTGATGCCGACGTTGAAATAGACGCCGAGCAGCATGGTCGTGGAGTGGCCGAGCGCGAACAGGCTGACATAGATGCCGATATGCTTCATCCGGTAGAGGAAGAAGATTACCCCGAACAGGAACAGGATGTGGTCGTATCCGGTCACCATGTGCTTGGCGCCGAGATAGATGAAGGGCAGCACGTTGATGCCCGAGATTTCCTGGATGTAGCCCTTGTCGCCGGCAGCGACAGCATGGGCAAAGGCCGCTCCGGTCAGCAGCGGCAGGGTCAGGAGAGCGATAAGCAGGGGAAGGACGGATCGCCCACACGTGCGACGCGCGCGTGGTCGGCCCCGGTCGAAGGGTCCTTGCATAAAATTTCCAATCTTCGTCGTTGAGGGTGGCCGCGTGAGCGGCCGCGATCATGCGGCGAGGAATGGCCTCGGCGGTCGCTCAAGCCGGAATGTCGTGCCCGGATCGAGGAAAGTCGGCGGATAATTCAGCCAGCTCCGTTCGACCTGCGGAAAGGTCGGTGCGAACCCGACAGGCGTGCTCGCCGTCTCGTGCGAATGGTCTGCCGCATCGTGCCCGTGAAAATGGCCAGCGCTCTGCTCGTCGGCAACGCCGTCATCGTGTGCGTGGTCATGATCTTCGATCTGCGCGGCGGCTCTGCCGTGACGTTCAACCGCGGTGGCAATCGCGATCGGATCGTGTGAGGTCGAATAGCCGAAAGGACGCAGCACGCCGAACATCATCGCTAAAGCGATGACCAGACAAAAAACTGTGCTGTGGATCCGATTCGGCATGAACGGCGATTATTCTCCAAAATCCTAACGAATGGTTGTTGACTGCACCGGAATCGAGGCCTCTTTGAGGCTTGTTGTATCCCCTCCAAGAGGATAGTATCAAGAGATGAGCGAGCAGCCTCATACCCACGAAACCCATCCCGATATCGTCAAGCGCCTGAAGCGGGCTGGCGGACATCTGAAGGGCGTGATCGAAATGATCGAAGCGGGCCGGCCCTGCCTCGATCTTGCCCAGCAGCTCCATGCTGTCGAGAGGGCCATCGCGCAAGCCAAGAAGACCCTGATCCAGGATCATCTCAACCATTGCCTTGAAGACGTCGTCGGGCCGCTGGCGCGCGAGCAGCGCCGCTCGATCGACGAGTTCAAGGATATCACCAAGTACCTGTGAGAGAACACCATAATGGATAAGATACGCGACTGGTTCGGCTTCGGTCCGATGACGCAGGGCTTCGGCGGCCATGGACATGATCATGGTGATGGTGATGGCGGCCATGGCCACACCCACGGCGTCATCGATCCGACGATCGCCACGACGACGCGCGGCATCTGGGCAATCAAATGGTCATTCGTCGTTCTGGCCGTCACGGCAGCGCTCCAGCTTGTGGTCGTGTTCCTCTCCGGCAGCGTGGCGCTGCTGGCCGACACCATCCACAATATCGGCGACGCGGTCACCGCCGTCCCGCTGTGGATCGCCTTCATGCTGGTCCGCCGCAAACCGAGCAAGGCGTTCACCTACGGCCTGGGCCGCGTCGAGGATCTGGCCGGGATCGTCATCGTTCTCATCATTCTTTTCAGCGCCATCGTCGCAGGCTATGAAGCGATCGACAGGCTGATCAATCCGCGTCCCATCGCGTTTCTCGGCTGGGTCGCCATCGCCGGCCTCATAGGCTTCATCGGCAATGAAGCGGTGGCCGTATTTCGCATCCGCGTCGGCCGAGAGATCAACAGCGCGGCGCTGATCGCGGACGGCTACCATGCCCGCACCGACGGCTTCACCAGCCTGGCAGTCGTCCTTGGCGCTATCGGCGTCTGGCTGGGCTTTCCGCTTGCCGATCCGATCATCGGACTGTTGATCACCGTGGCGATCTTCGCCATCGTCTGGCAGTCGTCGAAAGCCGTCCTCACGCGCATGCTCGACGGAGTCGAGCCTGCCATCGTCGATGAAATCCATCATGCCGCCGAACACGTGTCCGGCATCGGGCGCGTTGAAAGCGTGCAGGCGCGCTGGATCGGACATCGTCTGCATGCCGACGTCGCCGTCAGTGTACCGGAGACGGCGACGGCCAAGGACGTGCTGGGCGTAACCGAAGCCCTCAAGCAGGAGTTGTTCGCCCACTTGCCGGCGTTGGCCGAAGCCAATGTCCGCCTGGTGAGCCCGGCCGGGCCGGCCGTCACTGGCGCAGAAACATTTCATGCTCACCATCATGCGCCGGCGCCCTTCAAGGTCGCCTGCGATCTGGCTGCAGGAACATTGGAAATCGTCGATACACCGGCTGGCGAGCGGATGCGGCTGACCATCGATCGCCACGCCGACGATCTGACGGCGACGGTGATCATCGATCGACCCGAAGGGCCAGAGACGCTTCGCCTCGAGCCCGCCGCTGACAACCATCATCGGCTTGAGAGCACCGTCGCCCCTGCCGAGCCGCATGAGTTCCAGGCGAGGTTGATCCTGGCCGCGAAGGGTCGCGAGCAGGTGCTGCCGTTCAAGATGGTCGAGCCGGAAGGTCACCATCACTGAGACAGGCAGGCCGTTCGCGCCAGTTCTCGACGAACCGTCATCCGCTGCAAGAAGACAAATATGCTTCAGGTCCTGGCCAATCGCACTTACCGTCATCTCTTCCTGGCCCAGGTCATCGCCCTGATCGGCACCGGCCTTGCCACCGTGGCGCTCGGGCTGCTGGCCTATGATCTTGCCGGCGCCGATTCCGGCGCGGTGCTCGGCACGGCGCTCGCCATCAAGATGATCGCCTATGTCGGCGTGGCGCCTGTCGCCGCTGCGTTCGCCGAGCGCCTGCCGCGCCGCACCATGCTGGTTTCGCTCGACCTCATCCGGGCTGCGGTCGCGGTGTTCCTGCCCTTCGTTACCGAAGTCTGGCAGGTATATCTTCTCATCTTCGTCCTGCAGTCGGCGTCGGCAGGCTTCACTCCGGCCTTCCAGGCCTCGATCCCTGACGTGCTGCCCGAGGAGAAGGACTACACGCGGGCCCTGTCGCTGTCGCGACTGGCCTACGACCTGGAAAGCGTCGTCAGTCCCATGCTGGCGGCGGCGCTGCTTTCCGTCATCAGCTTCCACGGCCTGTTCGCCGGTACGGTTGTCGGCTTCCTGGCGTCCGCGGCGCTGGTCGTCTCCGTGGTGCTGCCCAGCCCGCAAGCCTCGGAGCCGCGCGGCATCTATGAGCGCACGACGCGCGGAATCCGCATCTATCTGGCGACGCCGCGATTGCGCGGCCTGCTGGCGCTCAATCTCGCCATCGCGGCGGCAAGCGCGATGGTGATCGTCAACACGGTCGTCCTGGTACAGGCGCAGTTCGGCCTTTCCCAAAGCGACACGGCGCTGGCGCTCGCAGCCTTCGGCGGCGGATCGATGATTGCAGCCCTTGCCCTCCCGCGGCTTTTGGAAAATGTCCCGGACCGGGTTGCGATGCTCTCGGGCGCCGCGATCCTGGTCGCGGGCGTGCTGGTAGGACCGCTCGCCGGCAGCTACTATCTGCTGCTGCCGCTCTGGTTCGTGCTGGGGCTCGGCTATTCGCTGGCGCAGACGCCTTCGGGCCGATTGATCAGGCGTTCCGCCGATGCCGTCGACCGGCCCGCTCTGTTTGCTGCCCAATTCGCGCTTTCGCATGCCTGCTGGTTGATCACCTATCCCATTGCCGGGCGCGTCGGTGCAGCAATGGGATTGCCCTTCACCTTCATTCTGCTCGGCATCATTGGCGCCGCAGCCCTGCTTGCCGCGATCTGGCTCTGGCCGAAACACGATCCCGACGTGCTTGTGCATACGCATGTCGATCTGCCTAAGGACGACCGGCACATCGGCGACGCAGTATGGTCGGAAGCGGGCTATGAGCATTCGCATGGCTACGTCGTCGATGATCGGCACCCGAAATGGCCCACGGCAAGCTGAGAGCTCGAAATGTCTGGCGAGCTCGCCATCTATGGCGGTCTTTTCCTGACCGCGTTTGCCGCGGCGACCATTCTGCCGATGCAATCGGAAGCAGCCCTTGCGGGACTGCTCCTGACAGGAAGCCATGCTCCGGCTCTGCTCATCGCTTTCGCAGGCGCAGGCAATGTGCTCGGCTCGATCGTCAACTGGTGGCTCGGCCGGGGGATCGATCGCTTTCGCAACCGCAAATGGTTCCCGGTAAAGCCCTCCGCGTTGACGCGCGCGACGCGATGGTATCAGCGCTATGGACGATGGTCGCTGCTGTTGAGCTGGCTGCCTCTCGTCGGCGATCCGCTGACGGTCGTGGCGGGGGCGCTGCGGGAGCCATTCTGGAGCTTCCTTGCGATCGTCACGATCGCGAAGGTCGGCCGCTACCTCGCGCTGGCGGCGATGACGCTGAGCTGGACTTAGCGCTTGTCGAGACCCGCGCCGGCACGGCGACATTACGCGGGATGGCGCTTTCCTTTGCCAAGCGCAGCGCTGCGCGCCAACTTGGATTGGCGCCGAATATGTCTATACAAATGGGAATGCATGTGTACAATCGCTACCAATCAATCAAAAATGGGGAACTGAAATGATCACTCTCGACCGCCGCAATTTCCTTGTTTCCACCGCCGGCCTTGCCTTCGCCGCCGCGCTGCCACGCACCGCCTTTTCCGAAACCAACGACACGCTGAAGATTGCCATCTCCGCGGAGACCGGCGATCTCGACCTGCTGCAGAATGTTTCAACGCTGAGCACCTACACCATCGTCTTCGATGCGCTGATCCACTACGGCCAGAACGGTGCGCTTGAGCCGGGACTTGCCACCAAATGGACCATTGCCGACGATCAGCTTTCGATCGCTTTCGATCTGCGTGAAGGCGTGACCTTCAGCGACGGCACGCCGTTCGATTCCACCGCAGCCGAATGGAACCTCAAGCGATGGATGGGGGTGAGCGACTTCTCCTGGATCGGCATTTCCGATGCGTTCGACAGCATTGTCACCGATGGACCAAACAAGCTGACGGTCAAGCTGAAGCGACCGGTGCCGGCCGCACTGCTCGAACTCACCATCGTCCGCCCAGTTCGTTTCCTGTCGCCCAAGGCAGTCGACAAGGATGGCAAGCAGACGGCGCCGATCGGAACCGGTCCATGGATCGTCGAAAAATACGATTCGAGCGGCACCAGCCTCGTTCGCAACGACAAATACTGGGGCGAGAAGCCGCTTTTCAGCCGCATGGAATTGAAGGTGGTTCCCGATGAACTCGCTCGTGCCAACGGCCTCCGCTCAGGCGACCTCGATGTCATCGGTGGCGACTGGGTGGCGACGCTATCGCCGCGCCGCGCCCGTGCGCTGGAAAGCGACGGCATGAAGGTTGTTGCCGAGCCGGGCACCGCGACGATGCTGCTCGGCTATTCGCCGAAGTCGAAGATCATCGCCGACAAGGCCGTTCGCGATGCCGTCTATGCATCGGTCGACCGGGCGGCGATCGCCAAGGTCCTGTTCGAGGGCTTTGCCGACCCGGCCGCCGATCTGTTCCCGGCGAACGTGCCGTCGTCGGGCAAGCGGCATGACGTGCCGGTGCGTGACGTGGCGGCGGCCAAGAAGATACTTGCCGACGGGGGCTGGGCAGAGAGCGGCGGCGCCTGGACCAAGGCTGGCTCTCCTCTGACCATCGACTTTCTGGTTTCCGAAGAGTCCCTGCCGGGATCGCGGCGCATCGCCGAAATGATCCAGGGTCAATTGTCCGAGGTTGGTTTCCAGGTCCAAGTCTCCTCGGTGGACAATGCCACCATGCATGAACGGCGTCCGGCCTTCGACTATGATCTCGCTTTCTTCACCACCTATGGCGCGCCCTACGATCCGCACGGCACGCTGGGCAATGCCTTCGTCTCGACGGCGGACAGCGGGCCCGACGGCAAGATCTATGTCTCGGACGCGCTCGACGGCGTAGTCAAGGCTGCGCTCGAGGCGAGCGGCGCCGAACGCGACCTGAAGATGCAGGCCCTCTACGACTGGCTCTACGACAACACCGCCATCTGTCCGCTCGTCGTCAGCCAGCGGCTGTGGGCCCACAATCCGCGCGCGGAGAATTTCTCGCTTCCGGCGACCGACTATGACCTGCCGTTCAAGGCGATCACGCTGAAGGCCTGAAGAGTTCGAGCCCGAGTGAGGCCTGACGATGAAACGCACGATCCTGCGACGGATGCTGCTTGCCTGCCTTTTGATCCTGGCGGCATCCGCGCTGACATTCGCCCTGGTTGCGGCGGCTCCGGGCAATGTTGCGGCGCTCATTGCCGAGCGTGCGGCAGGTCCTGGCGCTGACGCGCAAATGATCGCCAAGATTGGCAACGAGCTCGGTCTCTACGACCCGTTGCCGATCCGCTACGGACGCTGGCTTTCCGGCGCGCTGGCCGGGGATTTCGGCATATCGCTGCGAACGGGAAAGCCGATCTCTTCGGAGTTTGCCGCCCGCATTCCGATGACGGCGGCTCTGCTTGCCGGCGGCGGCATTCTCGCCTTCATTTTCTCGATCGCGCTCGGCATTGCCGGCGCCGTCAGCAATGGTGGCGTGATGGACAGGTTCCTCCATGCATTTTCGCTGATCGGCGCGTCGACCCCGAACTTCTTCGTGGCGGCGCTGCTGGTCATCGTGTTTTCGGTCATGCTCGGCTGGGTGCCCACCTTCGGCACCAGCGGCTTCACCTCGTGGCTTCTGCCGTGGGTGACGATCGCGCTGTTCCCGGCCTCCGTTCTCAGCCGCGTCGTTCGGGTCAACCTCCAGGAAGCGATGTCGCGGCCGTTTGCGACAACGGGCTTCGCAAAAGGCTTTACCAGAACGCAGGTGCTGCTGCGCGAGGCGCTGCCCAACATCGCCATTCCGTTCCTGACGACATTCGGCGCGCAATTCACGCTGATGATCATCGGATCGATCGTCGTCGAGACGGTATTTGCATTGCGCGGCGTCGGTGCCTTTTTCATCGAGGCGATACGTTTCCGCGACTTCATCGGCATGCAGTCGGTGCTGCTGCTGTTTGTCGTCTTCTTCGTCATGGTCAATTTCATCGTCGACATGATCTGCATCGTCGCGGATCCGCGAATGCGCCGGGCGCGGGGAGCATGAGGCGATGAACATTTCCGCTATCAGGGACATCAAGGACTGGCCGTGGCTGGTGCTGCTCCCCGTAATCGGCTTTGTGCTGATCGGCATCTTCGCTCCTGCGATCATGCCTTACGATCCAAGTGCGCAGGACTATTCGGCGACACTGGAGGGCATGAGCTGGAACCACTGGCTCGGCACCGACTATCTCGGCCGAGACGTCTTCAGCCGCATCGTCGGTGGCGCCCGCATTTCCCTGGTGGCGATGGTGATCGTGCTTGTCGCCGCGCTGGCGATCGGCGTCACGATCGGCTCCTTCGCCGGCTATGTCGGCGGCCGTGTCGAGCTCGTCCTTATCAGCATCATCGACATTGCGCTGGCACTTCCCAGCTTGGTGATCGCGCTGGCGTTGATCGGCATTCTGGGCACCGGCTACTGGTCGATGATCACGGCGCTCACCCTGGCGTGGTGGGCGAACTATGCCCGCATGAGCCGCGCCGTCGTCACCGCCGAGCTGCAGCAGCCCTATATCGAGGCGGCCCGCGTGATGGGCGCCGGTCATCTGTGGATTTTTGTTCGCCATATCCTGCCGCATGTGCTTGCCCTCGTCGTGGTCTATGCAAGCGCCGACGCCGGCGCGCTTGTGCTGGCCATCGCCACGCTCAGCTTTCTCGGACTTGGCGTCGCACCGCCGACACCGGAATGGGGCCAGATGCTGGTCGACGGCATGAGCTACATCGAGGAGGTGCCGCGCCTCGTCGTGCTGCCCGGTCTGGCGCTGACGCTGGTCGTGGTCAGCTTCAACCTTCTGGGCGAAGCCTTCGCATTGCAAAAGGTGCCGCGGCCGGTTCGCGGCGCGACCTTGCGCAGACGCCGAAAGGCGCGCGCTCGCGAAGAAGCCGAGCGTAACGCCGTCGAAACGGGAACGACTTCAGCATGAGCGACGCTCAGCCGATCTATTCCATCGAAGATTTGGTCATCGACCTCTACGCCACCACCGTTTCGGTGCGGGCGGTGGACGGGGTGTCGTTCAACGTCCGTCCCGGAGAAACGGTCGCGGTCGTCGGCGAAAGCGGTTCGGGAAAGACCGTAATGACGCTCGGTCCGCTCGGCCTGCTGCCCGAGGGCGTGACCGTGGACATGAAGGGATCGGCGCGAGCCGACGGAAGCGAACTGCTCAGCATCGGTTCCCGGCAATTGTCGGACCTGCGCGGGCGCTATTTCGGCGTGATTTTCCAGGACCCGATGAGCGCGTTGAACCCGATGCTGAAAATCGGCCCGCAGCTGGCCCGCCAGGCGCGCCGCTTCGCCGGCCTGTCGCATGAGGCCGCGCGCAAGGAAGCGGTCTCGCTTCTGGCACGCTCCGGCATTCCGGACCCTGAGGATCGCTACAACCGCTATCCGCACGAAATGTCGGGCGGCATGCTGCAGCGGGCGATGATCGCGCTGGCGCTGGCGGCCCGGCCGCGCGTGCTGATCGCAGACGAGCCGACCACGGCGCTGGACGCCACCGTCCAGGCGCAAATCCTGGAGCTCATCCGTCAGATCCAGCGCGAGGATGGCATCGCGGTCGTGCTGATCACGCACGATATCGGCGTGGTCGCTTCCGTCGCCGACCGCGTCATCGTGCTTTACGCCGGCCAAGTGGCGGAGGAGGGGACGGCGATGGATGTGCTGACCCGGCCGGTCCATCCCTATACGCGCGGGCTGCTCGCATCGGTGCCGGATTTTCGCGCCGACGAACGCGCGGCGACCCGCGAGATACCGGGCCTGCCGCCAAACCAGATCCGGCTGGAACCGGGTTGCCGGTTTGCCGAGCGCTGCGAACTGGTCGAAGCCGGTTGCCGGCAGCACCGGCCGCCGTTGCAGACGATATCCGCGTCGACGAGCCCGCACCGTGTGGCTTGCCCGGTCGTGCTGAAACGAGAGGGGATCGCCGTCCATGTCTGATGTCGCGGCGATCGAGGTCAGGGGACTAAAGGTCCATTTCGCCAACCGTTCGGGTGTCGGCGCGGTGCGGGCGGTCGATGGCATAAACCTGACGGTCGCGCGCGGCGCGTTCCACGGCATCGTCGGCGAGTCCGGCTGCGGCAAGACCACGCTGGCCCGCACCATCGTCGGTTTGCAGAAGGAGAGCGAAGGCACCGTCCTGATTGGGGGAAGGGATCGCGCCGAATGGCTGAAATCGGACAGGAAGTCGTTCAGCCGCGAAGTCCAGTTCGTCTTTCAGGACCCGTTGGGGTCGATGAGCCGCCGCCAGAGCGTCTACCAGACGCTGGAGGAGCCGCTGCAGATCCATCGCTTCGGCTCATCAGTCGAGCGCCGCCGCCGCATCGCCGAGCTTCTGGACCTGGTTGCGCTGCCTGCGACGGTGCTCGACCGTTTGCCAAGGTCACTCTCCGGCGGCCAGCGGCAGCGCGTTTCGATTGCGCGCGCGCTTGCGCTGAAGCCGTCCATACTGGTCTGCGACGAACCGCTCAGCGCGCTCGATGTTTCGATCCGGGCGCAGATCGTCAACCTGTTCACGTCGCTGCAGAAGCAGCTTGGTCTGACCATTGTCATTGTCGCGCACGATCTGGCGATCGTCCGCGAGGTCTGCTCGGACGTGACGGTGATGTATCTCGGCCGCATCTCGGAAGCCGGCCTGACCCGCCCGCTGTTTCGCGAGCCGGCCCATCCCTACAGCCAGGCGCTGCTGTCGGCTGTTCCTTCTCCCGATCCCCGCATCGAAGCGGGACGCCGCCGGATCATTCTCGCCGGCGATCCGCCAAGCCCGAGCGCGCCGCCTCCGGGGTGTCGATTCAACACGCGCTGTCCGGTGGCGATCGATGTCTGCCGGGTCGAGGAACCAATGCTGCGATCCGTGCCGCATGGCGGCGTTGCAGCCTGTCATCTGGCCGATAGCGGCCGCCGCCCGGTTATCTGAAAGATGGCGTTTCTGCGCCCAACGCGTTTCGCGAAGCTGACCGTCATTGCCGGTGTCCTGCGCGAGCTTTTTCGGGTTTTCGTTTTGTTGGTCACTGCCGCCAAAGTCGGCCATTATCTTGTTCTTGCCGCCGTGACGCAGAGCGTCATCTGACGTCGCGAATCTTCTCGAAGCTGAGCTGGTTAGGTCGGCTGGTTCGAAGAAACCAGCCGAAGAGCCCCGTCTGATATAGGCGGACGGGAAGCCTAGTAGCTCTTTTTGACGGCGACCTTGTCGAGGGCTGCGCGCAGGCCTTCGCCAGCTTCTGCGCATCGCGCGACCGGTCAACCAAGCTACGGCGCAGCGCTCCAGCCAACAGCGACATTGTTAAGACATTCCTGTGGCCGCGCGCCAGGCCTGCACAACGAAGCTGTGCTGGTTCCAGATCATCAGCGCTCCACTCACAGCCATGAGCGCGACCACAAGGCCGCGGAACTGTCGTCCACTCAGGCGTTCGAGCCAAGGCTTGGCCAGCAGATTGGCAAGGGCAGCGCCCAAACCCGCGGCTACGCCGTACATGACCGCCTGACCACCGAGCGCGCCGAGTCCGGTGAATACCGCGATCTTGATGACATCTGTCACAAACGAGTTCACCGATTTCGTGGCGACCAACGTCTCCTTCTCCGAACCGTAGTTCAGATAGAGCGAATTCAAGACGGGTCCCACCGTGCCCATCAGCGCCGACAACAGCGCGACGATCAGGCCGGCCGGGAGGAACCACCAGCGGCGGGCTCGGTAGCTCCGCTCGCGCGCGCCGCCGCGAAATTCCCAGACTGCACTGATCAGATAGATCCCTATGAGTATCTGGAGCCATTCCGCCCGACTGTTGGCGAAGAGCCAGGAGCCCGCAGCGGCGCCGGCGATGGCGCCGGGCAGGTACCAACGGACCAGGCTCCAATCGATGTCGCGCCGGAAGGCCAGGGCGCGAATGGGATTGCCGATGAGCTCGGTCAAGGTGATGACCGGCGCAACCGCCGCGCTCGCTGTGATGAAAGTCACGGCGGGGATCAGCAATAGACCTCCGCCTCCGGCCGAGAGGGTGTTCAGCGCCCAGGTGAGGAACCCCGCCAACGCCAGGAGGCCTAGTCTAATCCAGTCCATCGGATCAGAACGAAGCGGGCCTTCGATCGTTCCGAACGCATCGGTTCGCAAAAACCCGGCCCGCCTTTGAGTCTCGTGTGCAATGGAAATAATCACCCGTTACCGGGCCAAACGCGGGCGCCCGGAAGACCGGACTCCGGCGCACCGTACTAGCTTTGAAAGCTGGTTGAAAGCGTACCGCCTAACCAGCCGGAGTTACGGTGAAGTCATCAAAATACACGTGACTGTCGGCCTTCGACCACAAGCCAACACGCCCGGTCACCGGCTCAGGCAGCGTGTCCTGCAGGTAGAGCTTGCCGTCGACATAGCCTTCGACCTTGGTGCCGGCGATGCGCACCTTCAGGTCGTGCCATTCATGGGTTGAGGTTGGGGTGTTCTTGACCCAGGTCACCGACGAGCGTTTCCCCTTTTCGAACTTCCACAACACAAGGTTGTTCTCCAGAGGGTTGGCGCGAATCGTGAGATAGTCGCCATTGGGCTTAAGGTTGAACAATATCCCTGCACCCTGGTCGATGCGGCCGCTGATGCCCTCGAAACGGACGGCGATCTCTCCATCGCGGAAATCCGGCACGCCCTCAAGAACAGCATAGGGGAAGTATGCATAGGCCTGGACGCGGTCGAGGAACTCGGCGTACCGCTCCCCATAGAGGGCCCGCGCCTTGTCTGCGAGACCAGCGGAAGTCTGTCCCTCCTTCCATTGGCGCCCGTCGACGGCCAACACCTTGTTGTCGCCTTCCGTTTCGATCCGCCAAATGCCTACCACGCCGGGCATCGCCTTCGAATCTGTGCCAACTTCCTCGTCCGAAAAATTGACGATGTCCGGCGAACCCGCCGAAGCGGGCAGCAGCAAGGCCACCAAGCCGACACCTGCCGCGGCAATTGTCTTGAGGCTATGTAAGATGTTCACGGCTGATCTCCTTCTGGCTTGAAGTGTATTTGATGGCCGGTGCGCGGCGGCTCCGCCACCAAGCAACCCAGACGAGCAGCGGCAGGCCGCCGACGAACCAGGGAAGCGCGATCCACGGAGCCGCGACGAGCGGATAGCCGGGATAATCGCCGGCCCCGGTCGCCGGCACGGGCAGGGGTACATTTGCGAGCCCATAAAGGAGCGGCAGTACCTCCTCGGTGCCGGTCGATCGACTGACGGCCGACCGGCCGCCATAGCTGTACTCGACTTCGCCATACGACTCATCGCTTGCGCTGCCGACAACACTCTGCTGGTCGCCTGCAAAACGGATGACAATCCGTGGAATGACCCGCTCGAGCTTCGATAGGACGCTTGTTCGCAAATCGGCGTACCGGGGGTCTTCGGGCGCCAGGTGAACGGTGACGGTCAACTGATCGCTGAGGTGCGCCAGGGCCTGTTGGTCGGCAAGCGAGAAAGAGTTCCGTCGGTCCTCGGTCGCATCGGCCGACCATCTGATCTGGGTAGCCGCGACCATCACAAGACAGGTCGCCACGAGGCAGATGAGCGAACGGACAAGCTTGATGCGCACGGTAGCACCCATGGGGAGCCAGATGGCAGCGAGTGCGGCAAATCCAAGAATCGCCGCAAGCACCCCGACGACCAAACTGAGCGACAACAATCCGAGCTCAAAGGTGTGCAGCGTTTGCGTGAGCGACAGCCGCGACGACCAGCCAAGGAGGTCGGGTTGGCTGGCCGCCGCGAAGTCGATGACCCACGATCCGAGTGTGAAGCCGAGTGTGACAATCGCCGCGGTTGCCGCGCTCTCGGTAAGCGCAGCTGCGAATAACGCGATGGCGCCGACCAACAGGCCGTAGAGGAGATGTCCGAGAACAAGATTCAGGGTCTCGGCGACGAACAGATGTCCGCCCATGAACTCCCAAATCGCGAGCGCAGAGAGCGCAGGGATACTGGCAATGAGCCAAGCTGCGAAGACGGCGACCAGCTTGGCGCCAATCAAAGTCGGCGGTCGATAGGGCAGCTGGATCAGGAGCCGCAAGGCGCCGGACTCCTTTTCGTTGCCGAGCACGCGTATGGCAACAAAGGGAAACAGCAGCGTAACGGCGACGTAGAAGCCGCCGAACGTCGGAACCAGTACGCCGTCCAGCGGGGATAGTGCGCTCGCGAGCCCAGGCGAGGTGAGGGCAGTAGCGCTCGTTTCGCCGTAGAGCGACACGGCCTGAAAGAAGCTGAAGCCGACGAGAGGGCAGAGCATCAGCAGCATTGTCCAGAGCGGCCGGCCGCTCGCCATTTCCCGCAGCTCCTTGGCCAGCAAGGGGCCGAAGGGAGCGTCGAGCGGTACCGCTGCCTCAGGTGAGCGCAAGGAAAACCTCCTCCAACCCACCGGAGAGGATCCCCGCACGCTCCCGCAAGTCGCCCAAGGTCCCGACGCCGCGCACGTGGCCTTCTGCGAGCAAGACGAAACGGTCGCATATGCGGTCGGCATCGAGCAGCTGGTGTATGGCGAGGACGAGGCTGCGCCCCTGCGCCGCAACCTTGCGCAGCACGTCCATGATCTCGCGGGTCTGTCGCAAGTCGAAGCCGTCGAAGGGCTCGTCCATCAGCAGCAGTGGATGCGGCGTAATCAGGGCAAGCGCCAACATCAGTCGACGGGCATACCCTTTGGACAATGCAAGCACCCGCTTGTTCAGCACCGGTGCAAGTCCGACCGCCCTAACTGTGTCCGCGACGTCGAGGTCCGATGTCCGGTAAACACCGGCGAAGAACGCGAGCACCCGTTCGACATACTGGTCGCGCCACGGCCGGAGGCCGTCGGGGAGGTAGAAGATCGATCTCCGGCGCAATGCAGGTGGCAGAGGGGCGCCGTGCCAGAAAATCGTCCCCGAGTCGGCGGGAAGAACGCCGGCAACTGCTTCGAGCAACGTGGTTTTGCCGGCTCCGTTCGGTCCGATGAGACCGAGAACTTCGCCGGCTTCGACCGTGAAGGCAACGTCCGCCAACGCTGTTTGCGGGCCGTAGCGCTTTGTCAAGGCGTCGACCCGAAGGGCGACTCCGCTCGCTGGCGGTGTTGCGATTTGCGCCTTGTCAGGCATCCGGCTTCGCATCAACATCGGCTGATTCCCTCCCGGCGTGCGATTGGGCATTGCCCGGCCGAACTCCGCCGTTGGACGCGCGCGCGGACGCCCAATCTAGCTCTTTTTGACGGCGACCTTGTCGAGGGCTGCGCGCAGGCCTTTCGCCAGCTTCTGCACATCGTCGTTCGCCCAGAAATGCATGAAGAAGAGCCGCGGCTGCTCATCGAGCATGTGGCTATGCAATGCCGTGATCTCGATGCCGTTGCCTTGCAACGCCCTGATAACCGGATTGACCTCCTTGGCAGTCAGCACAAAGTCACCTGTGATCGCCGTTTTGCCGCCGCCAGTCGACTGGAAGTTGATCGCTATGGCGGAGCCCAGGGCGGCCGGCACATCCATGCCATTTTCTTCGACCGGTTCTGCGCGCGGTATAGTGAACTGGTAGACCGCGCCGTTGGCCTTGCCTTTGTAGCCAATAGCTTGGTCGACACCCGCCGTGTCGAACTCGATCTTCGAAGCGGCCGCCGCCTGCGAACCGGCGGATGCAGCCATCGGCGTCTTCGTCAGAGCCAAGCCGGCATGAAGCGCTGTGGCGAGTGCTACGGGATCACCTTGGCCGAAGAGGTGCATGTAGAGCGTCATCGGCTGCGCGCGCAGCAGGTGGTTGTGCACCGCGGTGATCTCGATGCCGCCTTCTTCAAGCTTCTTCATGACCGGGTTCACCTCGTCCTGCGTCAGAACGATGTCGCCCATGACCATTGCCTGATTTCCCATGGGATCGAAGGCGATCCAGCCTCCGAGCGCAAAGCCTGGCTTCAGGGACATGCCGTCGAGCGATACCTTCAGGTCGGTTCGTGGCAAGCCAACTCTATAAACGCCGCCAGGCATTTCCGATCCGGATTTGCCAAGTGTCTGCGCGACAGTTTGCCAATCGGGTGCCGCTGACGCCGGTTGGAGAAGCGCCGACATCGCTATCAGCATTGCGCCGGTGATGTGTTTTGCACGCATGGATTTCTCCTTGTGGTCTGCCCCAATATGCCCAATGACTTTCAATCCGAGACGCTAGTCGCGTGCAGAGGGCTTCTGCAGCACGCCCTCCAGGAAGAACGTCCCATCCGGGTCACGAAGCTGTACTGCGGTATCTGAGATCCATACCTGATAGCAGGTCTCTTCGCCTTCAACGGAAATGCAGAGCTGCCCCTTCTCGACGCGCCACTTGCCGGCGTTCTTCTTGCCCATGTCGTAGCGCACGATCCGTCCGTCGCGGCCGAACGCATCCGCCCAATGAACGTCGTCCGTGAAATCCATGCCGGCGAACTTGGCCTTGATCTCCTTGCCCTTGAGGTGCCGGAACGTGTCCGCCGCGTCCGCGGCATTCACAGCAATCAGGCTGAAGCCAAAGGCGATGGCGGCCATCAGCCGCCGACCAACCGTAGCAGTTCCCGGGCTGTTTCTTTCGAGGGTAATCATCTTTTAGGCCGCCGCCGTAGGCTTCATGGCCGGCGGCCAGCTGTGCGTCTCCGCTTTGCGGCGCGAGGCCCAGGCATAAAGGGCATCGTAGATGACGAAGCCGTGCCTCAGCACCTCATGGTCGTCCGGCGTGACGTCCCGGAGCCCCATGGAGATCGCAAGCAGTCCCGCCGACTGTGGCATGAGATCGTGCCGATCGGTGTCGGCGCCGCGCACGATCGAGGCGATCGTCACGATCGCCGGATCGCGCTCGAGGCCGTATTTCGAGACGAAGGTATCGAAGCTGCAGCCGTCACCCACATGCGTGAACTCGACACCGGGCACGTCATAGGGTGTAGCGCCCGTCTCCTGGGCAACTGGGATCACCCGATCCGGCGGCACGAACAGGAATTCTGGCTCCGTGTCGATGAAGCGGGCGATCAGCCAGGGACAAGCAATACGGTCGATCACCGGACGTTCGCGGGTAACCCATTTCATGGCCTTGTCTCCCTTTAGGTTGGCGCCACTCAGCGCGGCCTACTGCTGCGAGACCGCCAACGCTACGCCTGGTTAAAGAATGATACAAGTGTTACATTTATCTTACCCGTGATACGGTTCACTTATGAGTGAATGGAACAGCCCTGGCTGCTCCTTATCCATCAGCTGCCGAGCAAGCCGGCCTCTCCGGGTGAAGATCTGATGGCGCGCACCGAAATCTTGCGGGCCAAGACGGGACATGTTCTGGACATCGGCGCAGCGCTGGCGGTTATCCTGCTCGGCGTTTGGCCGCTGATCCGGAGATAGGTTTTCGATCTTGGCCCACCCCGCCGCACATCCATGTTTGGGGTCCGCCGTGACATCGACTGGATCGATGCCAACGGCTGTCCCGAAGAGATGTGCCGTTCGGCCCTGCCAGCATCGACGAATATGGCAACTTCGACGGAACCGCCACCCAGGCCGACCTTCCCACCGCCGTCGCGCCGCCAACCCGAGCGCGCTGCGCCGAAGTTCTTGGCTTTCGACACATTTCCGCTGCCATTGTATCGCGAGCGCGCGGCGGTCGCATGACTCCTGTGGCGACTGCGACCGGCTATTGCTGCGTGTTGAGTGCCCGCCTCAAGCTCTGTGCCAACGCCTGAGCATTGCCGATGCCCCAGTAGTGCAAGAAGATGATCCGCGGGTCTTCAAAGAACATGTGATTGTGCACCGCCATTACTCCAATCGCTCCAGCTTGCAGTTCACGGATGACCGAAGAGACTTCATTTTCGAGCATCGCAAAGTCGCCGCAGACCGCGGCGCGCTCGTCCGTGCCCTGGAAGCCTGCCCATGTGTTATAGCCCATTGCGGCATCAATATTGAGCTCGCCACAGCGTGTGCAGACGACGGGCACGGATGGGCGCCCCAGGACAAACTTGAGCACGCCGTCCTTGCTCTCGCCCTTGTGCTCGACAATCGCCTCAAGCGGCGGCGCGTCCAAGCTACTATTCACTTTCTTGATGGCGGGTTCGACAGGATGCTTCTGGCGCACGATCTTTATCGCTTCAAAAATCCTATGCGCTCCTGTCGCCAACGCAGTTTCATCAGCCGTACCCTCGACATGCATAAACATCACGCGCGGCTGCTCGCGGACGAAATGATTGTGTAGGGCTGTTACGTAAAGGTTCGCCTGGATCGCTGCGGCCATCGCGTCCTCGATTTCATCTTCGAGCACGACGATGTCGCCCATCAACGTGGCATGATGTGCCCCCTGTTTAAAACTAACCCAGGAGGTGAGGCCCATAAACGGAATGATCTCAAAGCCGTCCAGGGTCATTCTCACTTCACTGCGCGGGACCGATAACTTGAGCACGTCACCCGTGGTCTGTCCCTTCAGTCCGGTAAGGGATTCAATAGCTTGGGTATCGAGCATCTTAGACCTCCTCGTTTCATCGAGCACTAACCGAACCAGATTTCCGTTGGCGCCACACAATGAATCGAGTGCCGAACGCCAACGCCAGCGTCACCATTATAGGTGCAGGGGTGGTATGAAAAAGAGCAGTACGAAGCAGCCAGCCCACCTGGGATCATTGCCAGCAGAAGGGCGGGACCGGCCCGCTCGGCGGTCGCACCAAGGGCACCGAAAATACCCGTTCCGATGATCATGCCGGCAGTCATGAGCGTAGCTGCGGTGCGTCCGACGGCCCGAGTCGCGGATGATCCTGACTGGCTAGCCCCACCCGAGGCTGTCATTTCGGCACCTCCTGTCAGGCATCAGCGAGACAGTCTGCGAGACGTCAACGCTACGCCTGAATATAATATGATACAAGTGTTGCATTTGCCTTTCTCGGTGATACGGTGTGCTGATGAGCGAAGGGGAACTTGGGACCGAGCAGCGCTGGCTGCTCTTGATCCATCAGCTGCCGACCAAACCAGCCTATTTCCGGGTAAAGATCTGGCGGCGGCTGCAGGGTATCGGCGCAGTTGCGGTCAAAAGCACAGTCTATGCGCTGCCCGCCGATGCAGAAACGCAGGAGGATTTCGAATGGCTCCTGAAGGAAATTATCGACGGTGGCGGTGAGGCGATGGTGTGTGAGGCGCGTCTGATCGACGGCCTGACGGACGCACAGGTTCGGGCGCTGTTCGATGCCGCGCGGGACATCGACTATGCAGAGATCGCCAAGGCAGCGCGCGATCTAACGGCGGCTATCGACTCCGACAAGACCGAGGATCGGCGCGCGGATGCCCGCGCGCAACTCGGTCGAATGCGCAAGCGGCTTGCCGAAGTCGTGGCGATCGACTTCTTCGGCGCCAGCGGGCGGCTCGCCGCCGAGGGACTGATCGCCGAGCTCGAGGCTCAGCTTATAGAGGACAAGGCCATGACCAAGGAACCGAAGAAGACGGCCGAGCTGGGTGAGGTCAAGGGCCGGACCTGGGTCACGCGGCTGGACGTGCATGTCGACCGCATCGCCTGCAGCTGGCTGATCCATCGCTTCATCGATGCCGATGCAACGATCCGCTTCGTGGCGGGCAAGGGACACGTGCCAAAGGAGGGCGAATTGCGCTTCGACATGTTCGAAGGCGAAATCACCCATGAAGGGGACCGCTGCAGCTTCGAGGTACTGCTCAATCGTAGTGGCTTAGTCGACCCGGCGCTGCAGGCCATCGCCGAGATTGTCCATGACATCGACCTCAAGGACGGCAAGTTCAGTCGCGAGGAAACCACCGGCATCGCCAGCCTGATCGCTGGGATCGCCATGGCCAATGCGGAAGACGAGCAACGGATCGCCGAGGGTGCTTCGGTGTTCGACAACCTCTATCGATATTTCCGCCAGAAGCGCGGGTGAAGGGGAACCAATGACCAGCGTTCGTGCCGTCCATCCGAATGCGCTCGGCGATGACCCTTCGCATGGCATCCCCTTCGGCGAAGCAGTGCGGGTCTGGGCGCGTGTGGCGGCGTTGAGTTTTGGTGGCCCGGCCGGCCAGATCGCGGTAATGCATCGCATCCTCGTTGAGGAGAAGCGCTGGATCGGCGAGACGCGGTTCCTGCATGCGCTGAACTACTGCATGCTGTTGCCAGGACCGGAGGCCCAGCAGCTCGCCGTCTACATCGGGTGGCTCCTGCATAAAACCCGAGGCGGGCTCGTGGCCGGCACGCTGTTCGTATTGCCGGGCGTGATCGCCATCATGGCGCTGAGCTGGATCTATGCGATCTTCGGCAATGTTGGCGCGGTGCAGGCGCTTTTCTTCGGCCTGAAGGCCGCCGTCCTCGCCATCGTGCTCGAGGCGGTTATCCGCGTCGGCAAGCGGGCGCTCAAGAACAACGTCATGGTAGCGGTCGCTGCCGCCGCTTTCATTGGGCTTTTCCTCTTCCATGTCCCGTTCCCGCTCATTGTCCTGACGGCTGCAGTGATCGGGTATGTCGGCGGGCGGGCCGGGCTGGCACCTTTCATGGCGGGCAACGGCCATGGCAAGGTCGGCGGCAAGCAGGTCGCCGATGCGGAATCGGCGCTCGGCGAAGGCATTCCTGCTCATGCTCGCCCGCCGGTCAGCTGGTCGTTGAAGATCGGCGGTGTGTTTCTGGTGCTATGGCTGGCACCTGTCCTCGGCCTTTTCGTGCTGTTTGGGTCCGGCAATGTCTTCGCCGATATCGCGGTGTTTTTCTCGAAGATGGCGGTCGTGACCTTCGGAGGCGCCTACGCCGTCCTCGCTTACGTGGCGCAGCAGGCTGTCGATACATATGGCTGGCTGAAGCCAGGCGAGATGCTGGACGGCCTTGGCATGGCGGAGACGACGCCTGGCCCCTTGATCATGGTAACCCAGTTCGTTGGCTTCATGGGCGCGTATCGAGCGCCGGGATCGCTTAATCCGCTGCTCGCTGGAACGTTGGGCGGCCTGCTCACCACCTGGGTCACCTTCACACCTTGCTTCCTCTGGATATTTGTCGGTGCGCCGTTCGTGGAAACGCTGCGCAGCAACAAGGCCTTGTCCGCCGCGCTGGCGACCATCACGGCGGCCGTGGTGGGCGTGATCCTGAACCTGGCGGTGTGGTTCGCCCTTCACGTTCTGTTTGGAGCACTGCGCGAGGTCAAAGGGTTCGGCATGACGGTCGATGTGCCCGCATTCAGCTCCGTCAATATCCCGTCGCTCGTCCTGACATTGGGTGCGCTGCTGGCGGTGTTCCGTTTCAAGATCGGCATGCTCCCGGTGCTCGCCGGCTGTTCGATCCTCGGGCTGCTCTACGGGATGGCGACGGGAGCGATCTAACCCCGTGCAGCCAGCGCCCTGACCCGTGGGGTGAGGAGGTGGAGGCATCGTTGACGTTACAGTGGCTGGCACATGGCTTGCGCAAAGCTATTTCGAAGCAACGGTTCAGGCTCCTTCCTGCGGGTGCTGAGCCGACGGCCGCGAACCTGCTGACATCCAGGGGACTCCGGGCGTTCGGTGACGGTCTGGTCAGCATCCTGCTTCCCGCCTATTTGGCCACGCTCGGCTTCGACGCCTTCGAGATCGGAACCCTGTCGACGGCGACGCTCGCGGGTTCAGCCGTTCTCACCCTGGCTGTTGGGATCGTCGCGCATCGCTTCTCCCGTCGCGCGCTGCTGACCGCAGCGGCCGTCCTGATGATAGCCACGGGGATCGTCTTCGCTGTGGTTCACGATTTCTGGCCGCTGCTTCTCATCGCGTTCGTCGGCACGCTGAACCCATCTTCAGGGGACGTCAGCGTGTTTCTACCGCTCGAACATGCGCAGCTTGCGCAGAGCGTCACCGACCGCGACCGCACGGCGCTCTTTGCGCGCTACAGCCTCATCGGCTCTCTCGCCGGCGCCGTCGGAGCGCTGGCCGCAGGAGCGCCCGACTTTCTCCGCGACGCCATCGGCCTGGAAATGAAACAGGCCCTCCAGGCAGCTTTTCTATTTTATGCCTCGCTTGGGTTGGCGGCGGTGCTCCTCTATCGGCGGCTGCCGAGTGACGCGCCTGACACAAACAGAGTGTCGGCACAGCCATTGCGCAGGTCTCGCTCCATCGTTCTAACGCTCGCCGCACTCTTCAGCCTCGATGCTTTCGCAGGCGGCTTCGTCGTCCAGTCGTTGTTGGCCCTTTGGCTCTTTCAACGGTTCGGCCTGTCGCTCGCCGCGACCGGCTGTCGCAGATGGACGTGCCGACTCGCACATCGTACGTCATGGCCGTGGTGACGCCCGAAGAGCGGGCTGCCGCGGCGAGCATCACCGCCGTCCCGCGCAGCCTCGCGGCGGCCGCCAGTCCAGTCCTCGCAGGGGCTCTCCTTGCCGTCTCCAGCTTCGGCTGGCCCCTGATCATCGCCGGTGGGCTGAAAATTATCTACGACCTTCTGCTGCTCGCGACATTTCGCAGTGTTCGCCCTCCAGAGGAGCACGGGGGCGGGAGGAATGACATGTCAGTCGGCCATGATCGAACTGGCAACGACGCGCGGGTTTCCTGGTGGCGTTGAAGGCACGACCACCAGCCGGACAAATTGCTTACGTCCGCCGGCAACGAAGATGTAGAGACGCGAGAACTCCTCCGTATCGCGATCTTCGGCAATCTTCTCGGCATCCGTACGGGTGAAGAAACTCTTCCGAAATGCCTCTTGATCGATATCGGGAAATGCCAGCGTACACGTCTGCACCGGTTTGCCGCTCATCGTTGCCTTGGTGGTGCCGATGATGGTTCCTGCTGGCAATCCTTCCTCCGCTTCGGCCACCAGCCATGCCTCCACTGAGGTTGGATTAGCGATTGGCGCGAGTTCGGCGAAGCCTGCTTCGGCAATAAGTGTCCACCTGCGCTCGTGCGCGGTCTCTATCATGCGCTCGAAATTGGGACCCTCGGCCAGACAGGTACGGTGAAATTGTTCGACAGCCTGATCCGCATCACTGGCGGCCTGCGCCGGCGACATCGTCAGACCCAAGATGGTCCCTGCCAACGCTAGAAATCGGAACATGTCTATCTCGCGTAGCTGATTGTGGACGAACCACTTATCCTGAACGGGCTACGACACTCGTTGTTCCGGACTGTCGGCGCCTGCATGGCCGGTATTGATCTGGTGGCTTGATGGAGGCGCGAAGCGCCTGCGCAGTTGATGCAATGTTCAGGCATCTGGCAACTGATGGAACCATGCCGCACTGGGTTTCGATGACGGACCCTGCTACAGACCCACTCACACCGCCGGGCGGGACCATTTGATCTCGTGCTGAGTTCCTGGAGACATCTCCCGGCGCTCGCCGAGGAACCTGCATGTCGTGCTCGCCGGCAACCAGCCCCGGTGGTTTTTCGGGCACTTGGCCTATGTCCCAGTCCACTGTGGAAACTTGTTAAAATCCCTTACGGCAAAGGTTTTCGAGGTCCGCTTTTGCCATTCCCTCGAAGCCCAGCGCGGGAAGAATATCATTATCTCCCTTAAGATCGCGACCGTAAGCCGCCGAGAATATGGCAATTCCAGATTCATGGAGAATCGCTGAATTTCCGCTGATCTTCCCCAACAAAACGGTCGGCAGCAGCCCGAACGGAACGTCCTCGAGAATATAGCGGCTTTCGATGGTTGACGGGCCGAAGCCGCCGCGGCCTTGGCGATCCATCTCCTGGTTCATTTCCGAAACGGTGGCCATGGGGACGTGAAACGACAATGAAAAATGCTCTTCAACTGAATTTCGCAGGCGAACGCTCCGAATGGACGATGCCCCTGCCCGCCGTCATCCAGTTCACGTCGCCGGGCCGGATTGTCTCGACATTGCCGGCGCTGTCGCGATGAACCATCTCGCCCTCGAGTAGATAGCTCAGCGTCGAAAGGCCGATATTATGGATGCCTGCCAGATGCTGGTTGATCATCTTCACCGAAGCGCCGATGCCAGGTTCGTGGCCCAGGTGATAAACCTTCGCCGCGACCGCATCCAGGACATGCCGCGCCCGTGCGAAGGCATTCGGGCTACCCGACGCCATGATCGTCAGGGCGCCGCTCGCAGCTTTTTCTGCGCCGCCCGAGATCGGGGCATCGAGATAGAGGATGTCGCGCTCCGCGAGGCGCGTGGACAGGCGTCTCGCCTCCGATGGCGCCATGGTCGCCGACGAAATGAACACCGACCCCGGCGCCATTGCGGGGCCAATGCCGCCATCGCCGAAAAGCACCGCGTCGGTCTGCGCGCTGTTCACGACGACGCAGAGGACGACGCTCGCATTGGCAACAGCTTCACTCGGTGATACCGCTATCCGCGCGCCGGTTGCAACCAGCCTTTCCGTAGCCGTCGCGGAGGGATCGTAGCCCACGACCGCGTGTCCGCATCGCACAAGCGAACTCGCCATACCAAACCCCATCGATCCCAACCCGATGACGGCGACGTTTGATTTTCCCGCGCTTTTGTCAGCAGACATGCGTATCCAACCTCTTGCTTTCAATCCAATCATAATGCAGATTATCTACAATCTGCAACGGGCCGTCGCCGCACTTTTTGAGATTTTCAGGTTGGCGTCCGTGGTGGGCTCAGTGCGTTTGGCTTCGGAGCCATGCGCCTAGAATCTCGGGTGATATGGATGCGAGAGACGAAGCTCCGTGAACAGATTGTCCGCTTCGGCAGGTCGCTGTTCGATCGCGGACTCACCCCCGGTTCCTCGGGAAACATCTCTGTTCAGCTCGACGAAGGCGGATGGCTTGTGACCCCGACAAACGCGTCGCTCGGATTTCTGGATCCGGCGTCCATTTCCCGCATTGACGCAAAGGGCAATCTGGTCTCGGGCGATAAGCCGACGAAGGAGATCCCCCTGCATTCCGCGCTCTACGACACAGTCAAAGGATCTCGGGCTGTCGTGCATCTGCATTCGACGCATTCGGTCGCCGTCACGATGCTTCCCGAAATCGATCCGAAGTCGGTGCTGCCGCCGATGACGCCGTACTATCTCATGCGCGCTGGCCGAACTGCGCTGGTGCCGTATTTCAGGCCGGGCGATCCGGCGGTCGCCGAGGCGATCAAGGGATTGGCCGGCAATTATACGTCGGTCCTGCTGGCAAACCATGGGCCGGTCGTGGCCGGCAAGGATCTCGAGGGCGCTGTGTTCGCGATCGAGGAACTCGAGGAAACGGCGAAGCTGTACCTTCTGCTTCGCGGTCTCAACCCGCGATATCTTTCTGCGGAGCAAGTCGCGGATCTGGCCAGGCAATTCCCGCTTCCGGGCCCTGACGGAGCGCACGACCACCACTAAACAAGGCAGTTTCGTCTGGAGCGGGGTGGTCCAAAAATACGTTGACGTATTGTAGATAATCTGCAATTCTGAAGCTGGGAACAAGGAAGCAAATAATGCTCTCGCAGGACCTGAGTACCGAGCATTTCCGGCAATCGATGCGGCGCGTGGCGTCCACGGTCTGCGTGATCTCGTGCAGGCACGATGGGCGCCGATATGGCATCACCGTCACGTCGGTCACGCCGCTCAGCTTCGCTCCCATTTCGATCCTTGCCTGCGTCAACCGCAACTCGTCGATCAACGTGCCGCTCAAGGAAGAGGGGCAATACTGCATCAACGTGCTTCGGGCCTCGCAGGCCGACATATCCAACTCTTTCAGTGGCGGACGGCCAGCCGAGAGGCGTTTCGACATTGGCGAGTGGACCGAAAAGGACGGCATACCGTACCTGGCAAGCGCCCAGGCGAACCTGTTCTGCGAAATGGATCAGGCGATCTCCTATGCCACGCACGACATCATCATCGGACGGGTCGCAGGGGTGGCATTTGCCTCCGATGTCGACCCCCTGATCTACCAGAACGGCGCCTACGCGCTGACTTCACCCATGGTCCTGCAGAAGGCTGGATAGGACTGTTTGCCAGCGTCGACAGCCGTCGCCGAGGGATCTTAGGAGCAAATGAATGCAGCTTGGCCTTTTTAACCTGATGACGCTTCGCGATCATCCCGACGGTGCCCAGGGCGTGATGCGCGATACCCGCAAGATGGTGGAGACCGCTGATGAGCTCGGCTTCGATGTCGCGTGGTTCGCCGAACACCATTTCGCCAACTATTCGAGTTCGCCGTCGCCGCTGATGATGTGTTCCTACGCGGCGGGGTGGACCAAGCGGATCAAGCTTGGCCCGGGCGTAATCGTGCTGCCGCTTTATAACCCGCTCCGTGTGGCCCAGGAGATCGCTGTCGCCGACACACAGACCGAAGGCCGCCTCATCATCGGCATGGGTACCGGCTATCAGCGCTATGAGTTCGACCGCTACAACATCGTGCTGGACGATCGGGTCGACGTTTTCCTCGAGTATTGGGACGTCATCGAAAAGGCGCTTGTCGATGGCGAGGTAGAGTACAAGGGAAAGTACATTTCCCTCCCCAAGACCCATTTCGCGATCAGCACCCAGCAGAAGCCCCTTCCGCCGATTTTTGTGACCTCCTCCCACCCCAAGCTCCTCGAGCGCTTCAAGAAGTGGAAGGCGGTTCCGTTCCTTGCAGCCAGCACGCTCGGATCGCCCGTGCTCTACAAGATGGTCAACGGGCTCAACGACGCCTGGACGTCCATCGGCGAGCAGCCTTCGACCAAGCCCTTGGCGATCATGCAGTACCTGGCCATAACCGACAGCCGCAGCGAGGCATTGGTCGTGGCGGAGCGGGCCCGGTACGTGGGGCGTATGGCACATTATCTTCGCCAGGCTTCACCGCCGCTGGACGACAACAGCTACATCAGCAACCAGGCGTACGAAGGCGAGTACACGCTCGACCAATATGCGGACAACATGGTGGTAGGCGATGCGCATGCCGTTGCCGAGAAGATGGTCGCGGACATCAAACGTCTCAATCCAAGCAACTACACCTGCAACTTCTCCTTCGGCTGCATGCCAATCGAGTTGGCGCATCGCTCGCTCGTTCGATTCAAGAACGAAGTCGTGCCGCTGATCGAGAAGGAAGTGGGACCTATCGAAGCTCTCGGCGTGTCACCCGGGCTGGCGAGAAAGGCGAGTTGAGCGGCCTCACAAATGCTCAGCCAACAAAAAACTAGTGTGCAATACAAGAAAGGGGAATGAAATGAAAACGATTGTAAAGGCTCTGCTGGCGACAGCGGTCGCTACTTTCACGCTTGCCGCTCAGGCGCATGCCGACTCGGCCCTCGACACGATCATCAAGAACAAAAAGCTGCGTTGTGGCATCATGCTGGACAGTCCGCCTGCCGGCTTCCGCGACTCGAACAACGAGCCCGACGGCTATGACGTGACGTACTGCAAGGACATGGCAAAGGCGCTTGGCGCAGAGCCGGAAATCATCGAGACGCCTTCGCCGGATCGTATCCCGGCGCTGGTTTCGAACCGCATCGACGTCCTTATCGCCTCGACTACGCCGACCCCGGCACGTGCGCTGACCGTGGCGTTCACCCAGCCATACACCAACAACGTCATGGCAGTCGTGACCCGCAAGGACACTGGCATCGCCAAATACTCCGAACTGGCATCCAAGAAGCTTGGTGGTGTCGTTGGCACCACGCCTGAGCAACTCTTCAAGGATGAGCTGGGCAAGGGCTGGGAGGGTACGGGTGCGACCTACACCGGCTTTGCGAGCGATGCGGAAACCTTCCTGGCTCTGCAGCAGGGCAAGATCGACGCCATCGTGATTAATGTCGCCGTCTTCAACTCGCTATCGCAAAGTGGTCAGTTTCCGGAGTTCGTGATGGCCGGACTTGCCCCTCTCGCCGACTTCGGGTCGATTGCCGTCAAACGTGACGACCAGCAGTTCCTCAACTGGGCGCGCGTTTTCGTGTTCACTCAGGTTTCGAATGGGCGTTGGGCCGAGGTGTACCACAAGTACTACGGCAATGGCCCGCTGCCGCCGCTGACAGCTGAAGGCATTAACTTCTAACCATAGGGCTCATGCCGGCAGGAAAACCTGCCGGCATGAGCATGGGATGTTTGGCATGAACGGCTATCAGTTCTACTGGTCCATAGTCTGGGATTCACTGCCCCTGCTGCTGGCCGGAGCCTGGGTGACGATCCAGATCACCATTCTGGCCTTCATTGTCGGCACGCTCATTGCGATGCCCATGGCTGTCGCGCGCCAGCAGGGCGAGGGATGGGCCTACCGGTTTTCGACCTGGTGGGTGGAGCTGTCGCGCAACACGCCTGCTGTCTTTCAGCTCTATCTCTTCTATTTCGGGCTGGGCGCCTTCCACATCAACATCCCCAGCTACGCCGCCGTCCTCATCTCCGTCTCCTTCAACAACGCCGGATACATGACAGAAATTTTCAGGGGTGGCCTCAACGCCATCCCGCGACAGCAGCTGTCGGCTTCGCGCTCACTCGGCATGACCAGCCCGCAGAGCTTCATTCATGTGATCTTTCCGCAGATGTTCAAGGTGATCTTCCTTGCCTATGTCACACAAGGCATCTGGGGAATGCTGAACACCTCGCTTGGCATGCTGGTCGGACTGCAGGAGCTCTCGGGCGCCACGCAGTACGCGCAGTCCGCATCCTTCCGGACATTCGAGTTCTTTCTGGTCACGGCGCTGATCTATTACCTCATCGCCAAAGGGCTGCAGTTCTCGTCCCACCTGGCCTTCCGCCTCATATACAGGAGCTAGGCGTGCAGTTTCAGTTCGCAAACCAAGGGCTCGCCTGGTCGGATGCTTATTTCCTGGCTCAGGGTCTGCTCAACACTGTCAGGCTGGCCGCCGCAGCAACCCTTGTCGGCACCCTTGCCGGGATCGTCCTTGGCTGGTTGCGCACCGTGTCAATGACCGTGAGGATCGCCACGGCCCCCTTCATCGACATCCTGCGCAGCGTGCCGATGATCATCCAGCTGATACTCGCCAACAGCCTCCTATCGATCCTGGGCTTCGGCACTTCACCCTTTTGGTTCGGTACCGTCGCGCTTGGTGCCTGGATGTCGGCGGTAACTGCCGAGGTGGTCCGGGCGAGCCTCCTCTCAGTCCCGGTTCAATACCGCAAGAGCGCTCGCTCGCTCGGCATGAACGGCTACCAGGAGCTCTTGTACATATCCATGCCCCTGGCATTCAGGACGGGATTGGCTCCGTGGATCGGGCTCGTCCTCAGCCTGATCAAGGACAGCGCTCTCGCAGGCGTGGTCGGCTACATCGAATATATGCGTTCCACGCAGATACTCATCACCAGGACACATGAGACCTGGCTGCTGCTGATGGGTGCGGGGCTTTTCTATTTCCTTATCTGCTATCCTGTTTCCCGGTACAGCCGGCACCTCGAAAGAAAGGTCCGCGTATGATCCGCATCAGCAACGTCCAGAAGGCCTTCGGATCGGTGATCGTGCTCAAGGGCATCGATCTCACGGTCGAAAAGGGCGAACTCGTGTGCCTCATCGGCGCGAGCGGGTCGGGAAAATCAACGCTCCTGCAATGCATCAACGGGCTCGAACCGATCCAGGGTGGCGAGATTCTCGTCGACGGCATCAGCGTCCACGATCCGAAGACGGATATCAACAAGCTGCGCAGCAAGCTGGGCATCGTCTTCCAGCAGTACAACGCTTTCCCGCACCTCACGGCGCTGGAAAATGTCGCGCTGGCACCCCGGGTGGTCACAAAGCGAAGCCGCGCGGTGGCGCGCGCACTTGCGCAGAAGCACCTCGAGCATGTGGGGCTCGGCGACAAGGGCGACAGCTTGCCGTCTCAGCTCTCAGGCGGCCAGCAGCAGCGTCTCGCCATCGCCCGAGCGCTTGCGATGGAGCCGAGCTATATGCTCTTCGACGAGGTCACCTCCGCGCTCGACCCCGAACTTGTCGGCGAAGTGCTTGAGACCATGCGTCTCCTAAAGAGCGAAGGCATGACGATGGTGGTTGTCACGCACGATATCAATTTCGCTCGGGAATCGGCGGACCGCGTGGCCTTTCTCTGCCAGGGCGAAGTCTGCGAAATCGGCACGGCCGAAGAGGTGATCGACAATCCCCGCAAAGAACAGACACAGAAGTTCCTGCGGCGCGAGAATCGCAAGCCCCTTGAAATCGTCAGAAGCTCAGTCGCCTAGCGAATTCCATCCAAACGCAGCATCGGAGGGTAACTCATGATCTCGTTCAATCTCACGGGAAAGGCGGCGCTCGTCACCGGGGGCGCGTCGGGCATCGGCCTCGAAACCGCGCGCATGATAGCCAAGGCAGGCGCCAAGGTCGCAATCAACTATCTGCTGGCGGACCAGCGGGGCGAGGCTGCTCTCGTTGAGCTCCAAAAGGAGGGGCTCGACGTCATCGGTGCTCCAGGCGATGTCGGCGACGCCGGGCAGGCCAAGGCAATGGTGCTCGAGGCGGTGGCGAAGCTCGGCCGTCTCGATCTGCTTGTCAACAACGCGGGAATACCTGGCGTGAAGGTCCCGGTGCCGATCAACGACCTGGACAGCATAACCGAGGAGCTTTGGGCAAATCTGCTGAACGTCAACCTTATGAGCGTTTTCAGGTGCTCGAAGGCCGCGGCGCCTGCTCTCAAGCTGGCCAAAGGTTCGATCGTGAACACCGCTTCGATCGCCGGCTTCGGCGCCGTGGCCAGCACCATCGCCTATAGCGGCTCCAAGGCCGCCGTCATCAACCTGACGAAGAACCTGGCGCGTGCGCTCGCGCCCGATGTGCGCGTCAACGCGGTGGCGCCCGGCGTCGTCGAAAGTTCGTGGGCGATTGAATGGTCGGAGGAGCGTCGCCAGAGCACCCTCGCCAGCACACCTCTGAAGAAAGTCTGCACCACGGCGGATGTCGCGGAGCTTATCGTGTTCCTCGGTTTCGCCGGCGCGCTGATCACCGGTCAGACGGTGGCGATCGACGGCGGCATCTCGATCTGATCAGCAATGGAGAACGCCATGGAACTCGTGAAGCTAAAGTCCGGCAGCATCCTGGAAGAGAAGGAAGGCTATTCGCGGATCGTCGCCCTCGACAACTGGATCTTCATGTCCCTGACCGCAGGACGCGACTACAAGACCCGTGTGATGCCTGAGACGGCCGTCGAGCAGGCAAGGCAAGCGATGAAGAACGTCGAAGGCGCGCTTGCGGCGGTCGGCAGCAGCCTTGCGGATGTTGTGCGGCGACGCATCTTCATTCCGCGCCAGGAAGACGTCCCGGAAGTCATGGCCTATATGGGCGAAAAGTTCCGGGACATCTCTCCGGCAAGCTGCGTCAGCTGTGGTCCGTTGGGCGGACCTGAGTATCTCTTCGAAATAGAGCTCACTGCGTATCGTGGTGCAGGCGCCCTTCCGGCGAAGAACCTGTCGGTCTCGCTCTAACGGCAAGCCAGGCGAGACAGAATGTTTTCCACTTATTCCGTAAGGATAGCTTAGTGGCAGGCTTCTCATTATCGCATTCGTATATAGTCTACATTCCGAATGCCTGTGCAGCCGATCTCCTGCGGTCGGCTTATGAGGATCTTGATGCGACACGCAAATCAAATAGGCGCCATTCTGGCTCCCATGACGCAGATGGAAAGCACGCAGTTCGCTGCGGAGCAAATCCGGAACGCGATCATTGCTGGGCACTTCAAGCCCGGCGACCGTCTCGTCGAGCAACAGCTTACCGACATGTTGAACGTCTCCCGGCATCCGGTCCGGGAAGCATTGCGCCTGCTTGCTCGCGAGGGGTTCGTCGAGATCAAGCGGAACAAGGGAGCATCTGTCAGGGCGGTGGACGCAGACAGCGTCATCGAAGTTTACAATATCCGGATGGCTCTGGGAAAAATTGCCCTAGACCATCTGCTCGCCGAGCCAGGTCGCCTGGCTTCGGTTGACCTCAAGCGCCTCGAAAAATTGGCTGAGAATGCCGTCAAGTTCGCTAACCTCGATAGCCAGGTCGAGACCGTTCGCAACGATCTTGAGTTCCAGCAGGCGATCATTGATGCAACGGGATTACAGCGGACCATTCGCTACTTTTCTGAGCTGACCGCAGACGTGAGGCGCTTCAACCATCAACTCGGGGTCGTTTATACTGACCGAAGGGGCGATGCCGAGAAGTATGTTGTCAAGCTATTCGAAAGCTTACGGGACGGAGATCTGCATACTGCGCATGAGATCTGGAATGCCAAGTTCTCGAAGGCTCTTCAGCGCTACCTTTCGCTGATTACCGACAGTGAATCAGATGGGGCGACCCGCAACAGCGTTGGGGTGAAGGCCAGTCGACCCTCAAGGCGGTAGCAAGGCACTGCCTTGCACGTCCTCCCGATTTCGGCATCTAGGTCATGATGCGGCTCGGGCTTGATCGCCGCCATAGGGCGTCGAGCTAGGTGTGACCTGCCAATTTCCATCTGAGCTGCACGCGCTTTTGCTTAAACAATGTTGCACCTGATTTCACTAGCAGAATCGACGCAGACGCGTCATTGTGCAATGAATATTGCGAAAGAGTGCAACATGAAACCGACCGCTGAAGCGCCGCGTGACTATGAAGAGCTCATCCGGCTCATCCACGACCGCTACGACGAAATGAGCAAATCCTACCAGAAGATCGCGCTCTATCTCACCCAGAATCCCAACGACGTCGCTGTCAGGTCGGTGAATGCGATTGGGGATAGCAGCGGAGTGCATGCCTCGAGCTTCGTACGCTTTGCGCAGGCGCTCGGCTATGAAGGCTTCAAGGAGCTCCAGTCCCTTTTTCAGAAGCGTCTGTCGACCGCCGCGCCCGGCTTCGAGGCCCGTATCAAGGCGCTGGAAGGCGAATTGGGAGCGCGAACAGATCGCAGCGAAGTCGGATTCATGCGCGACCTCGTGGTCCGCGACATCGCCTCGCTGCAGGACATGCTGACGCAAATACCGCCCGAGGACCTGGCCAAGGCTGTGACCCTTCTCGAAAAGGCCGACGCGATCTACCTGATCGGGCAGCTGAGGTCGACGCCTGTGGTCGAACTTCTCCGTTATATCCTGACGATGTTGGGCAAACGTTGCGTGCTGCTTGATCCGGGCGGCGGACTTGCCACGCATATGGCGCGCATGATCCGCAAGACCGATGTCTTGTTTGCCGTGTCCTTTCGCTTCTACGCCAATGAAGTCGTCAACGTCGTGGAGGAAGCCGCGCGCAGCGAAGTTCCGATCATCGCCATTTCCGACAGCACGCTGTCCCCGCTGGCCAAGAACGCCAGTGTCCTCTTCGCCGTACCGGAGCATGAATATACATTTTCCCGATCGCTTGCCGCCCCAATGTGCCTCGCCCAGGCGCTGACAGTTGCGCTCGCGGCGCGACTGCAGAACAACGCTGTCAGTCCGCGCATACCCACCGTCACCGGGCAGTAGCGGTTCCCCGACAACAACCCAGGCGTTCCGCGTCCTTGGCATTCCGGTTGCGAAGCAAGCGCAGCAGGTGCACTCGAGTCTGCGATTCGCAATAGAAATTGCGCACTCCGCACGATGCAAAGATTTCATTGTCGCATCGTTGACACATCATTCATTGCCGAATATTTATATTTTGCAATTTTCGTTGCAGCTCGTCCTCAATCCGGATCGGGAGTTGTCCCGCGCCGTCATGAAGGAGGAGACGAACTCAATGTTCCTTGGGAGGAAACAATGAAGCGACTTCTGACTGCATTTCTGACGGCAACCGCTATGGCCGGCGCCTTGGCGACGGCACATGCTCAAGATGCCAAGAAAGTGTTCTTTCTGCTGCCGAATACCACGACAATTCGCTTCACAAGCCGGGACGCGCCGTTCTTTGTCGCGGCGATGAAGGAGAAGGCGCCGAACGCTCACGTGACGGTGCAGAATGGCGAAGGGGATCCGGCGCGGCAGCAGCGGCTGGTCGAAGACGCCATCACCCAGGGTGCCAGCGTGATCGTGCTTGCGGCGACGGACGCAAACCTTGCCGCTGGCAGTCTCAAGGCGGCAGCCGATGCAAAGGTGCCGGTGGTCCTTTATGATCACGATGCGGTCGGCGGCAAGGCCGAAGCGCACGTCGTCTTCGACTCGCTGTCAGTTGGACAAGCGCAAGGCAAGCGCGCCGCCGAGCTGATCAGCGCAATGAAGAAGTCGCCGGTCAAGGTTGCGCGTGTGAAGGGTAATGAGGGCGAATACGGTACAGGCCAGTATGAAAAGGGCCAGAACGAATTTCTTCAGCCGTTGATCGATTCCGGCAAGGTGAAGGTCGTCTGCGAGCAGTACACGCAAAACTGGGATCCGGCGCTGGCTCAATCCTTCGCCGAAGACTGCCTGACCCGCAATGGCGGTGATGTCGATGTCTTTCTCGGCATGAACGACGGCACCACCGGCGGTTCGGTTGCCGCGCTGATCAGCCAGGGCGCCAAGCCTGGCGATAAGCTGGTGACGGGCGGGCAGGACGCGACCGTCGAGGCATTGCGGTACGTCGCGCAGGGATGGCAGGACAACTCCGTGCTCAAGGATCTCAAGGTCGAGGCGACCTATGCGGCGGACGTCGTGGCTTCGATCCTGGATGGCAAAGGAGTGCCAAAGGATCTGATCAACGGCAAGGTGAACAACAAGTTCATGGATGTGCCGGCTGTCTTCCTGCCGGTGAAGAACATCACCCTGGACAATCTCTCGGACGTCGTCACTGCAGGCGTCTGGACCTGGCCAGAAATCTGCAAGGGCATCGAAGACACCGAAGTCTGCAAGAAGAACAACAAATAGCGAGATCGACCGAAGGACAGCGGCGCTCGCTGTCCTTCGGCTACCTGATGGGAGGAGCCTGATGGTCAAAGCGGAAGCAACCCGCGGCGGCGCCGATGTTCATGCGGCGAACCAATCCACGCCGCTTATATCGATGCGCAACATCCGTAAATCGTTTGGGTCGGTCCATGCTCTTCAGGGAGCTTCGGTGGACGTCCACGCCGGCGAGGTGGTGGCGCTTGTCGGCGACAACGGCGCCGGCAAGTCCACGCTCGTCAAGATCATGGCCGGCGTGTTCGGCTTCGACTCCGGTGACTACAGCATCGAGGGCCAACCGGCCAAGATCGCCAGCCCAGCCGACGCCACCGCCCTTGGGATCCAGACCGTCTATCAGGATCTCGCGCTCTGCAACAATCTGGACGCCGTGCAGAACCTGTTTCTCGGGCGCGAGCTGACTGGTCCGGCATGGTTCGGCCGACGGATCCGTCGCGCCGAATGCGAAGTTCGTGCCCGCGAGGTGCTGACGCGCATGCGACTTGGCCAGCTGTCACTGACGCGTCCTGTCGGAGCAATGTCCGGCGGCCAGCGACAGAACATTGCCATCGCACGTTCCATCCTGTGGACGCCGAAGGTCGTCATATTCGATGAGCCGACAGCCGCACTCAGCCACTCCGCCGCCGAGCAGGTCTCGGCCCTGGTTCGCACCTTGGCCAATGATGGGCTCGGCATCGTCGTGGTCAGCCACGACATCCACAATTTCGTCGTCAACGCCACCGACCGCATCGAGGTCATGCGCCTAGGCGCGAACGTCGCGAGTTTCAAATCGAGTGAAGTGACAGGCGAGCAAGTGGTCAACGCGATGGTCGGTGGCAACGAGGCAGTCAACCTCGCTGGCTGAGCCCCCTGGGGCGAAAAGTATCAGAAGGATACGTCAAAAATGGCAAACTCGGCCGCCGCTTCCGGTGACGTCAAACACCGCACTTTCGGCGAAGTGCTCAACAGCGACATGCGTGCGCTGCCCGTCATAATCGGGCTCGTGGCGCTGTGGGTGTTCTTCGCGCTCCAGAGCAATGTCTTCCTGACACCGCAGAACCTGTCGAACCTGCTCGTCCAGAGCACGGTTGTGGGCATCATGGCGATCGGTCTGATGTTCGTGCTGCTGGTCAAGGAAATCGACTTGTCGGTCGCGGCGATCAACGGCGTGACATCAGTCCTGATGGCCAAGCTGGTTGTCGACTACGGCGTTTCGCCCTGGCTGGCGGTGACGGTCGCAATCGTAATGGGTGCTGCTATCGGCAGCTTTTCGGCGCGCTGGGTCACGTTTGTCGGCGTACCGTCCTTCGTGGTGACGCTGGGGCTCGGACTGGCTCTCAATGGCTTGCAACTCGTGCTTTTGCCTCCGACCGCCCGCTACGGTTTGATGGGAACCGGTATCGACAAGATTGCAGAGACTAAGATTTCGGGGATCACGTCATGGAGCGCGCTGGCGATTGGGCTCGTCGCGTTTGCCGCTCTGGTCCTGTCGGGCATTGCCCGCAGAAAGCGCGCCGGTCTGGAAGCTTCCCTGTTCAGCCGCTTTGTGCTGCCGCTCGGCGCGGCCGCGATTTTTGGCGCCATCGTCGTGATGATCCTCAACGCACATCAGGGCATACCAGTTGTGGTTTTGATCTTTGCGATCCTGCTCGGGATAGGCGGGTATATCCTCAAGGAAACCCGGTTCGGCCTCTATCTTTATGCGGTCGGCAACAATGACGAGGCTGCGCGACGGGCCGGCGTCAAGGTTGCGCGCATCAAGATGGCGGCCTTCGCTATTGCCGGCGCTATCGCTGCGCTGGCTGGCGTACTGGGCGCGTCGCGGGCACTAGGCGTTGGCGTCTTCTCCGGTGGCGGAGTAGGGGGCGGCACGCTGCTGCTGGAATCAATTGCCGCCACCGTCATCGGCGGCGTCAGCCTGTTCGGCGGCCGCGGCTCCATTCACGCGGCCCTGTTGGGCGCGCTTGTTATCGGAACAGTCCAGAACGGGCTCAACCTGATGGGCGTCGAGAACTACGTTCGCCTCATCGTGACGGGACTGCTTCTCGTGCTGGCGGTATCGATCGACAAGCTGATCGAAAAGGCCATGGGTCAGCAGAATTTCTGATTTGCGTTGGGTTCGACCCAATCACGCTGAAACGATCGGCGGAAACTGGAAGGCAGTAGTCGCCGGCTTACCTGGGCTGCTATGAAAATCCGGTATTGCGTTCAGCGTAGGTGCTCGATCCGTCATGCGATGGTCAAGGCAAGTCGACGCCAAGGCGTGCGGCATGGTCGAAAAGTGCATCGAACGTCATGCCGCCAAAGCTGTCGGAGACAAAAGCCAGTTTCATCTCGCTATCATCTACCGGTCATACAGGGACGGCTTTTCCGCCCTCGCTATGGCGACACGCTGACCCTCGTGAAGTGCTTTGACACCGGCTTCGGCGACCAGAGCCGTGCAGTAGCCGTCCCAGACGTCTGCGGCGACCGCCGGGAATTCTCCTGTGCGAACGAAGTGAAGGAAGGCCTTGTCCTGGAGCCGGTAGGCTTCGGCAAAACGCGGGCGCCAATCCGATGCATAGCGCTCGAAGGCCATGAGAGCGCCGTTCTGGCGCGTTGTGGCAGGCACATTTAGAAAGATCGATCCCTGTTCGCCGACGAGTTCGCCACGCACGTCATACCCATAGGCGGCGTTGTTGTGATCTCGATGTTGACGAGCTGACCCCTGTCTGTTTCGAGAACCATGAGACCGGCGCGCCAGTCTTCGATGCGTCGACACCCCCCGGCTGGAAAACCGAGATTGCCGTATGATCGGCGCCCAGTACGAAGCGTGCGACGTCGAATTCATGCGGTGCGGAATTGGTGATCGCCATCTGGCCGGTGAAGTTGGCCGGCGCTTCCACGTTCCGATGGAAGTTATGCATCATGATCGCCCGGCCAAGCGAGCCGTTGTCGAGCGACGCCTTCATGTCGCGATAGGACGGATCGAAGCGGCGCATGAAACCAAGCTGGACGAACCGTCGGCCGCGCGACACTTCCGCCTCGATCACGCCCAGACACTCCTTCGAGCTTTGCGACAACGGCTTTTCGCAGAGCACCGGCTTTTCGGCCTCGATCGCGGCGAGCGACAGCGGTGCGTGGGTCTCGTCGGGGCTGGCAATCACCACGGCGTCAACGTCGCTGCGCCGGATGGTTTCCAACGGGTCCGTGGCGGCATAGGTCGCGCCGTAGTCCTGTGCCACCTTTAGGGCTCGCTCCGGTGAGGCGTCGCATACGACCTGGAGGCTTGCCGCCGGCAGGTCTTCGGCGACAATCCGGGCATGGTCGGCGCCCATGATGCCCGCGCCGATGATTGCTATTCTGATCGACATCTATTGCCCTATTTTCTGAGAGCCGACTGGCGAAGAGACTTGTCTCCAAATGCCGCAAGGACAACGATCACGTCCGGCAAACCGCTCCAATGACCTGTCAGACGGCGTAGGGTTTGAGCCAGGGTTGCCCGTCGGCTTCGGCGCTATCGACCACTGCATCGACGAATGCCACGCCCTTCAGCCCGTCATAGGCGGTCGGCACATTCAACCCTATTGCCGTTGCCTTGCGCCCCTCACGACGAGCGTGGATGGCTTCGGCAAAGCCGCGATAGAGGTTGGCGAAGGCCTCCAGATAGCCCTCGGGATGGCCGGGTGGTGTGCGGGTTCGCACTTTCGCTGCCTCGCTCAAATCGTCAGCACCCCGCTTCATAGTCTCGGTGCGGCTGAACAGCGGTGAGAACGTCAGCTCGTTCGGTTGCTCCTGGAACCAGGTTAAACTGCCCTTCTCGCCAAAGACACGCAGTCGAATCCCGTTCGAGCAGCCGAGTGCGACCTGTGACGACCAAAGCAGCCCTCGCGCGCCACCTTCGTAGCGCAGCAGCACATGGGCGTTGTCGTCAAGCACGCGTCCCTCGACGAAGGAAGCGAGGTCTGCTGTCAGGGCCTCCAGCTTCAGCCCGGTCACGAAGCCAGCCAGATGATAGGCGTGCGTGCCGATGTCGCCGATCGAGCCGCCACGCCCCGATCGCTTCGGGTCGGTGCGCCAGGCGGCCTGGACATTGCCTGCCGCCTCGATGGCCGTCGCCATCCATTCCAGGGGATACTCCACCTGCACGACCCGGATCGCGCCGAGCTTGCCTGCTGCCACCATCTCGCGCGCCTCATGCACCATCGGATAGCCCGAATAGGTATAGGTCACGCCCATGAAACGTCCGGTCTCGCGCACCAGCTGCTCGAGCGCGATCGCGTCTTCGAGTGTGTTGGTCAGCGGCTTTTCGCAGATCACCTCGTAGCCGGCCCCGAGAAAAGCCTTGGCGATCGGAAAATGGGTGTGGTTGGGCGTGCAGATCGCCACCACGTCGATACGGTCCTCGCGATTGTTCTCCGCGGCGATCATGGCCTTGAAGTCGTCATAGGACCGGGTGGGATCGATGCCTTGCGTGGCCGCGAAGCGGTGGCCGCTTGCCGCGTCCGCGTCGAACGCGCCGGCGACAAGCTGGAAGGCGCCATCGAACCGGGCGGAGATGCGGTGGATGTTGCCGATATAGGCGCCTTCGCCGCCGCCGACCATGCCAAGCCGAAGCGGTCGCCGAAAATCAGCAGTCACGAGCGTGCCCCCCTGTCGATACCTAAAATGGCATCGTTGATCGTGCGGTCCGCACTGGCCTTGACGAAGTCGTCGAAGGCGCGTTCGGAAACGCGGATGATGTGATCGGCGATGAAGCGGGCTCCCTCAGCCGCGCCGTCCTCTGAATTCTTGAGGCAGCATTCCCACTCGAGCACCGCCCAGCCGTCGAAGTCGTAGCCGGAGAGTTTCGAGAAAATCGCCTTGAAGTCAATCTGTCCGTCGCCTGGGGAGCGGAAGCGGCCGGCACGCCGGATCCAGGGCTGGAAGCCGCCATAGGCGCCGGTCTTGCCGTCCGGCCGGAACTCGGCATCCTTGACGTGGAACATTTTGATGCGCTCGTGATAGTGGTCGATGTAGGCGAGATAATCGATCGCCTGCAGCACGAGATGGCTGGGGTCGTACATGATGTTGCAGCGCGGATGGTTGCCGACGCGCTCCAGGAACATCTCGAAGGTCAGCCCGTCATGCAGGTCTTCGGCAGGATGGATTTCGTAGCACAGGTCCACGCCACTCTCGTCGAAGGCATCAAGGATTGGCCGCCAGCGCCGAGCCTGCTCATCGAAACCGTCGTCGATCAGCCCATCCGTCCATTGCGGATAGGGATAGAGGAACGGCCACAGCAGCGAACCTGAGAAGGTGACATGGCGGTCTATGCCGAAACGCCTCGACGCCTTGGCGGCGAGATGAAGCTGCTCGACTGCCCACGCCTGCCGTGCGGCCGGATTGCCCCGCACCTCGGGTGCGGCGAAGGAATCCGCCGGATGATCGTAGGCGGGATGCAGGGCCACAAGCTGACCTTGCAGATGCGACGCCAGTTCGGTGACAACCAGGCCGTGTTCGGCGAGCTTGCCGGCATAGTCATCGCAATAGGTCTGGCTTTCAGCCGCTTGCTTCAAATCGATGACGCGCTTGTCCCAGGTCGGTATCTGCACGCCCTTGAAGCCCTTGGCCGAGGCCCAGCCGGCCAATCCCTCGATGCTGTTGAACGGTGCTTCGTCGCCCGCGAATTGAGCCAGAAACACAGCTGGCCCCTTAATGGTCCGCATCTTGCTCTCCTTCTGGCGGCAGGGCCGCCGGTTCATCCGTTATCGGAGCCGCCCAGAAGAGTGATGTGGGTCCTCACAGGGCAGCTGCTTTCTTTTCCGTATCCGCTTCGACGGTTCCAATGGCTTCAGAGCGCCATCGCCTTCTCAGGCACGGCCATGGGACCGGGTGCGGCGCCAAGCACGGTCTGGTCGTAATCCACCACCGCACCCGTCATGAGACCCGCATCGTCCGAAACGAGAAAGTTGACCGCTCGTGCCGCCTCGCGGGGGTCGATCAGGCGTCCGAAGGGCAGGTGTGCAACGGCTTTCGCTTCCCAGTCGGGATCGCCCTTCTCGCTCGCCTGCAATTCCCGCTCGTGGTCGGACGCCATCCAGCCGATATCCAGCTGGTTGACGCGGATGCGGTTCTTCATGACGGAAAATGCCGTGTTGCGGGTCAGTGTCGCCAGTGCCGCCTTGGTGGCGCAGTAGACGTTGATGAACGGCTGGCCGGCCTGCTGCGAAATCGAGCCGATGTTGCAGATCGCACCCTCGATGCCATGGCCGATCATGTGCCGGATGGCTTCCTGCATGAGGAAATAAGGTCCGCGTACATTCACGGCGAACAGGGCGTCGAACAATTCTGGCGACGTGTCGAGGATCGTGCCTCGGTCCGTCCGGGCACCGGCATTGACCAGCACGTCGATTCTTCCGAAAACGCGCTCCGCTTCCGCGATCACGCGGCGGCAATCCTCGACATTGCCAAGATCGGCGTTGACATAGTGCACGGGCACGCCCGTGGCGTGCGAAATGTCTGCGGCCACCGCGCGGCCCTTGGTTTCGTTACGACCAAGTGTGACGAGGCCAGCGGCTCCGGCTCGGGCGAGCTGGCGAGCGATAGCCGCGCCCAGTCCTTGCGTCGATCCGGTGACGACGCAGATCTTACCATCCATCCGGTTCATGCCTTGTCCTCCACTGTGTAGCCAGCCGCGGCCATGACGCGCAGCAATTCCTTGTGACCTATCTTCGCCATTTCGAGCGGCGGGCTTTTGACGGGATCCTGCTCGGCTTCAACGACGAACCAGCCTTCGTAGCCGTGGCTCGCCAAGCGCTTGATGATCGCCTCGAAGTCGAGCGAGCCGTCGCCGGGCACGGTGAAGGCTCCCTTGACCACCGCGTCGAGAAAACTTTCCCGGGTGCGGTCGAGCCCGTCTACGACTGCCTGGCGGATATCCTTGGTGTGTACATGCGAAATGCGGGCGTGGTGCTTGTCGACCACCCGCAGCACGTCGCCGCCGGCAAAGGCCATGTGGCCGGCATCGTAGAGCAGGGCCAGACCCTCGCCGGAATGCTTCATCAGGAAGTCGAGCTCTTCCTCGGTCTCGATCGGCGCGGCCATGTGGTGGTGGTAGGAAATCGGCATGCCCTCGCCCGAACACCATTCGGCGAAGGCAGTCATCTTGCGACCATAGATTCTGATCTCGTCTTCCGAGAGCCGCCGCTTGGTGGAAAGCGGCGCGGAGCGATCACCCTGTATGGTGCCTGCCGTTTCGCCGTAGACGATGCAGGGGGCATCGACGGCCTTGAAGAGCTGCATCTGCTGCGCGATGCGGTCTTTCTCCGCTTCGATATCGCCGTCAAGCAGCAGACCGGAGAACCAGCCGCCGCAGACGCTCATACCGTGCTGCCTCAGAGTGGGTTCGAGCACCGCCGCGTCCATCGGGAAACGGCGACCGGTCTCCATGCCGGTGAAGCCGGCCTCGCGGGCCTGCCGCAGACACTCCTCCAGCGAAACGTCGTCGCTCAATTCGGCGAGGTCATCGTTCCACCAGGCGATCGGCGCGATGCCAAGCTTGGCTCTCATCTTGATCTCCATCATCATTCCAGCTGCCGCCGCCAACTTTTGGCGCCGCGAAAAAAACTGCCGGAACAATGCTCAGGGAGTGTGGCATCGTTCCGGCAGAGGACGCCCCGGGGGGCGTCCGAAAAACCTAGACTCCTATGCGCTGCCGTTTGCGGCCTTCGGCTTGAACCGAATGGGCCTCGCGCACCTCGGCCCGCTCGCTGACCTGCGGCACGCCGACATCCCACCAGGCGTCGCCGGGTGTCCAGGTATAGCCATCGGAGACGATGGTGATCACCGTGGTGCGATCCGTCCCTTTGGCCCACTCCACAGCCTGGCCGAGATCCGCAAGGCTCTCAACCCGCCGCGTGAGGGCGCCCATGGCCTCGGCGTGTTTTGCAAAGTCGACCGAAAACGGCTCCTTGACCCGGCAATCCTTGATCATGTTGTTGAAGGACGCGCCGCCCTTGGCATTCTGCAGCCGGTTGATCACCGCATAGCCGCCATTGTCACAGACGATCAGGATCATCTTGTGGCCGACGAGAACCGATGAGTAGACGTCGGAATTCATCATCATGTAGGTGCCGTCGCCAATCATCACGATCGGCGTGCGGGTCGGATCCGCCATCGCCGCACCCCATCCGGCCGAGATCTCATAGCCCATGCAGGAAAATCCGAACTCGCAGTCGAACGTGTTCGGCTCCTTCACGCGCCAGTTCTTCATGACTTCCCCGGGAAGCCCGCCCGCCGCGGTGATCAGCAGATCCCGTTCGCCGGCCTTCGCGTTGACCACGCCGACGACCTGCGCGTAGGTCGGAACCGGGTCATTCGTAGGCTTCTGGAATCCGTCGAGCGCGGTGTTCCAGTTGGCAAATTCGACCTTGCCCTTTTCGGTCCAGCCGCTTTCGGCTTTCCAGTCACCGAGCGCGGCCTCGACCTCGTTGATGGTTTCCAGCGCATCGCCGACCACGGCGAGAGCCCGGTGCTTCGTGGCATCCCACCGCGCGGCGTTGATCGAGACGAATTTGGCGTCGGGGCTGAACGCACTCCACGATCCCGTCGTGAAGTCCATGAGCCGCGTGCCGACGGCCAGGATCACATCGGCCTCACCCGCAAGCGCGTTCGCCGATGTCGAGCCGACGATGCCAATGGGCCCGATATGGGCAGGATGGTCGTGCGTCACCGTGCCCTTGCCGGCGATGGTTTCGGCAAGCGGAATACCGCGCGCCTCGGCGAATTTCGCAAGAGCGGCCTCCGCACCGGAGTAACGCACGCCGCCGCCTGAAATGATCAGCGGACGCTTTGCCGCCTTGAGAAGACGCACCGCTTCTTCGAGACGCGCGCGATCCGGCCGGGGGCGCGGAATCGCATGGACCGTGGGTTCGAAGAAGGACTCGGGATAATCCCAAGCGACTTCCTGCACGTCTTGCGGGAGGGCGATGAAAGCTGGCCCGCAGTCGGCCGGATCAAGCAGAACCGCGACCGCCTGGGGCAGCGAGGAAACGATCTGTTCGGGATGGACAATGCGGTCCCAGTAGCGAGTCACCGCCTTGAACGCGTCGTTGACGTTGACTGTAGGATCGCCGAAGTGCTCGACCTGCTGCATGACCGGATCGGGCCGGCGGCTGACAAAGGTGTCGCCGGCCAGCATCAGTACCGGAAGCCGGTTTGAATGGGCGACGCCCGCGGCGGTCACCATGTTCAGAGCCCCCGGGCCTATGGAGGTGGCGGCGATCATGATCTGGCGCCGGCGCTTCGCCTTCGCGAACCCGATCGCGGCCAGTGCCATCGACTGCTCATTCTGGCCGCGCCATGTGGGAAGGACGTCCTGCGCGGCCTCCAGGGCCTCGGACAGGCACGTGACATTGCCGTGACCGAAAATGGCGAACACGCCCGCAAACAGCGGAACCTTGCTGCCGTCGACGATGGTGAACTGATTGCTCAGATAGCGCACAAGCGCCTGCGTCATGGTCAGACGAATGGTCTTCGTCATCACTACCTCCCTAGCGAATTTCCGTTGTGCAGACTATTACGAAATAGCCATTGACAAATCAACCTCTTTGCAACGATCATTGCAAAAATATTGTTGCGGAGGAATGCAATGCTGAGAATTGGCGTGCTCGGTTGCGGGCGCATCGGGCGCATGCATGCGGCCAATATCGCTGCACACCCACGAACGAAACTGGCGGCGGTGTATGACGTCAATCGCGCCGCCGCCGACGAAGTGTCAGCCATGCTCGGCCTTCCCGCGTTGGACTCGGCCGACGCCATGTTTGACACGGACGATGTGGACGCCGTGTTGATCGCGACGGCCACCGATACCCATGTCGACTACATTGAGCGGGCAGTGGCGGCCGGAAAGCCAGTGTTGTGCGAGAAGCCCATCGACCTTGACCTGATGCGTGTCGATCGCTGTGCCGCAAACATCCGTGGAAGCAAGCTGCCCATCATGATTGGCTTCGTCCGCCGCTTCGATCCCGGGCATGCTGCGGTGCGGGCGGCCATCCAGAGTGGCGAGCTCGGCGAGCTCCACCAGGTGATCATCACGTCGCGGGATCCTGGCATGGCGCCAGCTGCCTACACACGCGTGTCCGGCGGCATATTTCGCGACATGACAATCCACGATTTTGACATGGCTCGCTTCATGCTCGGTGAAGAGCCCGTTGAGGTCTTTGCGACCGGCAGCCGGCTGGTCGACCCGGACCTGATGGCCGAGACGAATGACTGGGATACGGTGACCGTGGTTTTGCGCACCGCCAGCGGCAAGCAGTGCATCATCAACAACTCACGACGCGCGGTCTATGGATACGATCAGCGCGTCGAGGCTTTCGGATCGGCCGGCATGGCGATTTCCGAGAACCGACGCGCGCATGAGGCCCGTATCTATGCCGATGGGCTGAGCGATCGGGCGCAGCCATACCTTCACTTCTTTATCGAGCGATATAGGGAAGCGTTCAACGCTGAAATCGACGACTTCGTCGACGCCATCGAAAATGGACGCCAGCCGTCGGTCGTATTCGAGGACGGACGCCTTGCGCTGGTCCTCGCCGAAGCAGCGATCAAATCTGTCGCAGAGCGTCGGGTGGTCAGCACCAGCGAGATCGGTGACGGCAATGTATGACAAATACGGACTTTTCATCGACGGTGAATGGCGCGCCGCTTCCGACCGAAGCACGGCGACCGTAGCCAGTCCCGTCACCGAACGCTCACTGGGCGACACTCCAACCGCGACGCTGGACGATACACAATCTGCCTTGGCGGCCGCCGAACGTGGCCTTTCTGCCTGGCGAGCAAAGAGCGCGTTCGAGCGCGCCGACGCGCTTCACGCTATCGCCGACGAAATGGGCCGGCGCAAGGACGAAGCCGCCCGCATGATTACGCTGGAGACGGGCAAGCCCATTGCCCAATCCGAACGCGAGTGGGTTCTGGCGACGGATCAGTTCCGGTGGTACGCCGAGGAGGCTCGGCGTGTTTATGGCCGTATCGTCGAGAGCCGTGTCCCCGGAGGTCGCTTCGAAGTGCTGCATGAGCCGATCGGCGTCGTGGCGGCCTTTACGGCATGGAATTTTCCGGCCGCGCTCGTCGCCCGCAAGGTCGCCCCGGCGCTTGCCGCCGGTTGTTCGGCCATCCTTCGGCCTTCGAGCCAGACGCCAGGGGTCGCGATGGTGATGATCGACTGCCTGCGTGCGGGCAGGCTCCCCCCAGGCACGGTCGGTCTTCTCGTCGGGTCCACGGCCACAACCTACGTGCCGCTGATGGCGTCGGCGCTTGTGCGCAAGGTTTCGCTGACCGGGTCTACACGGGTCGGGCAGCAAATGCTGCGCGACGCAGCCGATACGGTGAAGAAGGTGTCGATGGAGCTTGGCGGTAACGCGCCTCTCATCGTCTTCGACGACGCGGATATCGAAAGCGCGCTCAACGTGTCCGTGCCCACGAAGTTCGCCAATGCCGGGCAGGTTTGCGTCACGCCAGACCGCTTTTTCATCCACGAAAAGGTCCATGATGCTTTCGTCGACGGGTTCGTCACGCGGGCGAAGGCCCTGAAGCTGGGTGATGGGCTCGATCCGACGGTGCAGATGGGCCCCTTGATCAATGCCAGGAGGACCGACGAAATCGAACAAATCGTTACCGACGCGGAAAAGGCCGGTGCCAGGATTGCCGCAGGCGGCCGCCGCTCGCCGGCGTTCAACGCCGGTCATTTCTTTGAGCCGACGGTCCTTACCGATGTTGCTGACGACATGACCGTGTTTGCCGAGGAGAATTTTGGTCCGATCGCGGCCATCACCCGTTTCTCGTCCGAAGAGGAGGTCCTGGGTCGGGCAAACGCCTCGAAGATGGGGCTTTCTGCCTATGCCTTCACCCGGGATGCGGGGCGCGCCCGCAGAGTTGTCGCGACGCTCAAGGCCGGAATGGTCGGCATCAACAGCTTTGCGCTAGCGGCTTCCGAGGCGCCGTTCGGCGGGACCAACCATTCCGGCATGGGCCGGGAAGGCGGCGCGGAAGGTATCCGGGACTATCTCGATACCAAGCTGGCTCAAATCGTATTCTAAGGAGCGTTTTTCATGATCAAGAACAGGCTCAAGCAGCTTTGGGCCGATGGGAAGCCGACCATCAATGGCTGGCTTTCGATCGGCAACAGTTTCACCGCCGAGATCATGGCGGCGCAAGGTTACGACTGCATCGGCGTCGACCTCCAACATGGAGCGCTCGATTACAGCGGCCTGCTGCCAATACTCCAGGCGATGCGTGCCTCCGCTACGGTGCCGCTCGTCAGGGTGCCTTGGCTGGAGCCAGGCATCATCATGAAAGTGCTCGACGCAGGTGCTTACGGCGTCATCTGTCCGATGGTGAATACCGCCGAACAGGCGGCCGAGTTTGTTAGCTACGTGCGCTATCCGCCACTCGGCAGCCGAAGCTTTGGTCCGACACGTGTGAATTTCGCGGCCGGTGCCAATTACGCTTCTGAATCCAATGGCGAGATACTTGCCTTTGCCATGGTTGAGACGGCCGAGGCGATGGACAATCTCGACGCGATCGCTTCGACCCCTGGACTGGACGGGATCTACGTTGGTCCGGCCGACCTGACCCTCGGCATGACCCAGGGCCGCTTGCCGCCTGCCTTCGACCGCGAAGAACCGGAGATGATCGAGGCCATCCAGCATATCGTGGCGGCCTGCAAAAAAGCCGGCATAGCCGCGGGATTGCACTGTGGAACTCCGGCTTACGCGGCGCGTGCGATCGGGTGGGGCTACAACATGACCACCGTCTCCAACGACGTGCGCATGCTGGCCGGTGCGGCGGAAGCGAACGTCAAAAAGTTCAGGGAACTCACGGGCGGATCAAGCGTCAGCGCCGGTTCCAAGGGAGGGTACTGATGCCGCATGTTCTGGTTGCCGGGAAGCTGCACCCGGCTGGAATCGCGTTGCTCGATCATGCCGCCGGCGTCACCTACGACTATGTCGAGGAAGTGTCGGAGCCAAGCTATGCCCACCTGATCGACAGGGCCGATGGATTGGTGATCCGCACACAGCCTCTCTCGGCCGCGACCGTCGAGATGGGGCGCAGGCTCCGGATCGTGTCCCGTCACGGTGTCGGCTACGACTCTGTTGATTTGCCGTCCCTCAACAAGCGCGGCATCACGCTCGCCGTCGTCGGAGACGTCAATTCCATATCTGTCGCCGAGCACGCCATGATGATGCTCCTTGCCTGTGCCAAGCATGCTGTGCGCGGGGACCAGTCAGTTCGCGAGGGCGCCTGGAATTGGCGAAACAGGCTGGAAGCTTCGGAACTGGCCGGCAAGCGTCTGCTGATTCTAGGCTACGGCCGCATCGGCCGGCATCTCGCGAAGATGGCGGCTGCCTTTTCCATGGAGATCGCCGCCTACGATCCGTATCTCGAAAAAATCGGATGGCCGGAAGGCCCTGCGAAAACCGTCTCCGATCTGGCGTCGGCCCTTCGATGGGCGGATGCCATTTCCGTGCATGCGCCCAAGGGCGATAAACCTGTTATCGGCGAGCACGAGTTTTCCCTCATGAAGCCGGGAGCCTGGCTCGTGAACACAGCGCGCGGCGGCGTAGTTGACGAAAGGGCACTTCTTGCAGCCCTTCAGTCCGGCAAGGTGGCGACCGCCGGCCTCGATGTCTTCGACGAGGAACCGCCCGCTTCCGACAATCCACTCCTCTTATGCGATCAGGTGATCCTGTCGCCTCATATTGCCGGCCTCACAATCGAATGCGGTGAACGGATGGCCATGTCGGCGGTGCAGAACGTGCTCGATTTCTTTGAGAGCAGGATCGACCCGGCGCTGGTGGTCAACGGCAAAGAGCTGGAGGGCCAACCCGCGTCGTTGAACGGCCATTGAAAGCCGCACAAAGGTCTGTCAGTCCGGCGCCACAAGAAACATTGCAACAAAGCGATGCTGCCATCCCGGCAATCATCAGATTTCGATTTCGCACCAAGCTGCGCCGAAAAATATCTTATCAAAAACAGCTAGTTAATCCGCATAGAAAATAGTTGTTGCAAATTATAAAACTCTGCAATAAGCATTGTTGCACAAGAACTTCATACGCAATATCCATTGCAGAATGAGGCGAGGCGAGACTCCAAGAGCCGCCGTGTCCATGGGAGGATGACCACGTGTCTTTGCTTGAAGTGCAGGGCGTTGGCAAAAGCTTCGGGGCAATCCGCGCGCTGTCAGACGTCAGCTTTTCGATCGAACCCGGTGAAGTGGCCGGCCTGATGGGCGACAACGGCGCCGGAAAATCGACAATGGTCAAACTGATTTCGGGAAATTTTCCCCCGACCGAAGGGCAGATCAGAGTCGGCGGCAAGGCCTGCCACTTCCACAAGCCGCTCGATGCTCGCGCCGAGGGGATCGAGGTCGTGTATCAGGATCTCGCACTGGCGGACAATCTAACCGCTGCGCAGAACGTGTTCCTGGGTCGAGAACTCAAAAAGGGTGTCTGGCCTTTCCGGATTCTAGATAAGCAGGCGATGATCGATCGCTCCGCGGAGTTGTTCGGCGAACTGAAGTCAGAAACGCGGCCACGCGATCTCGTAAAAAAAATGTCGGGCGGTCAGCGCCAGGCAATTGCGATTTCACGGACCCGTTTGTCCAACGCCAGACTCGTCATTATGGACGAACCGACCGCTGCGATTTCCGTGCGCCAAGTTGCTGAGGTCCTGGAATTGATCCGGCGCATGAAAGCGGGCGGTGTCGCGGTGATCCTGATTAGCCACCGCATGCCAGACGTTTTTGCCGTCTGCGATCGTATCGTCGTTCTACGGCGCGGCACCAAGGTTGCCGACAAACCCACCGTTCAGACATCTCCGGAAGAAATCACCGGACTAATCACGGGAGCGATCCGTGCAGCCTAGTCAACCCGAAGCGATCCAGGAAAGCCACGCCTCGATTGCCGACGTCGTCGGCATCATGGAACAAACTGCGCTTCAGAAGTTGAGAAGTAGCCAGGCCTTCTGGGTCTCGGTCGCGCTCTTCCTCCTTGTCGCGTTTATGACCATGTTGGAACCGAGCTTCGGCACAGCCGAAAATGCAACCAACATCACCCGGAATTTCGCGCTGATCGCCATCATGGGCCTGGGCATGACCGTGGTGTTGATTACGGGCGGGATCGATCTTTCCGTTGGGTCAGTCATGGGCCTCGTGGCCATCGTGGCCGGTCTTCTACTGACCTGGCATTATCCTTGGTACGTGGCGTTCGCCTCCGGCCTTCTCGCTGGAGTTGCCTGCGGGTCGTTCAACGGCTTTTTCGTCGCCTATATCGGCATGCCGTCCTTCGTGGTCACGCTTGGCATGCTGTCGATAGCGCGTTCGCTGGCGGTGGTGCTGTCAGGCAACCAAATGCTCTATCAGTTTGGGCCTGACGCCCCGATCGTGAAAGCCATCGGCCAGGCAAAGTGGCCGGTGCACTCGCTGGAGGGATGGGCTCCTAGCTGGATACCGCAGTTCTCGTCCCATTTCTGGGTGATGGTGATCATGGCGCTAGCCCTCGGCTGGGTGTTCATCTTCACCGCGTGGGCCCGCCATCTGTTCGCGATCGGCGGTAACGAGAATGCGGCACGCATGACGGGCGTGCCCGTCGATCGGATCAAGTTCCAGGCTTATGTTTTCTCGTCCTTCTGCGCCTCGATCGCATCCTTGCTCCTGCTCGGTTACAGCGGCTCGGCGATCAATGCGGTGGGAACAGGTTACGAGTTGCGCGTCATCGCCGGCACCGTGATCGGCGGCGCCAGCCTGATGGGCGGCTATGGCACCGCGTTCGGCGCGGTTATCGGATCGGCCTTCCTCGAGGTCGTCCGCAACGCCCTGCTGATGGCAGGCATCGATTCCAACTGGCAGGGTGCCTTCGTTGGCATCTTCATCATTCTCGCCGTGCTTCTTGGCATGGGGACGTCCGGCAGATCGCTGAAGTCCTTCTTCACCATCAAGCGTGGCTAGAGCTCTGCCGGCTTATGCCGGTGGAATATCCTGAGGTGAACACAACAAACGGAGGAACATCGATGAAGAAATATCTTTTGGCGGCTGCGGTTGCCGCGTCCGCCCTGACGGCGGGGCAGGCCTACGCCCAGCAGAAACTCGTATTCGCGCTGGTGCCGAAGAACATGAACAACCCCTATTTCGACCAGGCTCGTGATGGCTGCAAGAAGGCAGAGGCCGAGTCCAACGGCGCATTCGAGTGCATGTACATCGGACCCGGCGAGCACGGTGGCGGTGAGGAACAGGTTCAGATCGTGCAGGATCTGGTTGCCAAGAAGGTCGATGGCATCGCCGTTGCACCGGCGAACGCGGCAGCCATGGCCGTCGCACTGCAGGCCGCGAAGGAAGCTGGTATTCCCGTGCTGACCTGGGACGCGGACGTGCTGCCCGAGAACAAGGATCTGCGCGCCGCCTATGTCGGAACGCACAACTACGAGATCGGCGTGAACCTCGCCAAGATCGTGCAGACGATCAAGCCGAAAGGTGGCACCATCTGCATCCAGTCCGGCGGCGCGGCAGCGGCAAACCATAACGAGCGCATGCAAGGCATCCGCGACACGCTCTCCGGGACCAAGTCGGCCGCCTCGCCGGGCGATCCCCTGACCAGTCAGAACGGCTGGACCGAGGCGCCCGGCTGCCCGCTGTACACCAACGATGATTTCCCGCTGTCGGTGCAGCAGTTCCAGGACTACATGGCGAAGATGCCGAACCTTGACGCATTCGTGCCGACCGGCGGCTTCCCGCAATTTGTGCCGGACGCCAACCGCGCTGCGGTCGAGCCGTACAAGGACAAGATCGCCAAGAAGGAACTGGCGCTGGTCGTTGCCGATACCTTGCCCACGCAGATTGAACAGATGAAGGAAGGGTACTCTCTCGGCCAGGTAGGTCAGCGTCCCTTCGAAATGGGCTACAAGACCATGTTCGCGCTCAAGGACATGAAGGACGGCAAGCCGGCTCCGACGGATCCGACCTACACCGGACTTGACGTCTGCACGCCGGAGACGGCCGACACCTGCATCGCGAAGTAACCATGAAAGGGGCGGGAGAAATCCCGCCTCCTATTCCGCGACCGACCCCGTTGCAAACTTACACCTTCTGAAGCGTGGAAGCATGACAGCAGACAGACCTAAACTACGGATTGGGCTGATCGGCTCTGGCTTCATGGGCAAGGCCCACGTGTTCGGCTTCGCAACCGCGCAACGTGTGTTTGATCTACCATTTGAGATTGTCCTTCATACCATCGCCGACCGCTCTGACGACATCGCAGCCAAGGCGTCGCGAGCGCTAGGCTTTGCTCGGTCGAGCGGCGACTGGCGCACGCTCATTTCAGATCCCGAAATCGACCTGATAGACATCACCGCTCCGAATGCCTTTCACAAGGAAATGGCGCTCGCAGCCATCGGTGCCGGCAAACACGTCTACTGTGAAAAGCCCCTCGCACCGCTGGCGAGCGACGCATGGGAGATGGCCAAAGCGGCCAAACAGGCTGGGGTGCGCACGCAGGTCGGCTTCAACTATCTTTGCAACCCGATGCTGCGCCTTGCGCGTGACATGATCCGGAACGGTGAGCTTGGCGAAATCTGGAGTTACCGCGGTATCCATGCCGAGGACTATATGGCGGATCCGGAAAGCCCATTTACGTTCCGCCACGATCCAGCCGGCGGCGGTGCCCTCGCAGACCTTGGCAGCCACGCGCTTGCCACAGCGGAATATCTTCTTGGCCCGATAAGCCGGTGTTGAGCGATTGCGTCACGGTGATAGGTTCGCGCCCCGACGGCACCGGCGGCAGACGCGATGTAGAGGTCGACGATCTGTCCCGGATGTTCGTCCGATTCGAAAACGGTGCATCGGGCACCATCGAGGCCAACTGGATCGCCACGGGCCGTAAGATGCAGCACGATTTCGAGGTGTACGGCACCGCGGGCGCGCTGGTCTTCTCGCAGGAGCGTTTCAACGAGTTGCACTTCTACAGCGTCGCGGACCGAGCTGGACGTCGTGGTTTCAGGCGCATCGAAGCCGGTCCGGACCATGACCCCTACGGTCTGTTCTGTGTCGCCCCCGGCCATCAGCTGGGTTTCAATGATCTCAAGGCCATTGAGATAGCGAACTTCGTGAAAGCTATTTCCGGAGGAGCGCCAGAGCCGATGAATTTCCGGTCCGGCGCGCGTATCCAGGCCCTCCTTGAGGACGCAAGAAGGTCCTCCGGCGAGGGAGCGTGGATCGACGTCAGCGCATAGGTGCTGCTCCGTGCTGCCGAAGGCCAGCGGGGCCCGCTCGGTGATAGCAACAGCAACTGGAGCCCTTTCATGTCAATTCGGCTTGCCGTTGTCGGTGCCGGGATCATGGGAAATGACCATGCCAGCATCTTCGCCGAGGATCTTCCGGGGCGACGCTGCAGGTGATCTGCGATGCTCGGAGAAACGGGCACGTCATTTGGCGGACCGTGTTGGCGCAAAGTATGTTCTGACCGATGGTCGATTCAGGCCTACAGTACGTCACTCATCATGATACGGATTGGAGAGGTCGCCATGCCGAGGCCTATCGCCGTCAGAACGGCGCCTTCCTGAAATTCGTCCGCACTGGTGAATTCCCCGCGAACACTGCGGGCCCCTGGGATGGATACGGCGCCGCCATCGCTGCGGAGGCGGGGGGCGCCCTAGCGGAAAATCGAAGGGTTGAGGTTGAAATGGCGAGCCAGCCAGCCTTCTATCGCCCTGGGGACCAGGCGAAATCCATTAGGCTGGCCCACGGATCTAGTGCGGGCCAGAAAGTCATCCGAGGGTTTCAGATCGCCTGCAATTTGTAGTCCGCCGCTTTTGACCGGCACCACGCCGCGTTGGATGATCGCAAAGCCTGAATTCGCGTTGCTCGCACAAGCAGCGTTCGCTCGGCGACCCGGCGTGCGCCCTTATGCCGGCAAGCCAGCCATCCGCATGGCGTCGGTGACGTCATCGATTATCTCAGGCGCAATTCCGACGGCGGCAGACCAGCGCCTGATGGTGAATTGCGGGTCGAGCGACAAAAGTCGCGTGGCCGCCGCTTTTGCCTCGTCGAGCCGCCCAAGCCTGGCAAGTGGTGCCGCCAACCATCCGTGCAGGATGCTGAAGCCGGGGTTCAGTTCCACCGCCCTTCGGCCGGCCGCGACGGCCTGTTCGTGCCGGCCGGAGAGGAAATTACCGAACCCGATGATGCCTTGCGGCACGCAGCTCATGGCGTCGAGGGGGCTCAGCCGCATTGCCCGCTCGCACCAATCGATCGCGCGCGCCGCGTCGCCGCCATAGGCCACCGGCACGCAGCCAAAGGCATAGACGAAGGCGCAGGAAGCACTGAGCGCCAAAGCCTCTGTAAACGCCTCGTCGGCCAGCCTGCGGTCATGCTCCACGAGGCCGATGGTGAAGCCGGCCAGAGCGAGCGCCATCGCGTCGCCCGGACCGTGCTCGATCGCCGCATGGGCATGGCGGATCGACTTCTCGCGGTTCTCCGCGTCCATGCCGCCGCGCACAAATAGGGTCTGATGCGCCCAGGCGGCAAAGCCATGGGCAAGAGCATAGGTCGGCTCGATGGCTAAAGCCTGGTTCAGCAGGGGCAGACCCTTGGCGGCACCTTGCGGCATGAAGGTGTAGACATCAGGCAGTGCGCGAAGCAGGAGATCATAAGCGTCGAGACTGTCGGGGCGCTGGCGCCTGACGCGTTCGATCTCGGCCCGGCGCAAATTGGGCTCTATTGCCGCGATGACGCTGACGGTGATTTCGTCCTGCAGCGCGAAGACGTCGGTCAGGTCGCGGTCATAGCGTTCGGCCCACAAATGGCTGCCGTCCTCCGCGTCGATGAGCTGGCCGGTAATGCGCACGCGGCTTCCCACCTTGCGCACGCTGCCTTCCAGCACGTAGCGCACGCCGAGCTCGTGGCCGACCTGCTTCACGTCCACCGCGCGGCCCTTGTAGGTAAAGCTGGAGTTCCGCGCGATGACGAACAGCCACCTTATGCGCGACAGACCCGTGATAATGTCCTCGACCATGCCGTCGGCAAAATAGTCCTGATCCGGATCGCCGCTCAGGTTCACGAAGGCCAGCACGGCGATGGAGGGACGGGCGGGAATCCCCGAGGCAGGCTTCGGTTGCTCCACCCGTGTCGTCGCCTCGGTGCCGGCCTCCTCGAGCACGGTGCCGACGAAGCGAAAGCCCCTGCGTAGAATGGTGCGGATCAGGCGCTGCTCATCGCCACTGTCGTGGAGTGCATTGCGGGCGGCGTTGACGCGGCTGGCGAGCGTGGCGTCCGAGACGATGCGCCCCTGCCAGACCGCATCGACCAGGTCATCCTTGCTGACCACCCGTTCGCGATTGCGGATGAGATATTGCAGCAGGTCGAACACTTGCGGCTCGACGGCGATCAGGTCGTTGCCGCGACGCAGTTCGCGCCGATCGCAGTCCAGAGCAAAATCCTCAAAAAGATACGGCAAAATTACTCGCTCCAGACCACGCTGCAAACAGACGTACACTCTAACCGCGTCGTTGACGCAAAATCAAAGCGATCTCAATGCAAAATCAAGAGGTCCTGAAGGCCGCGTCAAAGCGCGCCACTTCGCCTTGCCGCATAGTCCTCTTGCAACAAACTCTTCAACCAATGTTTTCGAAAAAGGAGAACTCAAATGTCGAACACTGCAGCAAAGTCCGTCGTCCTCGTGCATGGCGGCTTCGTCGATGGATCCGGCTGGGACGGGGTCTATCAGATCCTCAAGAAGGACGGCTATGACGTGACCATCGTCCAGAACCCGACCACTTCGCTCGCCGACGATGTCGCCGTCACCAAGCGTGCCATCGCCGCCGCTCCGGGCGATGTCATCCTGGTCGGCCACTCCTATGGCGGCGTCGTGGTGTCTGAGGCCGGCACAGATGCGAAGGTGGCAGGTGTCGTTTATATCGCAGCCTTCGCGCCGGACGCCGGCGAGTCGGTCTCGACCTTGATCGCCAACCCGCCGCCCGGAGCGTCGGTGCCGCCGATCCTGCCGCCCGTCGACGGCTTCCTGATGCTCGACAAGGCCAAGTTTGCAGCCTCGTTCGCAGCCGATGTCCGGCCCGGGCTCGCCTCCTTCATGGCGGATTCGCAGGTTCCGTGGGGCGTGGCGGCGCTCGAAGGCAAGGTCACTGCTCCGGCCTGGAGGGTAAAGCCCAGCTGGTACCTTGTCGCCACCGACGACAGGATGATCCCGCCGCCGGCGCAGCGCAACATGGCGAACCGGGCGCAGGCAACGACGGTGGAGGCGCCTGGCAGTCACGCCGTCTACGTCTCCGATCCTGCAGCTGTCGCAAGCCTCATCAAACAGGCGGCCGCCGGCGTCGGCAAACACTGAACGCGCATCACCCTTGATGGGCTGCCTGGGCGCCTGGCGGCGCCTGGGACCGCTAGGCCGGCCGAACGACCGGATGCACCAGGACCTGACAGCTGTTGGCTGCATCAGAGCGAGCAATGCACCAATTTTGCTGCGACAAGATCCGCAAGGCCCGAGCCGACGGCTGGTGTGAAGCCTCCAATCAGGTCAACATGGATCCCAGGGGAGAGCCATGCGCCATGCCCCGGTTGATCAAATCGGCAACCATGCAGTCCGCACTCTCCGGATTGATATCCTATCCCTCGGCAATTGGACGAACGGCGCGATATGCCTCCGGTATAGGGCTGGCGACGCGGCCTGAGCCGAGGACGAGCGGTTTTCGCGAGTCCTCGCGCGAAAGGCACGCGCCGCGAGCGCCGAGGTCGCCACTGTCCGCCGCGCTGTGATGACGTTGCCGTCCATCATGGCCAGCACATGCTTGATCCAACCGATCCGTTCTCCACCGGCTATGAGGTTTCCGACACTTGGCCGGCTAAGAACTTGCCCGGTTGAGAATATGAGCTGAAAGCGACAGAGCCCTGCGAACGCCAGCATCGGATGATCTGCTCTCGTCGAATGACGCAAGGTCTCAAAAACGGGGAGAGCCTCTACACGTCCCCCCGGAACGTCTGCTTCTGCTGGCCAAGCCCTTCAATGCCGAGCTCGACCACGTCGCCGGGCTTCAGGAAGACCGGCGGCTTCATGCCGAGGCCGACGCCGGGCGGCGTGCCGGTCGAGATGATGTCGCCCGGGTGCAGCGACATGAACTGGCTGAGATAGGAGACGAGATAAGCGACGCCGAAGACCATGGTCTTGGTCGAGCCGTTCTGCATCGTCTTGCCGTTGACCGTCAGCCACATCGGGATGTTCTGCGGGTCCTTGACCTCGTCCTTGGTCACCAGCCACGGGCCGATCGGCCCGAACGTGTCGCAGGACTTGCCCTTGGTCCACTGGCCTTGGCGCTCGGCCTGGAAGGCGCGCTCGGAGACGTCGTGCGAGACGCAATAGCCGGCAACATAATCCAGCGCCTCGGCCTCGCCGACATATTTGGCTTTTCTGCCGATGACCACGCCGAGTTCGACTTCCCAGTCGGTCTTGACCGAGCCGCGCGGGATCAGCACGTCGTCATTCGGCCCGACAATAGCCGAGCTTGCCTTCATGAAGATGATCGGCTCCGGCGGCACGGTGGCGCCGGTCTCGGCGGCATGGTCGGAATAGTTCAGGCCGATGCAGATGAACTTGCCGGTGCCGGCAACGCAGGCGCCGATCCGCGGCTTGCCGGAAACCGCCGGCAGCGATTTCGGATCGAGCTTCGACAATGTCTCGAGCGATGCCGGGTCAAGCGCCTTGCCGGCAATGTCGGTGACATGGGCGCTGCGATTGAGCTGAGCGCGTCTTTCGCAGTGTTCCAACCGAGACGCCCCCGCGATAACGGTCAGAGACTTCCTCGGCAGTTAGGCATTTCTCTCATCCGTCGAGTTCTCCATCCATATCGCCAGCTATCGCCACCGTGCGTGCCTCCGAGTGTAGCGCTCTTGGGGCAGATCCGCTTGGCGATGCGATCCAAGCGATCCAATCATGCATGACAACGCTCCCGAATTCTCAAACATGCGGCCATACGGAAATGATGGGATCAGTTGCCCGAAGATGGAAGGCGTCAACCATGGTGAGTAGTGTTTGAGGATATGGCCGGATAGAAATCGGAGAGTCCGCCCAACCAAGAACGCAGGGCTTGACCGAGGCTCGGGCAAGCCGGTCCAGTCTAACACAGCTTAACCGCGTCTATTGGTGGATTGGACATATAAGCGAATAAACTCAATCAGTTATTGGAGTGCGTGTGCAAAACTGCACACGAAAGTTCTGCTTCACTTCCATTTTCATTCTTGCGATGGGGCCGCCGACAGGTCTCGTGAGCCGCCGCTGGCAGGCGGCGCTCGCCAGCCGAACTACGGTGTCCGATTGTATCCTGGCTTAGAGCGGTTCCTGATTTGACGGAATCGAAGGGGATTCCGGATCAGTCGGTTTTGTGATTCAAGATGCTGGCTGGAGTGGAGGCCAGCATCGGATGACGCGACCTCTTTCGGATGATCTTCGCGAACGTGTTGTAGCGGCGGTTTTGGGTGGCGAGAGCCGCCGGTCGGCCGCGAAACGGTTCGGCATTTCGCGGCGGTGAAGTTGTTGCAGCGCCATCGGGCGACTGGCTCGGTTGCGCCTGGCAAGATGGGCGGACATCGCAAGAGGGTGCTGGAGCCGCACCGTGCCTTCATCGAGGCGCGTGTGCGTGAGACGCCGCATCTGACACTGCATGGTCTGAAGGATGAGTTGGCCGCACGCGGGGTCAAGGTCTCGCACAACGCGGTCTGGATGTTCTTGAGGCGCGAGGGCCTGAGCTTCAAAAAAAACGCTGTTCGCCCTTGAGCAGGCGCGCGCTGATATTGCCCGCAGGCGTCAGCGATGGCGCTCTTGGCAGGCCGGCCTCGATCCGCAGCATCTGGTCTTCATCGACGAGACCTGGATCAAGACCAACATGGCTCCGCTGCGCGGTTGGGGGCCGAAGGGCGAACGGCTGCGCGGCTTGGCCCCGCACGGCCACTGGCGCACGCTTCCTCGGCGCGCTGCGCTGCGATAGGCTCGCGGCACCTTGCGTCTTCGACGGGCCAATCAACGGCCAATGCTTCCGCGCCTATGTCGAGCAGCAGCTCATCACCGTGCTGAAACCCGGCGACATCGTCGTCATGGATAATCTGGGAAGTCATAAGTCGGCGGCCATCAGGCAGATGATCAAGGCGGCCGGCGCCAGGCTTTGGTACCTACCGCCCTACTCCCCAGACCTCAATCCGATCGAGCAGGCCTTTGCCAAAATCAAACACTGGATGCGCCAAGCTCAGAAACGTACCGTCGAGGACACTTGGCGCCACATCGGCCACCTCGTTGAAACGATCGAGGCAACCGAATGCAACAACTACTTCGCAAACGCCGGCTACGCTTCCATCAAAACGTGAAAGGCTCTAGTCCGCGGCTCGGTTATCGCTACGTGAGCGGCGATCCGGAGCCGTTGTTGATGGGAGCGGGTCCGCGAACCGCGAGCAACTCTGCGGTGGGGACGGCGCACGTCCTGCGATTAGGCGCTGTCGCGATAGGGAATTCTGTTAGAGCTCGCACGTTGCGAAATTTCGCTCGGCAAGCTGGATAAGCACACGACCGCCCGCGCCTTGTTCAAGGAGTTCGTGTGCATGCGCGATTTCTGCGAGAGGAAATCGGGCCGCGATGTTCACACGCAGCGATCCGTCTATCAGCGCGTCGGTGAGTTCGCGGGTGGCCTGCGCTTTGACCGACGGGTTGAAGTCGTCGCTGCCGAGCAATCGAAGCGTAACATTGGCGAAGCCGAGCTGCCAGTACGGGATTGCCGGGCGATCCTGTGACGAATAGTAGGCGCTGATCACCCCGCCGACAGCGATGACCGCGGCGTCGACCTCAATATGCGACGCAAGGTCGACCTCCGCTATTCGATGCACGCCATCGGGTGCTGCCTGGCGGATGTGGGCGACAAGGTCTGGGTCATCGGCGAGGAACGCATGATGCGCGCCGATTTCGCCGACCGCGTTCACCTGCGCCTGGTCACGGACAATCGCGATGACTTGGGCCCCATCTCGGCGGGCCAGTTGCACAGCGATCGAGCCAACGCCGCCGGCCGCGCCGTGAACGAGCACGCTAAGTCCCGCGACGGAGCCGTCGGCGAAGATCGCCCTATGCGCGGTGATACCGGCGATCCCCAGACATGCGGCCTGCTCTGCCAGCTCCACTTCGCTCGCATTGCGCGCCGAGAATGGCAAGGGCACTGCGAACTCCGCACGCACCACAACCAACTCGGCCGCCGTCCCGAACGGCCGATAGGATTGGGCGCCATAGCACCAGACATGCTGTCCGATGCGGTCTGGTGACACGCCCGCGCCGACGGCGTCGATGACGCCGGCGCCGTCGCTGTGCGGAATCACCCGGGCATAGCGCATCGGCGCGCCCTGCCAGCCGGACCGTTTCTTCATATCGCCGGGATTGATCCCCGATACGGCCAAGCGAATACGAACTTCACCATCGGTTGGCTCGGGGTCAATCATCTCGCCGACCACAAGCACATCTCGGGCGGAGCCGTGCTTTTCATACCAGGCTGCACGCATCGTCGTTCCTCGCGAAGTAGTGTTTCGTTTGGCGGTGAGCTGCCGGATTGAACGAGCGGCCCGGTTCTCCACGCGGGCGTCGGCGATGATCCGTGTCTGATCGCCGACGATGATCAGGAGCCTGCTTTCATCAAACAGACTGTTCGGACCCGCTCGCGAAGTCACCGAAAGTCTCCCGACGATCAGCGTTGCGCTGGCGGAAGGGTGGAAGAGAAGCTGTAGCGAGCGAGCTTCCACGCCCCGACCTCCTTGTGCAACACAAACAGTTCCTGATTGTGCGACGGAACTTCGTTGCCGGTGGCGTGAATCTTCATGGTGCCAGCGGATGTCGTTCGCAAAAACGCCCATTCATCAGAAACGACCTGGATCTCGGCGATCTGGAAATGGAGGTTGATGTCGATCGCCTGGAACGTCGCAACGTAGAATTGCTCGACTGCCTTGATGCCCACGACGGTTGGGGTCTCTTGCGGCATCAACACACTATCGTCCGTGTAAAGCTTCACGACAGCTTTGGCGTCGGAGTTGTTAAGCGCCTGCTCGTAGCTTTGAAGCTGTTGCGTTATGGCGGCTTTGACCGGTTCGTTTGACTTGGCTGGCGCCGCCAGCACGATCAGAGGAAGCACAGCAAGTGCCAGCGCTGCTAGGTTCTTGCGAAGGATTATAGACATCATTCTCTCCTGTTGCCGCTCGCCCGAGAACACATCCCGTTTGCGGATATCGGCAAATTAGTCCGCTCATGGATGGTGTGCTATGCACGTATCTGGTAATCTCCCTCTCATATTTGATAGGGAACCGAGCCGTGGACCTAAATGCCCTGCAGATGTTCGTGAGTGTCGTACAGCGCGGCAGCCTGTCGGCCACCGCGCAGCAGACGGGCATTCCGCTGCCGACGCTCAGCCGCCGGATCCGCGAACTCGAGCGGGAACTGAAGGTGCAGCTGCTCGAGCGCTCCGTTCGAGGCACCCGGCTGACAGACGCCGGAACGCGTTTGTATGAGCATGCGACCAGAGGGGTCGAGGCATTCGTCGAGGCCGAACAGGCGGTCAGGAGCGACCAGGCGCGTCTAAGGGGACGACTTCGGCTCTCCCTGCCGACGGCCTTCGAACCTTGGTGGGAACTGCTCGGCGCCTTCCAGCGACAACATCCCGACATTCAGCTGAGCGTGTACACCACCGGCCGCCGAGTCGACCTCGTCCAGGATGGAATCGACGTCGCGTTGCGCGTTGGAGATGTCCTGCACGAGTCGATGGTGGCGCGGCGACTGCTCTCCTATCGCCACGGGCTGGTTGCCAGTCCCGCACTGCTGGAGCGATTGGGAACGCCCGCTACTCCCGATGCACTGCACCGCTTTCCTTGCGCTACCTGGTGCCGGGACGCCAACACGCAAGGCATCTGGCGGCTCGGCGAGCATATCATCGAGCCGAAGGCGGTGCTGACCACAAACGATTATCTGCAGCTTCGGGGCCGGGCGCTGGCCGGCGAGGTCGTCACGGAACTGCCTCCGTTCCTGGCCGCCGAACCCATACGGAGCCGCCAGCTATGCGCCGTGCTTGCCGACCACCCGATGCCAGAACAGCAGGTCAACCTGCTCTATCCTTCGCATCGGAATCCTTCCAGCATCGTCCGGGCCTACCTGGATTTCTGCCAGAGGCATCATGTCGCGAAGTTTCTTGTCCTTCCCGCTGCAAAAATTTCATGAGCTGTGCGCGTACACGCAGAGCAGCGAGCCCGCTGGCCCCACCGGGGTGAACCAACATCGGAGATTTGCTGTTACGCACTGATCCACGGATAGCGAGCGGTGTCCTTCCCGGCATAGTCTGGGTCGAGATAGATGGACACACGCTGGATCAGAAAATCGCGGATTTCGAACACGTCGCACCAACGGCCGGCGCCCCAGGCCGGATGGTCGGCCTCCCACGGGCCGTCGCGGTGTTCGCCGCTGCTTCTGCCCTCGACGACGATCGTGTCGGACCCGGAGAAGATGTAATTGAAGTCCTGGCTGTGATGACGGATCGACTTGAAGGTCGCACCGACATCACCGAATAGCTTGCCGATTTCGCTACGGCCGTGGGCTACGCCCCATTTCGGGAAATAGACGACGGCGTCCTCGGCAAACAGTTCAAGGAATGGTCGCTCGTCCGAAGTCGAGCCGCGATCGAGAGACTTGAGGTACTCAAGGGCGACCGACTTTCGCTGCTCGTCGGTCATTGTCGTGTGAACTATGCCCATAACGGCTCCTCCTACGGGTTTTCTGACGTCTCAAGTCGAACATGTCTGCTTGCCCGTTCAGACGGGCAGTCTGGCGTCCGGATCCATCTCGTAGTTATGGACGAAATCCGACGGTGGCTGCGGCCCCCAGAAAGCCAGCCCGTCCTCGTGGCTCGACGGCTTCAACGAGGGATGGATCGATTTCAGCGACCACGGCCGGTCGGCGGTCAAAGGTACGACGACGCTCGACAGCGTCATCGCCGAACTCCTCGAGGCGAGCCGGGCCAAGGCAGCCGCCTGACACGATCAGGACTTGCCGCATGGACTTTCGAACCAGCCGGCGGCGCGAAGCGGCGGCGGGCGCGTGTGCCCTGCCGCCGCCACATCCGCGAAAGGACACCATCATGGAATCAATCACCACACAGGGCGTTGCGATTCCGCGCATTGGCTTCGGCACGTTCCGCGTGCCAGGGGGCGACGCCCAGCCGGTCGTCGAGAGCGCGATAGCGGTCGGCTACCGGCATATCGACACCGCGGCGATGTACGAGAACGAGGCCGCGGTCGGCGCCGCCATCAAGGCGTCCGGCGTGAACCGGAACGAGCTCTTCGTCACGACGAAGGCCTGGCACGACCAGCTTGCGCCGGATGCGCTCCGCCGGGCCTTTGACGCCAGCCTGGGCAAGCTGCGGCTCGACCATGTCGATCTTTACATGAGCCACGTGGCCGTCGAGAGACATGGACATGGCGACGACGCTGAGGCGCTGATGTCTGTGCGAGAGCGCGGCCTTACGCGTACGATCGGCGTGTGCAACTTCAACCTGCCCATGATCCGCCATGCCGCGGAGGAGATCGGTGCGCCTATCGCGAGCGTTCAGGTCGAATACCATCCGTTCCTTTCGCAGGACCCGATGCTGTCCTACCTGCGGGGCAAAGACATCCCCTTGACGGGCTACGCACCGCTCGCTCAGGGTCGGGCCGCGAGCGACGCGACACTCGCTGCCCTCGGACGTAAGCATGGCTGCAGCGCCGCGCAGGTGGCCATCGCCTGGCTTCTGGATCAGGAGGACGTCATCGTGATCCCGAAAGCCGCGCGCCCCGAAAGCGAGAAGGCCAATCTCGACGCATTCGGCATCCGGCTCGACGACGAGGATCGCGCGCAGATCGCCGCTCTGCCGAAAGACCAGCGCTTCGTCCGGCCCCCCTTCGCTCCGGAGTGGGACGCCCTCGAGTGAAGTTCACCGGCGCAGGCGCTTTGGCAGGGTGGAATTGCACAAGGCGTGAATGTCGGCATCCATGTTCCGGTCGCCCAGTGTCTCGCGCCGTTTCGCGATTCCCATCGACGGACCAGGCCTCAAAGACGTGGCCTCCGTCGGCTACGACAGCACGCCAGAGTTAAGCTAAGTCGGCCAAGTTATCCTCGCGATACCGTCCGCGGACGCCCGAACGGGGCTCGTGTCACAGTCTGAATTTGCGGACCTGACAATAGCCGCTCGTGAGCGATCGAAGTCCCGAACCAGCCCGTGTCGAAACAATGCATAAACGACTTGGGCATTCCGGTCGCGCCAGGCAGAATCAAACGAATATCCGGAATCGCTACGGGCCTGTGGCCGAGATGCGGTTATCTCGTGTCGGCTCGTCTTTGCCCGGCTGCGCGACCATCATCGCTTGGATCGTGGCGGCGACATTGTCGGCCGCTGAGATCAGGACGCTGTCGAGATGATGAATGTACCGGCTGGTGATCGTGCCCGCTGCATGACCCAACATCGCTGCGATGGTCGGCTCGGTATAACCGAGCTCTGACGCTACCGAGGCGAAGGAATGCCGCAACTGCCCTCGATATCGACTTCGCCGCAACGCAGACTGATGACCTCGCTGCGCCAGCAGCCCGTTAGGGCGATCACCCCGATCATTTCTGCGGTGGCCTCATATTGTCCGTCCTCGACCGCCTGCCGCAGAATATCGCCGAGCGTGCGATACTTCTGCTCGCTGAGACGGCGGGCGTTGACCCTGTCCTTCGGTTTGCGAACGCCATGCACAGGGTTCTGCTCGAGGATCATCCCGAGCTCCACTGCATAGGTGATGCCGCCGAGGAGACCGATCTTCCGGGCCGCCGTACCAGCTCACCGCGACAGCCGACCCTCATCGTCGATAAGGGTCAGGCGAGAGGGCGGGGCATCTCCCCACGTCCAGAGCACGAGATTGACATCGTCCGCGGTCGCGCCCAGCACAAAGCTCCTGACGAGCAATCCGTGATAGCCAAGGCCGATCAGTCTTCGGGCAAATGCCTGCGTCACTGCCTCACCGGTCGCCTTCATCTGGTCGCGCCAGGAGCTATCAGCAAGCGCGCCGGCATCAACACTCTCGGCCAGAAGCGCCTGTTCGTCCCGGCTGTCGAAGATCTGCTCGATGTCTGCATCGTAGGAGACTAGCGTGGTCGGCTGCAAATTGCCGACCTGATTTGCTTCCCGCAGCGCAGTCAGCACGGAGAGGGATGTATAGAGTGCGGGAGTGCCCTTCGGATTGAACCGACCGCCGTAAAGCTCAGCACCGCGACCCGAACGCGCCGCGCGCGCGTAAATGGGGTTTAGCGCCCGATAGAGCTTGCCTCGATACTGCATCCACCGGGTCAGGCGTGGATGCCGGCATCGACAGCGTCGATATAGTCGAGCACCTCGTCAGCCCGACCGCTACGGACCAGTTGCATGGCCGTCTGCCCGGAGAAGCCGGGCAACGGTTCGGACCGATACCATGCATAGGCCATGAGCGCCGAGCCGAGGCGCGGCTCGACCTTATTTACGATCTCCACCATTTCGCGCAGCCGACGCTGGGTTTTGTCCGACCGAACGCGGTCTTTGCGCTGGACGGCGTCCTTGCCGAGGCCGGCAGTCTTCGCAACTTCCTCGCTGGTCGTTCGGAGAGCCTCCGCGATCTTGCGCGGCGCGAAAAATCCGTTGTCGGAATATTGAATCAGGCCCATCAGCTGCTTCCTGTGGTCGGCTCATATTATGACGCAATATGGCGTCAAATCTGGCGGCATTCAATGGTTGGCACGCTCGCTTCCGCCTTTGAGCTTGCGCTCCTGCCTCTGGGACGAAACTGTATCACCCGTGCGGATGCTGCCTCGCCACGCATCAGCGCAGCGATATGGTCGCCACTCCGTTCGCCGCATCGATCAGCAAGCTATCCACGCGTTCAGGATATAGCCACCGGTCACCCCGCTGAGCCGGTGCCCCAGCATCGCGGCAATCGTCGTAATCGTCGCCCCGAGCTGTTCCGCAACGCCCCCGAAGCTATGGCGCAAACCATGCAAAGTCACGGCATCGAGCGGGCCGCCCTCGGGAGGCTTTTCGTCACGGCACGTGGCCGCGGCGGTCTCAGCCGAAAGGCGTGCCGTTTTCTGAACCATCTCCCAGAGGCCAGGTGGCCCCTGGTAACCGGCCTGCTCAGGCCCGGCAGCAAACACGTAGTCCGAAATCGGCTCCAAACTATCGATCATCGCAAATGCAGCCTGGCTGAGCGGCCGCAAGGATGGTCCGGTCTTGGTCTCGCCAAGGGCGAGGCAAGTTCCCAGAGCATCTACCTCGTCCCAGCGCAACTGTTGACATTCGCCACGCCGGACACCGCTCAGCGCAATGAAGCGAATGGCAGCGATTCCAATCTGGCTGTGCCTGGGTGCGCCGTGGCGATCGCGTTTCTGCTCAACTGTATGAAGGGCTTCTGCCAGCGCGGGATACTGATCGCCGGTTAGGAGTGCCTTCTTCTGCGCATCCGCAAAACGACGAACCCCCCGTACCGGATTCTGCTCGACATGCCCATTATCGATGCCCCAGGCAAAGATCGCACCAAGAAGCCCTAGTGTGCGAGTCAGCGCACCCTTGCCGCCTTTCACGATCGACCGACGCCGTGGCCCGAGCTTTTCGTCTCTGACGGTCTTTCCGGTTACGACGCCTGTCTTAAACAGCTCAATGTCCATTCGCGTAGCCGCGCGCGTCCGCCACGCTCCGAGATTGCTCCGAACGACATTCCCTCCGATGAGCCGAATGGCTGATCGTACGCAAACTCACACCGAGCTGGCAGCTTTGGACCGACCGACCACAGCCGTCGACGATAGCGCAGGGGGATTACGCTAGATTAGGCTAGCGGCAATTTGGGCCTGCCTGCTGGTCAGCCGTGGGGAGAGCTATGCTCAAACAAGCGGGGAGCGATCGCTTTCAATCGACGAGATCACGCGGCCGGAGTTGCCCTCTGGGGTTCACGTTTCGATGGGCGACGCAACTGCTGTTCCTCCCCATTGCTCAACAGAGATCGGATCCCGTTAAACACCAGGGTTATGGCTTCGTCGCGACCGACATCGTCGGCGGCCGCCTTACGCAGCCAAAGTCCATCGATCAGGGCAGCGATGATGAGGCTCGCCTCGCGAAGGCGTGTCGCATCGAACATCCCTTCAAACACCGAAGCCAGATTTGAGCGCAATCGCTGGTAAAACAGCCTCTGCAGCCGGGCATATTGCGGGTTTACGCCTGCCTCGGCGCAGACTGACAGCCAGGCGTTGGCGATGGGGCGGGTAAAAGCCGTGGCGGGAAAGTTTCCTTCAACGATCGCTTCCAACCGTGCCCAACCGGTCCGTGCCGTGCGCAGCCGCGCGATGACATCTTCCATCAGCAGGCGGTTGTTGTAGCGCACCATGCCGAACAGGACTTCGTCCTTGCCCTTGAAATAATAAGCGAGAATGCCGGGCGACATGCCGGCTTCGCGGCATATGCGGGCAGAGGTCATGCCTTGCAGCCCATGTTCGAGGAACACACGGCGCGCGGCCGCGATCAGCTCGATCCGCCGGATGTCCTCGATTCTGGTTCGCTTGCTCTGAGTCGCCATTTCCCTTTCTAGCAAATTAGATTTTTGTACGCTCATACAAGATTCTATATTGACATACAGCGCAAACGCCATAGCGTCAGCTGGCAGTCCGTCTCAACGAGAAAAAGGGGAACCACAAATGCGCACGACAGTCGTCTTTGCCTTGTTTTCGGGGTTGATCGCTTCGCCCGCCATGGCCGCCGATGAGGCGCAGTGTCAGAAGGTCCGCATGGCGGATCTTGGCTGGACCGACATCGCCCTGACCAACACCACCGCCGAGGTGATCCTCGATGCCCTGGGCTACGATGCCTCGCAGACCTTGCTCGGCCTCGGCGTCGCCTATTCGGCCTTGAGGGAAAACGACATGGATGTGTTTCTGGGCAACTGGCGGCCGGTCCAGGACGAGGAATACAAATCATACTTCGATGAAGGATCGGTCGAAGTGCTGGGCGTGAACCTGGAGGGCGCCAAATATACGCTCGTGGTTCCGCAATATGTTGCGGACCAGGGGGTCAAAAGCTTCGATGATCTCGCAGCCCACGCCGACAAGTTCGGCCGCAAGATCTATGGCATCGAGGCGGGATCGAACAAGCCGCTGCTCGACATGGTGGCGGCCAACCGACACGGGCTTGGCGATTGGCAGATTGTGGAGTCCAGCGAGGCAGCAATGCTGACGCAGGTCTCAAACTCCGTGGCAGATAAGAGCTGGGTCGTATTCCTCGGCTGGGAACCGCATCCGATGAATCTCGATTACAAGATAACCTACCTGTCGGGCGGAGACGTCGAGTTCGGGCCGAATTTCGGCGGTGCCACTGTGCGCACCATCGGCCGCAAGGGCTTTTCGGCAGAATGCCCCAACGCGGCCAAGCTGTTCGCCAATCTGGCCTTCGATCTCACTTACGAAAACTATGGCATGCGGATGATCCTTGGAGAGGAAAAATCCGCCGACGAAGCCGCCCGCGAGATGATCAAGCGCAACCCCGACAAGCTCGCGAAATGGCTGGATGGGGTCTCGACCCTTGACGGTCAGCCAGGCTTGCCGGTCGTGAAAAGCGCACTCGGCCTTTAGATGAGCCACAGCATGCTTGCAGCCGTGCTGGAACGCGCGGGTCAGCCGCTGCGCATCATGAGTGTGCCGCGGCCGGAACCGGGTCCCGGACAATTGCTGGTTCGTCTGGAGGCGAGTGGCATATGCCATACCGACGTGCATGTGTGGCAAGGGCATCTGCGGCCAGTATCGGGGCAACTGACGGCGATACTCGGCCATGAGGGCGTGGGCAGGGTCGTGCAGGTGGGCACTGGCGTCACGGACTGGCGCCTTGGCGAGCGTGCCGGCATCGCCTGGCTTCACGATACCTGTGGCCGCTGCGATGAATGCCACTCCGAAATGGAAGCTTTCTGCCAGCACCAGCGGGCCCATGGCTTCGATGTCGCGGGCACTTTTGCCGAATACGTCGTGGCCGATGCACGTTTCGCAGCGCGCGTGCCGGACGAAGGTGCTGCGGCCATATTGGCGCCATTAATGTGCGCGGGCCTGACCGCCTTTGGCGCGGTGAGGCGGGCGGGGGTCGTTGCCGGCGAGATCTGTGCCGTATTCGGCTGCGGCGGCTTGGGCCTGTATGCGATCCAGATCGCCCGGCGGCTCGGCGCAGTGGTCGTCGCCGTTGATACGGATGAGGCCAAGCTCCAGCTTGCAGCTTCGCTTGGCGCCGAGCACACACTTCGTGCCTCACCTGGCCTCGCCGTCAACTGGCCGGCGCACCTGCGTGCCCATGTGTGCATCAATTTTGCGCCGACGCCAGCAACCTGGGATGCCATGGTCGCGGCAATCCGTCCCCGTGGCAGGATCATCGCAGCGGCGATGGTCTCGCAACCGGTGCCCCTCAGCCAGGAGTGGCTCACCGCGAGTGGTGTCTGGATAACGGGTACCAGCGTCGGCACGCGCGCGCAGATGCACGAACTGATTCAACTGCATGAGGCAAAGCCGTTCGAGGCACAGGTAGAGCGCGTCACGCTCGCCGGGGTGACCAGCGCACTGGACCGGTTGAAGGCGGGAAACGCCGAAGGGCGGCTGGCGATTGTCTTTGGTGCCGACACCTGACGATCCAACAACTTGATCTGCTGGCTGACAGCCAGATGTATGACGAGCAATGCGGTGGCGGCGCTGCGCTGATCTGGTGGGCAACCCGTGAGTCAGCGAATGACGTTTATGGCGCAAGCAGCCATAAGGAAACGCGGCCATGTATGAGCATGGGCATGGGCATTGTACCTGCTAGCGTCTGCAGAATCGCGAGTTCGAGCTAAATCAGCGGCGAGATCATACGGAACGATACGGGAAAGCTTCTGATTTTGGCCCACGAAAAAAGCAATAAAATCAAAGGTTTGAACATGTCCTCCGGGCCTACCATTATCGTTATTTATCAATGCTTACCGGTATATTTTGGTTCGTCAGCCAATTCATAACTGGCGAACCTCCGTCCATATCGGCTCCCGAGGCCGCCCTGCGCGCCGCCGCATGGGCTATCGTGGTGCATTTAAAGCTTGTACGGCAGGCCGTCGGTGGCGACACGGCGGCCAATTGGACCAGCCGAGGTCCCATGAACCGGAGCCGCAGCCTTCTTGATTGGCATGAACGCTGCTTCGGCGGCCATCAACGGATTTGGCGGTCGGCGCGGGAGGTTGCCACTGGTTCATCCTGCCCGAAGACGACACATGCCTCCAGCCGGCGTCTTCGGTGCTCGCGACACCGATCTGCCGGGCTTCACAGGTGTGTCGTCGGCGTTGATGTTGGGCGGCATCTCGTGTTGCGCCCGCCGACGTTACCATTGCGGCGAGCTTCGGTCGGTGAAAATCTGACATCCATTGAGTTCCGACTGTCATCCGTTGGTGCCGCGCAGCGTCTCGAATAGAAACCAGACGCGCTTCTCGCTCTCGTCGATCCAGTTCTCCAGCAGGCTGCCGGTGGCCACGTCGCCATATTCGTCGCAGAGATCGTGCATCGGGCGCATGCTCGCGACGAGTGTTGCATTGTCCTGACGCAGTTCGGCGAGCATTTCGTGCGGGTGAACGAAATCCGCGTCGTTGTCCTGGAGCCGCTGCCGGCGGGAAATGTCTCCGATCGACTTGATGGTGCCGGCGCCGAGAGCGCGGACCCGCTCTGCCAGCGGATCGGTCATCGCAACGATCTCCGCGCTTTGATCGTCGAGCAGACGGTGGTAGTCGCGGAAATGCGGACCCGACATATGCCAGTGGAAATTCTTCCTCTTCAGATAGAGAGCAAAGATGTCGGCGAGTAGCACCGTCGCGGCGGCGCCGATGTCTTTCGTCGCGTTCGTACAGAGGCCGGTCGGTGTCTTCAGATCATAAGCTGTGTGTGACTTTACGGTCGTGTTCATGAGGCAGTTCCTGGTGTTGCAAGGGCGGACGACCGGTCCGCCGTTCGGGGGATTGATGCGAAAACCGCTCGATCCTTTGTTTTGCACGGCGTGCTTCCTTGAGATTGTCGGGCTCACGCCTGGGAAGGTTGGCCGGAAGGGGTCAGCAAGCTGAGGCCGACCAGCACTGGAGGCACGACGAAGCACCAGGTCGGAGAGGCGACGAAGGCGAGTGCTGCGGCAGCGCATCCAATCGCAAAGCTGAGAAGGCTGGTTGCCATGCGCTTCAGCCGCTGCTTGACCTCGCGCGAGTGGTCGGTTGCCGTCATGAGGTCGGCGAGATCGATCATGATCTGCGTCGTCGTGCCGGTCATCAGCGTCGTCGGCGGCAGCTTGGAAAGATAGGCTCGATGCAGCCCGTTCTGGATCGCCATGGCCGTTACGAGGATCATCCCGATGGTGATGGCGGCAGGCGAGTCGCCATTCGAGACAGGGCCGTGAACGAAGGCGGCGATGGCGGCGATCGTGAAGAGCATAAATTTCAGGGAGAGGAGCGTGACGATGGCTCTTCGTCCGGCGAGCTTGAGGCGCAAGGACAGCACGCTCGTCAGCAGGATGACGATGCAGAAGACCGGCAATGCGAGCAGCTTCGCGATAATCCCTGTCGTTCCGAAGACGAGCGCTGCCCCCAAGGTCACGAAGTTCCCCGTGACATGGGCAGTAAAGAGGCCGGCAAAGGCCAGGAAGCCCATCGTGTCGACATAACCGCCGTTGAAACTGAGGAGCACGCCGAGCGACGGTCTGGTCATGATGATCTCCGCTTACCTTATGTTCCCTAAGCGATTCACACCGAACTCAGGGCGTGTGCAAGGACAACGATCACCCCTCACGATCCTTATCATCTGAAGCGCGCTATCCTTGATGGACGTCCGTAATAGAATCCCTTCCGAAAGAATGGGATTATAGGGAAGCGGCCCGCCGCGGGTCGGCTCGTTCATTCGGCTGGTCCTGACATCCGGCGACTGGCAAGGTCGTTTCCGGCAACAAGGACAAAGGCTCCAGCAAGCCCGACATGCTCGAAGAACGCATTCATGGCCATGGACTGCGCGAGGCCGGGCGGCAGTTCCCAGTAACGCAGGGCGATCCGTGTCGCGGCGAGGGTGAAGGCGGCAAGCGCCAGCGCTCCGATCCAACGCCAGTATCCAGTCAGAATCAGCGCCGACATCGCGAGTTCGAAGACGATAACGACGGCGGCGAAGAACGGTGCTGGCAGAAGTCCGAAATGCTCCATCTCGGCGATAGCGCCGCCGAAATCGAGGAGCTTGACGAGCGGCCCTGGATATAGGCCGCACACAAGGCGAGCAGCGCGAATATGCGCAGGGTAGGTGCGGTGAGCAGTCTGCCGGCGAGTCCCTGTTCAATCGCGATAGTATTCGTGTTCATGAATGGCTCCCTGGATCAGACGGCCCAGCAACTGCAGCCGAGCGCGCCGAAAAAACCCTTGAGGTCGGACACCGGCAGCTTCGAAAGCCTGGCGCCGGCATGATTGTGACCGTGCACGCCGCATGCGGATGAACAGCCGCACGAGGTGATCGCGGTTCTTCGCAGCGAATGGCGCCCGATACCGTCCGCCTCGCCCCAGGCGCCATAGCCGCCGAAGACGCGGACCGGTGACCAGTCCGGCATCGCGGGCGGAACGGCGCTCTCGTCGAGATCGGCGAAATCACCAACGCCATAGACCACCTTGCCTCCAACAATAGTGAGTTCCGAAGTAAGAAACGAAATCTCTTCCTCGGCACAGGCGAAGAAATCCTTGTCGGGGACAATGAGGTCGGCGAGATGCCCTTTTTCGATCCGGCCTCTCTTGCCCTCGTCGTTCGAGAACCAGGTGACATTCTCGGTCCACATGCGAAGAGCCGTCTCGCGGTCGAGGCAGTTGCGGCGCGGATAGATCCGCATGCCACCGACCGTGCGCCCCGTGACCATCCAGGAGAGCGAGACCCATGGGTTGTAGGAGGCGACGCGGGTGGCGTCGGTGCCGGCCGAAACGCGGACACCCCTCTCCAGCATCTTTGCGATCGGTGGTGTCGCCTCGGCGGCGCCCTGGCCGTAGCGTTCGACGAAATATTCGCCCTGGTAGGCCATGCGATGCTGAACGGCGATACCGCCGCCCAGCGCCGCGACCCGGTCGATCGATTCCTCGGAAATCGTCTCGGCGTGGTCGAAGAACCAGTTCAGGCCGTCGAGCGGAATATCCTGGTTGACCTTCTCGAAGACGTCGAGCGCCCGGCTGATGGTCTCGTCATAGGTGGCGTGCAGCCGCCAGGGCCAGCGGTTTTGCGCAAGGATCCGGACGACTTCCTCCAGGTCGCCTTCCATTTCCGGCCGCATGTCCGGACGCGGCTCGCGGAAGTCCTCGAAATCGGCGGCCGAGAAGACGAGCATCTCGCCCGCGCCGTTGTGGCGGAAATAGTCCGTCCCCTGTTTGTATTTGACCGAGGAGGTCCATTTGAGGAAGTCGTCCTTCTCCTCCTTCGGCTTCTGCGTGAACAGATTGTAGGCGAGACGCACCGTCATGAGGCCGTCATCGGCGAGCTTCTGGATAACCGCGTAATCGTCTGGATAATTCTGGAAGCCGCCGCCGGCGTCGATGACGCCGGTCACGCCGAGCCGGTTCAGTTCGCGCATGAAATGGCGCGTGGAATTGACCTGGTAGTCGAAGGGCAGCTTGGGGCCCCTGGCAAGCGTCGCATAGAGGATGCCGGCGTTCGGCTTGGCGAGCAGCAAGCCGGTCGGATTGCCGGCCGCATCGCGGGCGATCTCGCCGCCGGGTGGGTTCGGCGTTTCCTTGGTGTAGCCGACGGCGCGAAGGGCTGCGGCATTGAGAAGAGCGCGGTCGTAAAGATGGAGAATGAAGACCGGCGTGTCGGGGGCGATAGCGTTGAGTTCCTTGATGGTCGGCAGGCGTTTCTCGGCGAACTGGAGCTCGGTGAAGCCGCCGATCACCCGCACCCATTGCGGCGGCGGGGTGATTTCCACCTGCCGCTTCAGCATCGCCATGGCGTCGGCAAGCGATCGGACGCCGTCCCAGCGCAGTTCCATGTTGAAGTTCAGGCCGCCACGCACGACGTGAGTATGGTTGTCGATCAGCCCGGGCAGCACGCGCTTGCCCTTGAGGTCGACAATCCTGGTCCTGGTGCCGCCCAATGCCATGATATCATGGTCGCGGCCGACGGCCAGAACCTTGCCGTGCTCGATGGCGACGGCGCTCGCGGCCGGATTGGAACGGTCAAGCGTAGTGATCAGCCCATGATGCAGGATCAGGTCTGCCGTGGTATTTTTGTCCATGATTCATTGTCTCGCAAGTTTGGAAATCAGCCCTGCGCGCTCGTGTCCGCACGTTGGCTTCCCGGCGACTCGGATGGCAAGCCGCCTTGCGGCAAATGCCCGAATACATGGGGGCGCACCTGATGCAGCCATGAAAGAGCCGCGGGCTCGCTGCGCCACATGTTCTTGATCAGCGGCGGAAGCTGTTCGCCGATGAGAATGCCAAGAAGACCGACAAGTGCGATGATGGGTGGGGCCGGAGAGCGGACGTTCAACAGTCCATAAATGATGCCCACCAGAAGGCCGGCGGCAAGCGAGATGACATAGGCTTTCATGGGGCGCTCCAGGAGAACGGAAGGGATTGTCGGAGTGCCGCCGGGGAAATCGCCGGCACCACTCCGGACGGTTCAGCCTTCGTGGGCGCCGAGCATGGTCTTGGCATAGATGACGCCGAGGCCGTAAGCGCCACCAAACGTCTTGGCGATGCCGGTCGTCAGGCCATAGGTCTCGCCGCGTGCCCAGTCGCGCTGCAGCTCCAGCAGGTATTGGAGCGATGTCATAGGCCGCACGCCGGCCTGGATCATCCGTTGCATGGCGCGCTCATGCGCTTCGTCGGAGACATCGCCGCAAGCGTCTGCAATCACGTAGACTTCGAAGCCCTGATCGAGCGCGGACAGCGATGGGCCGACGATACAGACGCTAGTCCAGAGGCCGCACATGACGAGACGATTTTTGCCAATCGCATTGACTTGCTTGATGACGGCGGCGTCCTCCCAGGTATTCATAGAGGTACGGTCGAGCAGCGCCTGGCCGGGAAAAGTAGCTGTAATCTCGTCGAACATCGGTCCCGAGAAGGTCTTCTCGGCAACAGTGGTTAGGATCGTCGAAACTCCGAAACCGGCGGCGGAATGGGCGACCAGCGCGGCGTTGTTGCGCAGCAGGACGGCATCGATCGACTTGGTGGCAAAGGACATCTGCGACTGGAAATCGATCATGATCAGCGTGTGGTCTTTCGGCGAAATCAGCTCTGAACCGGGTGTCGGAGTGGCATTCATCGGCATGGTCGTCCTTGTCTGAAATGGATTGACGTTCGGTGCAAAGCCTGACCGGCAGAGCATTCTGCGCTTGCGCCTCTCCCTCGAGAGCGTCGGGAAGCTTCGTTTTCCGTAAGGCACATTTGATCACGGCTCCAAATTCAAGGCTTGTAGGAAGCCTCCGCGCTTTTGACGTTTCTCGCAGGATTGCCGACGGTTCAGCAGAGGCTGCTTCGAGGCATCGAAGCAGCGCGTCGCTCAAACGGCAGCGAGCTGCGCCTGCCCCCCCCGATGACGTCAAGGCCGCTCGCCGCGGTTGGCTGGTTCAATCGCATGGGCGTTAATTCACATGTCGATCATGCATGAGACGTCAAAATGCCCAGTGCTTTGTACAAGCACCGAGCGCCGGCCCGTGATCAAAGCATGCTCTCGTAAGCAGCGCCCAGCGTCGGGAAGGTTGAACTCGCCGCAAGTCCCTCTCGCCATCTCGCAAGCTGCTTGAGAGAGGAAGATTCATGACGACAGTCCGGACCCCATGGTCACCGCAAAGCAGATTGTCTCGGTCATTCCGTCCCTGCCTTGCTCGTGCAGCCTGTTCTGCCGCCGTGCACATCCTTCTTCGTGTGTGCAACTCGATACGGCTCTCCAGGAGAGCAGGGGCGCTCGCGCGAGCAATTGCGCTTGGCCTGTTCGCAAGCCAGCTCACTGCATGCATTGCAGCCTTTCCGCGGGACAGCGTCCCACAGCAATTTGCGTCGGCGGCCGAGCCGCCCGGCTATCAAAACAACATCCGGGTCTGGGGCGATTCCTATGCCAGCTATCCGGCCGGCCGACTTGTCAGGCTGCGCGACGAGAGACTGAAAGCGTCGAAGGCCGATCCGTCCATAAAGATGAGAGAGCTCAACGCTCTTACTTTGTCGGGCGGTGGCAGCAGCGGCGCCTTCGGAGCGGGGATTCTTGCCGGCTGGGCTAAAGCTGGAACCAGACCAAAGTTCGACATCGTTACCGGGATCAGCGCAGGTGCGCTCATAGCGCCCTTTGCTTTCCTGGGGCCAGCCTATGATGGCGAGCTCAAGGATGGCTTCACCGAGGTCAGCGACGCCAATATCTATACAAAGCACAGTTTGCTCGGAGCGCTCTCCAGCGGCTCATTCACCAGCAATGCGCCGCTCGCCAAGATGCTCGACGAACACATCACCGACAACATGCTTGCGGCGATCGCCAGCGAGTACGCCAAGGGACGCCGCCTGTTTATCGGCACGACCAACCTCGATGCCGACCGGGCCGTCATCTGGGACATGGGAGCCATTGCAGCGAGTGGGCGGCCGGATCGCAGGAAGCTGTTCAACGAGGTCATCCTCGCCTCAACGTCCGTTCCCGGCATCTTTCCACCCGTCAACCTGGAGGTGACCGCAGCCGGCAGGACCTATCACGAGATGCATGTCGACGGTGGCACCGCCAACGAGGTCTTCCTGATGCCGGCCGGACTAACGCTCGGCGAACTCGACAAGACCTTCCACACCAGGGTCAAGGGGCGGCTGTACGTGATCCGCAACGGTCGAACCACACCGGAGTACAGCTCGGTCAAAGCCGGCCTGCCGAATATCGCCGAGAAGGCTGTCTCGTCGCTCATCAAGACGCAAGGCATCGGCGACCTCTATCGGCTCTACGCAATCGCCGAACGGGATGGGATTGACTTCAGCTCCATAGACATCCCCGCAGACTTCACTGTCGAAGCGAAGAGCCCGTTCGACAACAAGTTCATGCGGGCGCTGTACGCAAAAGGCTACGAAATGGGCCGCGACGGCGTCCCGTGGAAAAAGACACCGCCAGGATTTTCCAGATGAGCCTGCTGTTGAAACGACCCGATGACAATCGCCATCAGGCATTGTCCAGACCAGATGATTGGAGACCCAGGTGTCGGACATGTCGCGTGACCCGATAAGCAAGACATCGGATTCGAGTGACGAGTCATTGTCGCCCGGGACCGGGGCGCCGGTGGCGCGTCTTGACGGTCTTGGAACTCCGGACCGAAGCCTTGGAAGCCCTCAACCTGAATTGCAGCAACCGGATCTTGGCGCGTCAGTCCAACTCGCCGCCGCTGAGCCGCCCAGAACCTCGAAAATGGCGGCGATCATCGTTGCGCTCACAACGCTGGCGATCGTCGGTTTATCATTGTGGTATCTCGTTCAGCCGCAGCCGCTGCTGGTGCAAGGTGAAGCCGATGCCACGCGCATCGATATCGCGGCTCGTATCGATGGCAGGATCGGACAGCGGCCGGTTTCGCGTGGCGACAATATCACGGCCGGGCAACTGCTGGTGGCGATCGATAATCCGGAGCTGTTGACGAAGCTCAGCGAAGCGCAGGCAGCAAGGGTCGTCGCTCAGGCGGACTTCACTCGCATCCAGGTAGGCACGCGCGCCGAGGAGGTTGCGGAACGCAAGGCTGAGGTCGCGTCAGCGCAGGCCAATCTAACGCTTGCCCAGCAGACCTACGACCGGGTCAAGCAGGTCACCGAGGGCGGCTTCGAATCGGTCGCAAAGCTCGACGAGGCGACCGCGTCGCTGGACGTGGCAAAGCGAACCCTGGAGCAATCAAAGCTCGCCTATCAGGAAGCTGTCGCTGGCCACACTGCCGAGGAGCGCGGTGTGGCCCAAGCTGCCGTCGCCAAGGCCGAGGCCGCGATCGCGACCTTGCAGGCGCAGGTCAATGAGATGACCGTCAAAGCGCCTATTGCGGGGCAGGTCTATCAGGTCGGCGCGGAGCTCGGCGAATATGTGTCACCCGGAGTGCCGTTGCTCTCGCTGGTGGACCTCAGCGATGTCTGGGTGGGCTTCGATCTTCGCGAGGACCTGATCAAGGATCTGAAGGTGGGGGACCGGTTCACGGTCAGGATCCCTGCTCTCGGTGACATGCCTGTAACCGTCGAGGTGCGGACCATCGCCACACGCGGCGAATATGCCGGATGGCGCGCAACGCGCGCGACTGGCGACTTCGACCTCAGGACCTTCGAGGTGCGGGCCTATCCAGTCGACAAGCTCCGCGACCTCAGGCCCGGCATGAGCGCCTACGCGGATTGGAAGGGGGCGCACTGATGCCGAGTGTGCGTCGTTCCGGCATTGTCGATGTCGCTGTCCGCGAGGTGGCCTGGATCCGCCACGACAAGGTTGCCCTGCTGCTCGTCATCGTCATCCCGCTGATTGCTTTTGCGATCCTTGCCGCCACATTCAGCAATGCGGTCATCCGGGATCTGAGGGTCGACGTGGTCGATCAGGACAGGTCGAAGACGTCCGAGACCTTCGTGCAGGCGATCAGCTCGGCACCGGGCGTCACCGTGGCGAGACGTTCCTCCGATCTCAATGGCGCCATGCATGCCGTTCGCTCCGGCGAGGCCATTGCCACGGTCTATATCCCCGAGAATCTCGAACGCGACATCGCAGGGGGGCGCCGGCCGCAGGTCGTGGTCTTCTTCAACAAACAGTTCTTCACGCCTGGCAACGTTGCCTCGAGTTCGCTGCAGGCGGCGCTATCGACAGCCATTGCCGACCTGCCGGCAGAACCACGCACCGCCACCTTCACGCTTGGTCCGCTTGTCGTCGAACAATACGTCCTCACCAATCCCGCGCTGAACTATGTGCAGTTCCTTTTGCGAGCGATCCTGCCGACCGTGCTCCATATCGTGATCGCAATTTCCGCCGGCTATGCCGTCGGCTCCGAGTTCCAGTCACGCAATATGCGCGAATGGCTGGCGACGGCCGGGGATAGCATGCTCATCGCGCTCGTCGGCAAGCTGGCGCCCTATTTCGGCATCTTTCTCGTCATGATGGCTGTCGGGCTCGGGATCATTCACGGCATTTTCGAGATACCCTTTCGCGGCGACCCTGTGCTGGTGGCCGCCGGTGCTTGCCTGCTGATCATTGCTTATTTGTCGTTGGGTGCGCTGCTGCAGCTTCTCGTCAGGAACCTTGCCCTCGGTCTCAGCCTGACCGGCATCATCTGTTCGCCAGCGTTTGGCTTCGCCGGCGTCGGTTTTCCCGTCTTGGCCATGAACATCTTCTCCCGTGCCTGGGGGGCAATGCTGCCGCTGCGCTGGTACATCCAGATCCTGTTCGACCAGGCGGCCCGTGGCGTACCGGCAGGGGATTCCGCCGAGCCTTTCATGATGCTGGGCGGATTGGCGGTCATCTACTTCAGCCTGGCCTGGCTGAGGCTGCGATCTGTTGCTCGGCATCCGCGGCCAAAGCCAATCGAAGCCCCCCAACAAGACAGGCCGGGAAGGATCGGCATTGTTCGAGCATTCATCGACGAACATCGCTGGATCATCCGCGACCGCATGGCCTTCGGTCTGATCGTCATGGCGCCGATCGTTTACGGCGTGTTCTACCCGCAACCCTATCTCGGCCAACTTATCAAGGACGTCCCTATTGCCATCGTGGATGACGATTCCTCCGACGTCAGCCGTACGATCATCCAGGCAGTCAATGCCGACGAAGCGGTGAAGGTGCTGCTTCGGCCGACGACGTTGGCCGAAGCGCAGGCCGCGCTCGCACGCCGGGAGGTGTTCGGTATCCTGGGTATTCCGGCAGGAACTGAACGCGACATCCTGAAGGGCGATCAGGCCAGACTGCCTGCCTATGTCGATTCAGCCTATTTCCTCCTCTACAATCGGACGCTGCAGGGTATTCAGGAAGGCGTGGGCGCGGTCACAGCAGATCTTGCGGCGCGCAGCGCCCGCTCGAATGGCAGCCTCTACCGCGCGGCTCTCGTGCAAAGCTCGCCTGTAGAGATTTTGAACCAGCCGCTTTTCAATCCCACCGGCGGTTATGGCAGCTACATCGTTCCAGCCGCCTTTCTGTTGATCCTGCAGCAGACGCGACTGATGGGCTCGGCCTCGGTGGCCGGGATGGCCTATGAGCAGGGCGGCCGCAGCGCTCGCCGCCGTCGTGGCACCGTGTCAGCAGTGACTGGTCAAAGCCTCGCGCACCTGCTGCTTGCATTGCCGGGCCTCGCGCTGTTCCTCATCGTGCTCCCCAGGGTCTACGGCTTCTCGGCAAGCGACCGCGTGCTCGACCTGGTCGTGCTGGCCATCCCCTTCATCCTCTCGGTCAGCCTGCTCGGCCAGTTCGTTGGCAACTGGTTCAAGCGGGGCGAAACGGCGGTTCTCCTGTTCGTCGCGATCAGTCTTCCGAGCTTCTTCCTGGTTGGCGTCGCATGGCCGCTGGAAGCGATTCCGCCGATGCTTCGGACGGCCAGCCTTATCCTTCCAAGTACCTTCGGCATCGATGGCCTGGTGCGGGTCAACCAGATGGGAGCGACTCTGACGGACGTCTGGAAAGACTGGATGGGGCTGTGGGTGCTGACAGGCGTTTACGCTGTCCTTACTATCGCCTCATCCAGAATCGCCGCGGGTTGGAGGGTGCCCGATGCTCGCTAGACCGCGATATGGTTTTGCAATCGCATTGGCCGCGGCAGGCACGATACTATGCAGTGCCAGGCAAGCGTCGGCAGAGCAGGCAAAGCCACCGATCGCCGGCATGGTCCGGCAGACCGAGATTCGCATCGCACCCGAGACGACGGGGCGACTGGCGACGATAGTCGTCATTCCAGGCCAGCGTGTCCACAAAGGCGATCTTCTTGCCGTGCTTGACAACCCCGAACTGACAGCAGCCGTTGGTGAAGCCAAAGCCGCTGCGTCGAGCGCCAAGGCAGAGCGGGATCGGGTGTATTCGGGCGTGCGGGCGGAAGAGGTGGCAATCGCCACCCAGGCCGTCCAGACGGCGCAAGCCAATCTTCTGCTCGCCCAGCAGCGCTATGACCGCGCATCGGCACTTGCGGGCAAGGACTTCGCCAGCAAACAAACGCTCGACGACAGCACGGCGTCGCTTGCAAAGGCGAAAGCTGACCTTGATCTCAAGCGGGCGCAAGTCGCCGAGGCAAGTGCTGGTCCCACCGCCGAGGAGCGTGCTGTGGCCGATGCCCAAGTGGTGTTGGCCGAGGCGACAGTCGCGGAGCTCCAGGCCCAATTGGACAAGACCAGACTGACCGCGCCGACGGACGGCACAATAGGCATTCGCGTTGGCGAGCCCGGCGAGATTATTGGTCCGGGAAAGCCGGTGATGACGTTGGAAGCGGAAGGTCAGGTGTGGTTCGCTTTCACGCTGCGTGAGGACGATCTGCACCAAATGGCGCTAGGCAAAACCGTAGCGCTGACGGTGCAGGGCGGGCGCCAGATCGAGGCTCGCGTGACGGAACTGCGCCCTCTGGGGGAATTCGCAACCTGGCGCGCGGCCCGCGCCGTCGGGAGCCATGATCTCAATTCCTTCCGACTGCGCCTTGATCCAAACGGCAGTGCTGGAAGGCTGGAGCCCGGCATGACCGTTTGGCTCACCACCCAACCGTAAGACTTGAAGGGTCGTCGGATGAGGTCGGTCGTGGGCGCGACAAGAAGACCCGGAAAGCGGCCGTCGGCTTTGAGCGCCATATTCAGAAGGGCAATCGTCTGCGACCTTCCCGTAGGGGTGGTAGATCGGAACGGATCAAAGGTGTCCGCCAGGCTCGTCTTCTTCAACAAGCAGTTCTTCGCAACCGCAATGTCACCTCCAACTCGATTCGGTCGGCAGTTTCAGCCGCCGCCGACCTCAGTGTAGGTCCGCACAGCGGCGCTCTCACACTAGGTCCTCTTGTCGTCGAACAATACGTGCTCCCAATCCCATGGTTACCTACGCACCCCTATCCGAAATCATCGCGGATCCCATCGTCCAGACTGGCGTGCTCACCACGCTGGGCGCATTGGTTACGCGCATTCTGCTCCGCAACCGACCGACCCTCCGCTTGGTCGGCCAACTGGCGTTCTTTTTGGCGCTCACTGCGCTGCTGCTATACCACGGGATCATCCCGTATGAGGTTGATCCGGCCGACATCTCTAGGGTGCAGCGCGTATTCACTGGCATCGTCAAGGTGATCTGGTGGATCAATGCCGCATGGTCGCTGATCGGCGTGGTCCGCGTATTTCTCATTCTCGATCACCAGCCCCGTGAGGGACGGCTTCTTCAGGATCTTGTCGTAGGCATCATCTACGTGACAGCGGTCCTCTCGATCATCGCTTACGTATTCAACGCCCCGGTCGGAACACTGATAGCCACATCTGGCGCCGTCGCTATTGTCCTCGGCCTTGCCTTGCAGAACACTCTGGGGGACGTCTTCTCGGGCGTAGCGCTCAATCTCGCCAAGCCTTACGGAATCGGCGACTGGCTTGTGCTGAGCAATGGCTTCGAAGGCAAGGTTGTGGAGATGAATTGGCGGGCCACCCATCTTCTGACCGGTGCAAACGACCTGGTGGTTGTCCCCAACAGCGACCTCGCGAAGGCAAGGTTGACCAACCTCAGCAGTCCCGAGCGGAGCCACGGGGTAACACTGACGGTCCGGTTCCGGCCAACCACAGCGCCGTCCACGATGGCCGATGTGATGCACTCGGTTCTCTTGAGCAGCAATTCGATCCTGACACGACCGGAGCCGAGTGTGCAAATACTGTCGCTGGACGGAGGTGCAGCGGAACTGGAGCTTGCTTTCAGGGTTGCGGACAGGGCCCTCGCCGGCAAGGCAAAGAGCGAGGTCTTCGACCTGATTTTCCGTCATGCCAAGGCGGCCGGGCTCACTCTTGCTGCGCCCATGGAAGCTGTTGGCTCCGCATTCTCGGAATCGAATGGGGTTGAGATGCCGTTCGGTTTCCATACCACGCCACGGCGACTTCTGGACGCGATCCCCCTGTTTGCCCCGCTGACCGAGGATGAGAAGGAAGCGCTCGCTTCGACGATGACACGCCGGACCTTCCGAAAGGGAGAAGCCCTCGCAAAGCAGGGGGAGGTGCTGAAGTCGCTGATGATCGTGCGCAGCGGCGTCGTAGCCGTAAATCGGCGCGAGGGCGCGCGCGAGATGGAACTGGAGCGTCTTGCGCCGGGTGACTGCTTCGGCGAAGGCGGTCTTCTGACGGAAGCCGGCGAGTTCGGCGGCATCAAGGCTCTCACTTTCGTGGTCGTTTATGAGATCACACAAAAGGGCCTGGCGCCGCTGATGCGGGATCGCCCCGCAATCGCCGACGAGCTGGCCTTGCTTCTCTCGAAGCGGAACGCATCAGAGATGCTTCGGCTCGGCCGAGGCGACGGGGCGAATGCCACGACGACGATGCCGCCGCTGCGGGCGCGTATCAGGCACCTGTTCAATCTCTGACTTCGACCAACCAATCCTTGGTAGATGGCGCGTCTAACCTCAAACAGCAGCAATCCTGCGAGAAGTGTCCAAAGCGCAGACGCTTCCTACAAGCTTTGAATAGTTTGCCGTGATCAAATGCTACTCACGGAAAACGAGACGGCCGAAAGGCCTGCCTTCGCACAAACTCGGAGGTCCCAATGTCCAATCAAGGTTTCAAACTGGTTAAGTCACGTTCTGATTTGGCGCGCATCAAAGTGATTGGGGCGGCACTCGTACTAGTCGCCATGTTCTCCATACCCGCGGCGGCGGAGGCTGGATCGCCTCTGTGCGCCTCGCGGCCGGAAATTCTGAAGCAACTTTCCACACGATTCAAAGAAGCACCCGTTGCCCTCGGTCTGGCTAAAAACGGCTCAGTCGTCGAAGTGCTGACCAGCGACGACGGCGAGACCTGGACGATCATGGTCAGCCAGCCGAACGGCCCAAGCTGCCTAGTCGCGGCCGGCGAAGGCTGGGAAGAATTGAAGCGGGTCGGCGCCAAGGGCGAGCGCGGCGCCTGATCGCGTGGATCACAAAAGAAGGAACGCCAAGATGGTTGACGTCTATTCCCGCGAAAGCGCACCGCGACATAAGTCGCGGTCCGGTATCGTCCCGATTGCTCAGCAGCTTTGGTCAGAGCAGGCATCTGACCTCGGATCGCACGCCGTTGCCCGCAGGGTGCGGGCCACGCGCCCTGACGACGCGCACGGCATCCCGCTGGCATTCCTGTCGCGGTTCATCGTTCTTCAGGCAATTGGCGCCGCCGCAATGGCCGGCCTGTGGGTCGTCGGCGTTGCCGGCAAGCCGTTCGCTGGCAACAACGGGTTTCTGTGCTGGTTGATCGTAGCCATCGGCGCCCTGGGCATTCTGTGCGTCTTCTTTCGGCGCTGGCGCGATGTCGATTGGCTGGCGACGCATGTGGTGCGGATCGGGCTGCTTGGAACCGTGGTTGGGCTCATCGTCGCCTTCTCCGCGGCGCGCGCTGGCGGCTCGGCCGACCCCAACGCAATCCGTTCGATGATCGGGTCGGTGATCGACGGCATGTATGTCGCGCTCTATGCGACGCTGCTCGGCATAGCCACGAACCTGTGGCTCAAAATCAATCTTCGACTGCTCGGTAACTTCGATGGATGAGGAAACTCTCACCGTATGGCTCGACACCGCTCTGTTGATGCTCGGCGGCTTCGTCCTCATGACCACACTCATGATGACGGTGATGAACCCGCCGGCCAAGGCGAGCGAGACCGATGGCGTCACGGCGCCCGGAAACGTCACCGTCGAGACACAATGGCCCGACAAGCTCGACGCCGATGTAGATCTGTGGGTCCAGGCGCCCGCCGATGTGCCGGTCGGCTACTCCAACAAGAGCGGCAAGGTGTTCGATCTGCTGCGCGACGACCTCGGCATGGCGCAGGACATGACCGACTCCAACCATGAAGTCGCCTATTCGCGAGGAGCTCCCGCGGGCGAATACGTCGTCAATGTTCACATGTATCGCGGCGTCAACGTTGCATATCCAATCCCGGTGAAGGTAATCGTCAGCGTAAAGTCCGATTCCACCAAGTCGTCCGCGCCGCTGGCCACAACGACGGTCCAGCTACGCAAGCCGAACCAGGAGCTTACCGCCCTGAGATTCCGGCTCGATTGGACCGGCCAACTGGTGCCAGGCAGCATCAACAGCATCTTCAAAGCCTTACGCGTGGCGGCCACCCAATGATGATCGCTCCCGTCATCTTCGCCCTGCTGCTCGGCGCGTTCATCTTCGTCATCCTGCCGCATGCAGGCATTGCCCGCCGCGCCCTCTCGGTCGGCATCTTCCTGACGCTGATCGCCGTCGTCTATGTCGGCGCGAGCGAGCTTCTTGGCCGTCCGAAGCCGTTGACGCTCGAGTGGCGCGACACGGCAAAAGCTCAAGTGGTGGGCGCCGTCCCGGTTGAGAACGAAGCCATCTACGTATGGCTCACGACGCCCGGCTCGACTGAGCCGCGCTTCTATGTGCTGCCATGGAGCCAGCAAGCCGCGCAACAACTTCAGGATGCGATGGGCAAGGCGGAGGCCGACGGCACTGGGGTTGAGATGAAGATGCAGACCGCCGACGCGGGTCTCGATACCCGCGAGCCGATGTTCTACGCTCGGCCGCAACCGGCCCTGCCGGCAAAGGACTATACGAGCGTCGTTAGCCCACTCGTTTCCAAGTGAGTCATTGACACGATCTCGGCGGCAAGCATTCGAGCTAATGTTCCGCGAGTTCGTTCCGGGCGCGTGCGTCGCCAAGGCATTCAATCATATTGACGTTCAGGTCCTGCCGGAGCCGCCGGTATCGAGTAGCCAGCGGGTCCTGTTCGACTCGTGCGATGATGTCGACGCGGAGGCCAAGATTCGCAAGATCATCGAAAGGACCTTGGCGGGCTCGAAAGGGCGGACCACTGGCCGGGCTACCGTTCGTTCACTTGCGGCCACCAATTTTATCAAGATCTGACGGTCAACGGCGTCGGGCCAAGCTCGAGATCGGTCGGCCTCGGGCGCCTGTTGGCACTCCAACGGCGGGTGCGAGCTGGCCATGGGATGCTGAGGTAGGCCGAACCGAACGGCCAGAAAGATCCTGCGAGAAACGTCAAAAGACCAGATGCTTCGTACAAGCCCTGAATCTTGAGGCGTGATCAAATGCAACTCTCGGAAACCAGACTTCCCGAAGCTCTCGATGGAGAGAAGCCATGGCCGACAATCTCGATATGACGACCGGGCAGCGCGTCACTGATGACAATATTGCCCTGCCGCCAGTTCCTGACCCGCGCGTGTTGCTTGCTTCCATTGTTCACGATTTCAACATATTGCTGACGCCGATCGTGTCCGTCCTGGAGGAGATGCAAAGTCGCGGGGTCGTAACTGCACGGCAACTGAAAAGGATTGACGGAGCGATTTATTGTGCTTTTCGCGCCAAGACGTTGGCGCGGCAACTGCTCGATTTTGCGAGCCCCCGACCACTCAATCTTGCTGCGGTCGATGTCGGTCGGCTTCTGGAACGGCTCGAGGCACCGTTTGCAAGTTTGTTGTCGACGCATTTTCGTCTTGACCTCGACATCGCTGAGGGTCTCCCCAAGGCTTGCATCGACCAGCAGCTGATCGAGCGGGCGTTGCTCAATCTCGTTTTGAACGCCCGTGACGCGATGCCGGCCGGCGGACGTGTGACGATCGCTGTTGCGCAGGATTGCCCGTCCAGCAGTCGGGCGTGGGGAAGCGGCTCGATGATCCGTCTGACAATCTCAGACTGTGGCATCGGCATGGATGAGGCGACCCTGAAAATGGCGGGGGAACCCCATTTCTCGACCAAAACAGACGGAACAGGCCTCGGCCTGGCGACCGTCAAGCAACTCATGGAACGCCAAGGTGGCGGGCTGTCGGTCGCCAGTGCGCCTCATCGCGGCACCACCATCGATCTGTGGCTGCCGGTGATGTCAGCGTCATTCGCCGATTAGCCTTGTCGATCAGCCGGCCTAAAGGAGACGTGCGATGGATGTCCGCATTCTAATCACCAAAGTTGCTTCGAGCACTCGTGATTTCTTCTGGCCGCGCTACCGACCAGAGCTGTACTACATGCGGGGCGCCGGGCCGGCTACTGCTCGCCGTGCCGTCATGGTTCGTTCGGGCCAAGTGCTGCCAACGCTGCGCGAAGAGCAGCGGCAGTCTCTCCTGGCGGCGCGCTGCTACTCGCCTGGACAGCGCTGCGCTTGGACCATCGGGCGCTACCCTGCGGACATTCACTTTGATCCGAGGATCCGTTGAGCCCGCCACCGTCGGAAGGCCGCAAGTGCGTTCCGCTCGATCGTGACCCAATCATTCCAAACACAAAACCAGCATTGGAGTAATCACCACTCTTGCTGTCGCAACCCTCCTCCTTTCAGACGGAGCTGTCTTTGCTGCAAGCGATCACTATGGGTCGCAAGATGTGCAAAGACCTGCGACAATGTCCGACCCGACATATACCTTCTCCAACGAGATCGGCACTGCTGGCGGCCAGAAGCCTCCGGCAACCAAGGACGAATACGGCCGCGGTCCTTGGGGCAGGTAATCTTTGAACGAACCTGGGAGGGCCGGGTCACCCTCGGCCCTCCTCGCCGAATAGGCTACGCAAGCACGCTAAGGTGATGCCTCGTTTGGCGCCGCGAGCATTTCGTATGCCAGGGGCTGCCTGCCGGGCGAACGACTTCTTGGATCGGGCGCGGCCGAATGTGGCAGGCCGCTTCGGGTCGCAGCAAGTCTTTACAAGAAACAGGGCAGTCCACGAGCTATTCGATTTGCATGGTCGTCAGATCGGCCAGCTGCAAGATCCCCCGGCTAATCATGAGGTGATGAGCGATGTTGGCTGAGACTGGTCCCTCCGAAAATGCCGCCGACGGTGGTGGCTCACGCACCATGCGCCCGCGAGTCGTAATCCTAGGCGCCGGTTTTGCCGGAGTGGCAGCGGCGCGGGCCCTCAAGAGATCCGATGCGGACGTTGTTCTGATCGACCGCCGCAATCATCATATCTTCCAGCCACTGCTCTATCAGGTGGCGACCGCGGTGCTTGCACCGTCCGAGATCGCGGCGCCGATCCGGCAGTTGGAAGCGAAGCAAGCCAATTTGAATGTGATGCTCGCCGATGTAGTAGATGTCGATTCGACTCATCGCACGATCGATGCCCTCTTTCCCGGGATCGGCATCCGCAAGGTACGGTTCGATGTGCTAGTGGTCGCCACGGGCACGCGTCCGAGCTATTTCGGCCACGACGAATTCGCAGCCTTTGCACCGGGGATCAAGAATCTCGCTGACGCCGAGATAATTCGAACCAAGATCCTCAGCGCGTTCGAAATGGCAGAGGCGACCGACGATGAGACCGAGCGCGCCCGCCAGATGAACTTTGTGCTCGTCGGGGCCGGACCGACCGGTGTCGAACTTGCGGCATCGATTGCACAAATGGTGAGGATCACACTGCGTCGGAATTTCAGGCAGATCGATCCGGCAACCAGCACGATCACCTTGATCGAGGGAGGAGATCGGGTTCTTCCGAGCTTTGCTCCGTCACTGTCGAAAAAGGTCGCCAGACACCTCGCCAAGCTCGGCGTGAAGGTTGCGACCGGCGTCAAGGTGGATCGTGTCGACGCCCAGGGTGTGATCGCGGGCGGCGAAAGAATTCCAAGCGCGACCGTTTTGTGGACGGCAGGCATGGCCGCATCGCCGATCATCCAGCTGCTCGGCGCCAAAACGGACCGAGCGGGCAGGGCGCTGGTCGAACCTTTCCTCAATTTGCCGGGCCAGCCGAACATATTCGTGGTCGGCGACGCCGCGTCCATACAGCAGGACGGGCGACCCGTACCCGGCGTCGCGCAGGCAGCCATCCAGCAAGGGCGCTATGTGGGACGAGTCATCTCCGATCAAATCAAAGGGCGCGAACCAAAGCGGGCGTTTCGATACCGAGACAAGGGCAACATGGCGGTCGTCGGCAAGAACTTCGCCATCCTGGAGGCCGGTCATCTGAAAACGGCTGGCTTCCTGACCTGGTTTATATGGGCTTTCGTTCACCTGTTGGCTCTACCCCAGCTTCAAAACCGCTGGCGGGTTCAATCGCAATGGCTGTGGTCGTATCTGACCGGCCAGCGCAGCTCGCGGCTGATCTCCGAAACGCCGCGACCCACAAATGCCGCGGTCACGACCAAGCAAACCACGGCGCCGTGATCCGTCTGGCGCGCGAAAGCGACGATCTCTCAAGTCAGCCACGCCGCTGTCGGACGTGAGTTCGCCTGGCCAACGGCGACTTCTTTGCCTCTGCGCTTGCGGGGGTTTGCGAGGGAGTCGCGCTACCGTATGTTTGTCGAAATCAAGCGAATTGCTGGGCGCTATTCCTTTGCCATTTGGCAGTCTGACTTGCCGCCGAGACAAACAAGCCGGCGCACGTCGATCAAATCCAGCGACGACCGGTCCCGATAAGCTCCTGCTGCAACCGATTGAAGTGCGCGGCAGCTGGTAGGAGCGCGGCAATGACCAAGAAACCCACGACCGACGATCGTTCTGATCGAGCGACGCTCACAGAAGCCGCCAACCATCTGACGAATGGCCTGATTGATCAACTGCACGACATCCTCGAACACACCGCGCAGGAAAATCTGAGAAGCGCACGAGAATGCGGCCAGACGGCGCTCAATGTGATGCAGGCCGCGGCGGTGCTCAGGACGGTCCACGGCTATGCCTGCATGACATCCAGGCGGCTCCAGCAGATCGCGTCGCTCATGCAGTTGGGGGAGGGGGCGGGTGACAGACCTGAGCACCTCGAATTCTGTGACCGCGAAGGCCCCGGCTGCGCGTGCGAGATAGTGTGCAGATACAAGCCGAAACACCTTCGTACGGAGGGCGAGAAGGCGTTCGCCGACGCCGAGCGACAGAGCCGTCAGTTCTTTCAGAACCAACCGCCGAATGGATAGCGCGAACCAAGCTCACGTTTCGAGCCTGAAAACATGGCCTTGCCGGCAAGCAAGCTCCGTCCGTCAGGGCCAGCCGTCTTCATCCTCACTGCCAAACCGTGCTCCTGGGCGTTGCAAAGTCACTGGGTCAACCTGATTTTTGATCCCGTTCGTGGACGGCAGTTCACGTCGCGCCCACGTACAAATCAACGCTGGAGGCGCGCCAAATCGGGCACAGGCGTCCTACCCGCCGCAGAGTTCTCCAAGAAGAAGCCGCCGGCTGAAGCCATAGTCCTACTCACACTTTATTCCGAGAGATCGGACAATCGAGCAGGAGAGCGAGAATGGCAGTGGCAATCGCAACCAAGGAAGACAAGCAGGCCAAGCCTTTGCCGGCGCCAAACAGCGACTTCTACCAGCTTGTCGATGTCCTGACCCCCGACGAATTGGCGGTGGTCAAGAAGGTGCGAGCCTACATGGAGAGCAAGGTCCAGCCGATTATCAACAAATACTGGTCTGATGATGCGTTTCCCTTCGAGCTGCTGCCTTCGTTCAAGGAGCTGGGACTCGGCGGGCTCGGATACGAGGGCTATGGCTGTGCCGGCGGCAGCCAGAAGCTGTTCGGCTTCGTCGCTATGGAGTTGGCACGCGTCGACGCTTCGTTCTGCACCTTCTTCGGCGTGCACAGCGGTCTCGCCATGGGCTCGATCTATCTCGACGGCTCTGAGGAGCAGAAGCAGAAGTGGCTGCCGCCGATGGCGCGCTGGGAAAAGATCGGCTGCTTCGGCCTTACCGAGCCATTGGTCGGTTCGGGCACGAGCGGAGGGCTGACCACGACCGCCAAGCGCGAGGGCGACACCTGGGTGCTCAATGGGCAGAAGCGCTGGATCGGCAACGCGACGTGGTGCGACGTTTCGATCATCTGGGCGCGTGACCTTGCCGACAATCAGGTGAAAGGCTTCATCGTCGAGAACAAGACGACGCCGGGATTCAGCGTCGAGAAGATCGAGCACAAGATCGCGCTCAAGGTCGTTCAGAACGGCGTGATTACGCTGAAAGACGTCCGCGTGTCGGAAGCCAACCGCCTGCAGGGCGGCAACTCGTTCCGTGATACCGCGCGCGTGTTGCGGATGACGCGCTACATGGTCGGCTGGGCATCGACCGGCATCCAGATGGGCGCGTTCGAAGCAACACTGAAATATACGCAGGAGCGTCTGCAGTTCGGCAAGCCGATCGCTTCATTCCAAATGGTGCAGGATATCCTCGCCAAGATGCTCGCCAACCTGACCGCGTGCCAGTGCCTGATGGTCCGCCTGGCGCAGATGGATGACGAAGGCAAGCTTGCCGACCATCACGCCTCGCTGGCCAAGGCGTTCTGCACGGCAAAGTCACGCGAGACGGTTGCATGGGGGCGTGAACTGCTCGGCGGCAACGGCATCGTTGCCGACTACAATGTCGCGCGCTTCTTCAACGACGCCGAAGCGCTCTACTCATACGAAGGCACCTACCAGATGCAGAATCTGATCGTCGGTAAAGCCATTACCGGCCTCGGCGCATTCGTGTGAGCAGCGGCGAGCCAGGGTCGCTCCCCCCACCCTGGCTCGCCCCCCCTTTCCTGAACAGGAGATTCATCATGGCCGTGGAAACGGCGGGCCTGGCGCTCGCAAACGTGCTCTATGCGAAGAAGGGCAGCATTGCCTACGTCACCGTCAATCGCCCAAAGGTCCTCAACGCGCTCAACACGCCGACATGGTCGGATTTGAGAAAGGCCTTCGAGGACGCTCGCGACGATGTCACGATACGCGGCGTCATTCTGACGGGTGCCGGCGATAAGGCTTTCATCGCCGGCGCCGACATCAGCGAGCTCGCGCAGTTGTCAGCGTTCGAGGCTGAACAGTCCAGTCGCTTCGGGCAAGGGGTACTGGACCTCGTCGAGAATCTTGGCAAGCCGGTGATCGCGGCTGTGAACGGATTTGCGCTCGGTGGCGGCTGTGAGACGGCGATGGCCTGTACCATCAGGATCGCGGTGGAAACGGCGCGGTTCGGCCAGCCGGAAGTCGCACTGGGCCTGGTGCCCGGTGGTGGCGGAACGCAGCGACTGCCGCGGCTCGTCGGCAAGGGCCGCGCCCTTCAGCTCATCCTCTCGGGCGAGATGATCACGGCGCAAGAGGCGTATCGAATCGGGCTGGTCAACGAGATTGTTCCGGCCGCCGAGTTGATCACACGCGCCGAGGCCGTCCTGCACAAGATCGCCTCCAACGCTCCGATTGCCATCAGGTTCGCGCTCGAGGCGGCAAACAAGGGGATGGAGACGAGCCAGGGCGAAGGCCTGCTGCTCGAGGCCTCCTACTTCGGGCTCTGCGCCGCAACCGAGGACAAGAAGGAGGGCACGGCCGCCTTCCTCGAGAAGCGCGCGCCACAGTTTCGTGGGCGCTGAAGACCCCGACGCACACGGCAATTCAGAAAGGACAAACCATATGGCAACCGACAACATTTTCGCCGGACTGAAGGTGGTGGACCTGGCCAGCTTCATCGCGGGGCCAGCCGCTGCGGTGATCCTGTCCGACTTCGGCGCCGACGTCATCAAGGTCGAGCCGCCAACCGGCGACACGTGGCGGATTGGATACAGGGTTCCGCCGCAGCCGCAATCAAAAGACAACTATCCATGGCATCTCAACAATCGCAACAAGCGCGGACTGGCGCTCGATCTGAAGTCGCCGCAAGCGCAGGAAGTTTTGCGGCGGCTGGTCGAATGGACGGACGTTCTAATCGTCAACACGCCGCATCCGGCTCGCGAAAAACTCAAGCTCGGCTATGACGATGTCGCGGCGTGGAACCCGCGGCTGATCTATGCGGACGTTACCGGCTATGGCGACAACGGGCCTGACGCCCAGCTCCCGGGATTCGACCTTACGGCGTACTGGGCCCGAAGCGGCCTGCTGTCGCTAACGCGCGATGCGGGTGCCCCGCCGACATTCCCGGTCACCGGAAGTGGTGACCATGCGACGGCGGTCATCCTTTATTCGGCAATTGTCACCGCACTGTACCGGCGCGAACGCACCGGAAAGGGCTCGTACGTCACCACTTCGTTGCTCGCCGCTGGCGTCTGGGCCTCTGCGGTCATGGCACAGGCCGCGCTTGCCGACGCCACGTTCTTCCCGTTGCATGATCGCGCCAATCCGCCGAACGCGACCTTGAATGTCTATCGGGCGGCCGACGAGACATGGTTCTTGATCGTGCTGACACCCGACAAATGGCCGGCTCTGGCCAATGCGATCGGTCGTCCGGATCTCTTGACGGATGCCCGTTTCGCGGACCCAGCGAAACAGGCAGCGAATTCAGGGCAACTCACGGCGATCCTGGATCAGATCTTTGCCGCGCAGCCGATGGCCCATTGGCGCGAAGTCTTCGAACAGGCCCACCTCACCTTTGGCGTGGTGCAGGCGCCCACCGACGTGATCAAGGATCCGCAGCTCAGGGCGAATGACATCGTCATGCCGCTCGATGGCGCTGGTGGGAACCTCAAATTCACGATTGGCAGCCCCCTGCAGGTGCATGGCGTCCCCAAGGCTCCGGCCCGACGCGCGCCAGAGCTCGGCGAACACAGCGAGGAAATCCTCGAGCAGCTCGGCTTCGACACGAGCGATATAGCCGCTCTGCGCACCAGCGGCACCGTGCCGAAGGCACCGGGACGCGCCGCGTAGAGCGAGGTTCGCACCATACCGAGCTAAACGATCATTGCACGGAAATTGAAGACGATGGATGACATAGTTACGGAATGGTCCGACGGCGTACTTCGCATTGAACTCAACCGGCCGGAAAAGAAGAACGCGCTGACTTCGAGCATGTACGCGAAGCTCGCCGATATCTTCAATGAGGCGGGCAAGGACGACAGTGTCCTCGTCGTGCTTTGGCACGGCGCAGGGGATGCTTTCAGCGCCGGCAACGATATCCAGGACTTTCTGAAGAATCCTCCAGGTCCTGGAGAATCCAGCCAGGCCCGACTCATGAATGCACTGGCCGATTTCGACAAGCCGATCGTTGCGGCTGTGCGCGGCGCCGCGATTGGAAGCGGAACGACGGTGCTGTTGCACTGCGACTTCGTCTACGCAGGCGAAAGCACCAGATTTCAGATGCCTTTCATCAACCTTGCCGTGGTGCCTGAATTTGGCTCGAGCTACGCCGTTCCGGCTGCGATCGGGCACATCCGCGCGGCCGAGTTGATTCTGCTGGGATCGGCATTCGATGCCAGGCGCGCCACGGAGTTGGGATTGGTCACGCAGGTCGTGCTCGATGAGAACCTACTGCCGGTGGCGACCGAAACGGCGCGCAAGCTGGCAGCGAAACCGGCTGGTGCGCTGCAAGCGTCCAAGCGACTTCTGAAGCGTCCCTTTCGTGAACAGACCAAGGCGGCGATGCAGGCCGAGAACGATGCGTTCAGCGTGCATGTCCGCTCCGAGGAGGCGAAGGAAGCGCTGACGGCCTTTATGGAAAAGCGCCCTCCTGACTTCACCAAAACCAGGAAACCTCCAGCGGCCGCATAGAGCCATTCCCGGCGAACAAACATCCAGAGATGCCACAGCTCGGCATCGCGGCCCTGAGCTATGAAAGGAAAGAGCCATGAACGACGCTTCCGCGACGAAGTCGAAATCAATATCGGGCAGCAGGGACACGGTCGGCCGACTGTTCGTTCTCGAGCTGAGTGGCGACCGTATCCATTCGATGAGCCCGGACGGCTCCGACCGGAAGGTGATCGTCACTGGTTGCCATCTGCCCGACGGCATCGTGGTCGATGTCGAGGCCGGCCATATCTACTGGACGAATATGGGAGTGCCCTACCTTGACGACGGGTCCATAGAGCGTGCCGACCTCGATGGCAGCAATCGCAGGGTCATCGTCCCCCAGGGCATCACACACACGCCCAAGCAGCTCCATTTGGAGAAGCGGAGCGGCAAGCTCTACTGGTGCGACCGCGAGGGCATGCGGGTGATGCGCGCAAATCTCAACGGCACAAATGTCGAGACCCTGGTCCAGACGGGCGAGGGCGAAGACGATAGCCGTGACGCCACCAAATGGTGCGTCGGTATCACGGTCGATCCCGTGCGTGGGCAAATCTACTGGACGCAGAAGGGTCCGGACAATGCCGGCCTCGGCTGCATCTTCCGGGCGAGTATACACCTGCCTAAGGGGGAGGACGCCGCCAGTCGAACGGACATCGAAACGTGGTTCGACGAGCTGCCTGAACCGATCGACCTCGAGCTCGATCTCGAAAGCCGCGTCCTCTACTGGACGGATCGCGGCAATCCGCCGGCCGGCAATACCGTCAATCGTGCCTCGATCGATGCGCCGGCCAGGAATGGATACGCACCGGAGCTCGTCGTCAGCGATCTGATGGAAGGCATCGGTATCGCGCTCGATGTTCCCGGCGATCGGATGTTCGTCACCGACCTCGGTGGCTCGGTCTATACCGCAAAGCTCGATGGCTCCGAGAAGCGTACGTTTCTCTTCGCCCAAGGCAATCTGTCCGGCGTCGCATACGCCGAAATTCCCTCGAAGGAGAAATGACCATGGCTGGCAGCAAGCAGATCTCTCAGGTCACCATCATAGGTACGGGTGTTATCGGCGCCAGCTGGGCGGCACAATTTCTTGCAAAGGGCCTCGATGTCGTGGCGACAGACATCGCTCCCAATGCGGAAGCTTCATTGAGACGCTTTGTCGACGCGGCCTGGCCCGCGCTCGACAGGCTGGGGCTCGCTCCCGGCGCCTCGCCGATGCGGCTGGCCTTTACCGCCGACATGTCGGAGGCCGTCAAGGGAGCTGATCTCGTCCAGGAGAACGGACCGGAGCGGATCGACTTCAAGAAAAAGCTGTACGGTCAGCTCGACGAACTGCTGCCGTCCGATGTGATCATCGCCTCGAGCTCATCGGGCCTGACAATGAGCGAGATCCAGTCCGGCTGCCCGCACCACCCGGAGCGCTGCGTCATCGCGCATCCGTTCAATCCGCCGCATCTGGTTCCGCTGGTCGAGATCGTCGGCGGCGCGAAGACGTCCGAGGAGACGATCCGGCGCGCTTCGGAATTCTATACGGCTCTGGGCAAGAAAACGGTCCGGCTGCACAAGGAAGTGCCCGGGCATGTCGCCAACCGGCTGCAGGCTGCGCTTGCCCGCGAGGTGTATCATCTGGTTGGCGAGGGCGTCGTCAGTGTCGCCGACGTCGACACCGCGGTCTCCTGGGGACCGGGACTGCGGTGGGGCATCATGGGCCAGGTCCTGCTCAATCATCTCGGCGGCGGCCAAGGTGGCATGGAGCATTTCCTGCAGCAGTTCACCGGTCCGATGACGGCCTGGTGGAAGGTCCTGGGTTCGCCCGAGCTGACACCGGAGCTGCAGCAGAAGCTGATCGACGGCGTTCGCGCCGAGGTGGGCTCGCGGTCGATCGACGACTTGGCCGGAGAACGAGACGAGGTTCTCCTTGGTCTTCTGGAATTGCGCAACAAGGCGGCTGAGGAAGCGTCGCAGTCGAGAAAGGCCGATCGCGTCGCGTAGAGACCGTCATTAAACCATTTGGCCGGCGTCCTCGCCATCGAGCGCTGACGCGTGACATATCCCGAGGACGCCGCCATGGTCGGAAGACTTATAGAAGTCACCAAGTCCGCCTATCAGTATCCGCTGCTCATCAAGCAGCTGTGGCATACCCCCCTGCTGCAGGCGCCCGATCAGGAGATCGTCTATCGTGACCTGAGACGCTTCACCTACCGCCAGTTGCGCGAGCGCATCGGGCGGCTCGCATACAGCCTCGACAGGCTTGGTGTCCGCGCCGGCGACACGGTCGGTGTGCTCGACTGGGACAGCAACCGGTTCCTGGAGGCCTACTTTGCCGTTCCAATGATGGGAGCTATCTTGCAGACGGTGAACGTCCGCCTGCCGCCGGAACAAATCGCCTATACGATCAAACACGCGGGCCCGTCGGTGCTTCTCGTCAACGACGACTTCGTTCCGGTTCTCGAAGGTATCAAACAGCAACTGCCCAAGGTGAAGACGCTGATCCTGATGTCGGATCGCGCGGCGCCCCAGACCGGCGGGCTTTCGTTTGCCGGCGAATATGAGGACCTGCTGCTTGGCGCTTCGCCCGACTACAGCTTTCCGGACTTCGACGAGAACACCCTTGCCACCACCTTTTATACGAGCGGGACAACGGGTTCGCCGAAGGGCGTCTACTTCAGCCATCGCCAACTGGTTCTGCATTCACTCGCCGAAATGGCTTTCCTGGGTAGCGCCGCAAAACAAGGCCGGCTTTGCCGCGACGACATCTACATGCCGATCACCCCGATGTTCCACGTGCACGCCTGGGGGTTTCCGTGGACCGCGACGCTTTCCGGCGTCAAGCAGGTCTATCCGGGACGCTACGATCCCGCTTTTCTCCTCAAGCTGATCAAAACCGAAGGCGTAACCTTCACGCATGGCGTGCCGACGATCCTGCAGATGCTGCTCGGCGCGGCCACGGCGGCAAACACCGATCTCGCCGGCTTGAAGATGGTGGTCGGAGGTTCCGAACTGCCGAAGGGGCTTGCCAAACAGGCGCTTGCGCTGGGCGTCGACGTCTATGCCGGCTACGGCATGTCGGAGAGTGCACCACTGCTTTGCCTGGCACAGGTGAAATCAGCGGACCTGACTGGCCATTCGGAGAAAGAGATCGATATCCGAACCAAGGCCGGCATGCCCGCGCCACTGGTCGATATCCGTTTGGTCGGCACGGACCGCAGCGAATTGCCTCATGACGGAAAAACTGCTGGCGAAATCGTCGTGCGTGCGCCGTGGCTCACGCAAGGATATGTCGACAACGCCGAAGCGTCCGAGCAGTTGTGGGATGGCGGCTATCTGCACACAGGCGACATCGGCGTCATCGAGCCAAGCGGGTACGTTCGGATCATCGACCGGATCAAGGACGTGATAAAGACCGGCGGTGAATGGGTGTCATCGCTGCAGCTCGAAGATCTCATTTCGCAGTGCAAGGGTGTGTCGGAAGCTGCTGTCATCGGCGTCAAGGACGGTAAATGGGGAGAGCGACCGCTGGCGCTCGTCATCAGGGACGCCCACACAGGCGACGATCTCAACGACATGCAAATAAAGGCGCACCTGAAAGCCTTCATCGATGGCGGTGTGATTTCGAAATTCGGAATCCCGGACAAGATCGTGTTTGTCGATGCGCTCCCCAGGACAAGCGTCGGGAAATTCGACAAAAAGAAGCTCAGAGAGAAATACGGCGAACGCTAGTTCATTTACAACAGCGCCAGGATGCCGCAGGGCAGCGCGGCGCCGCAGCTTCGGCAATCCGTTTTTCTCTCCACAGGCGAGGGCGACTCGCCCTCCTCTTTTGCGATGGAGTGCGCAGAAACAACCAAATCGCAGCACATCCATGCAAGCGACCGGTATCCTTCCCGGCTAAGCTTATCGCTAATATCCCGACAGCGGATTGGTCGTCTTTCAGACCGTGCTTCGCAAAGGACGTGGGAAATCTGAAGGGTTTGTGTCCCGCTGTCTCCTCTGGGGCCGCCGCATTGATACCACGTCATTTCGCCGGTGACATTTCTGTCGGTCGGGTTCTCGAGTGACCCGGAACTGTCGGCAGATTGTGACGCGAGGTATTTTTCGCAGCTCCCAGCGGGCAAGCCAGCAGTGAATGAACTGGTTCGCTGCATTTCGGACAAGCCCCTCATGTCACAAACATATGGATAGGCGGAGCCGAACTCGCCTTCCCGAGGCATTCGCATAATTTTGCAGATACCAGCTTTGCAGAGCGTCCGTCTCGGAGGATGAGGCGGAAAGCTTCGCCCGAGAGGATATGGTCTGTCCCTGGCGCAGGGGGTAAGATGCCCGCGCCACCTTTGCCGGGTCGTCAGCGATCCTCTGCGACATGGCGTCTCCGACAAAGGCAGGTCCAGATCTGGAGGCCGGCCATGGAGCGACGTGTGTCAAAGGACGGTAACGGAGGCGAGGAGGCACTTTTCAGCGGCGAGCAAGAGCTTCGCTTATTGGTGGAAACGATCCCGACGTTGGTGTGGCGGGCTGAGCCCGAGGGTAATATCGAATACGTCAACAAGCGTGTGCTTGACTATTTTGGCGCGCCGCTTGGCGAAATCACTGGCTGGGGATGGGCGGAAAGAATCCATCCGGAGGACGTCGCCTTCAAGGTGAGCAGCTGGCTCGAAAATCTCGAAACGGAAAGTCCTCACGATGTCGTCTGCAGATTTCGCGGAGCCGACGGCCAATATCGCTGGTTCAATGTACGCGGAGCACCTCTGAAGGCCAGCGATGGGCGTGTGCTGCGCTGGTACGGCGTCCTGGTCGACATCGATGAAGCAAAGAAGGCAGAAGACCGGCTACGTCGCAGCGAAGCCCATCTGGCCGAAGCGCAGAGCCTGAGCCGCACCGGTTCCACGATCTATAGCGAGACCACGCTTCTCTATTGGTCGGAAGAGACTTACCGCATCTATGGGTTTGATCCGGCATTGGGCATTCCGAGCTTTGAAGCCGTGTTGGAACGGGTCCACCTCGACGACCGGGACCGGGTGCTCGCTGCGGCTGAGCGTGCGTACACCGAGAAAAGAGGCTATTCGATCGCGTACAGAATCATACTGCCCGATGGAACGGTCAAACACCTGGAATCAATCGGCCGTCCTGTGTTTTCTTCGAACGGAAGGATTGTCGAGTTTTTCTGCACAAACATGGATGTGACGGAACGCAAGCGGGCCGAAGAGGCCCTGCGGGAAAGCGAACACAAGCTCCGTCAGATCTTCGAAACGGTACCAAGCCTGCTGTGGTCAGCGGATCCCGCCGGCGAACCGACCCAGCTCAATCAGCGCCTGTTGGATTACAGCGGCATGCGACTTGAGGACTTCAGGCATGGCGGTTGGGAGACCTTCCTGCACCCCGACGATTTCCCAGAAACCGCAAAGGCTTTCCAGCACGCAATTCAGACCGGAACGTCGTACGAGGCTGTGAACCGTCTGCGTCGAGCGGACGGCGAGTTTCGTTGGCACCACACGCGTGGTGAGCCTCTGCGCGACCAGCAGGGGCGCATTGTCCAGTGGTACGGCGTGTCTGTCGACATCGATGAAGCCAAGAAGGCCGAAGACCGGCTGCGCCGCAGCGAAGCCCATCTGGCCGAAGCACAGAGGCTCAGTCACAGCGGTGCGACGGCCGCCAACAAATCGAAGGTCCTCTATTTTTCGGAGGAGGCTTACCGCATCTGGGGGTTTGATCCGACGCTGGGTATTCCGAGCTTTGAAATGATGGCCGAACGGCTTCACCCAGACGACCGGGATCGGGTACTTGCAGGGGTTCAGCTCGCATTCACAGAGAAAAGAGGCTACTCGCACGAGTACCGAATCCTACTGCCCGATGGCACGGTCAAACACATCGAATCAATCGGGGAACCTGTGTTGTCCGCAAGCGGGGAGCTTTTCGAGCTCGTCGCCACGCAGATCGATGTCACGGAGCGCAAGCGGGCTGAAAAGGCTCTTCGGGAAAGCGAATACAAGCTCCGTCAAATCTTCGAAACAGTACCAGGTCTCCTCTGGTCATTGGACCCCGCCGGCGAACCGACCCAACTCAATCAGCGGCTGTTGGACTATAGCGGCATGCGATTTGAGGAGTTCAAGCAGCGTGGTTGGGAGGCCTTCGTGCACCCTGACGACCTTCCAGAAACTGCAAGCGCTTTCCAACACGCAATTCAGACCGGAACTTCATACCAGGCTGTGAACCGTCTGCGTCGGGCGGACGGCGAGTTTCGTTGGCACCATGCTCGTGGTGAGCCCCTGCGCAATCGACAGGGACGCATCATCCAATGGTATGGCCTGTCTGTCGACATTGATGGAGCCAAGAAGGCTGAAGAGCGGCTACGCCGCAGCGAAGCCTATCTGGCGGAAGCACAGAGGCTGAGTCACAGCGGTGTGTCGGCCTTCAACGAGACGAAGATTCTCTATGGGTCGGAGGAGACTTACCGCATCTGGGGGTTTGATCCGGCGCAGGGGGTTCCGAGCCGCGAAGCCGTGTTCCAACGAATCCACCCAAGCGACCGCGACCGGCTGAACGCAGAGGTTCAGCGCGCGGTGGGCGAGAAGAGAGGCTACTCGATCGGGTACAGAATCGTACTGCCCGATGGAACGGTCAAACACCTCGAAGTAATCGGCCAAACTGTGTTCTCCGCGAGCGGGGAACTTGTCGAGATTGTCACCACACAGATCGACGTGACAGAACGCAAGCGCGCCTCGGAAGCATTGCAGGAGAGCCAAGCGAAATTCCGTGACTACGCCGAAAGTGCCTCCGATTGGTTTTGGGAAATCGGCCCGGACTACAAGTTCACGCTGCTGACCGAGAATGCATTTGGTTCAGACTCGGCTGATCGAATTGGCACGGCGTGCTGGGATGGCGCTCTCGATCTCGAAACGGAGCCGGAGAAATGGCGGCTTCTCCAGACAACTCTCGATTCCCGTAAATCATTCCGTGACTTCGTATATCACTCCGCTCGCCGCCACGGCTCGTCCATCCATGTGAAGGCAACTGGCAAGCCAGTGTTTGACGCCGAGGGAAAATTCCGTGGCTATCGCGGCACCGGCACCGACGTGACAGCACTCATGCGCGCGCAGGAGGAGCATGAGAGGCTGCGCCAGCTGGAGTCGGATCTTGCACACATGAACCGCCTGAGCGTAATGGGAGAACTGACCGCCTCGCTGGCTCACGAAATCACGCAACCGATTGCGGCGGCGCGCAACAACGCCCGTGCGGCCATGCACTTTCTGGACAGAAATCCACCGGATCTGGGCGAAATCCGAGAAGCGCTCGCCAGCATCGTCGACGATGCCGACCGAGCCGGAGACATCATCGACCGTATCCGTGATCACATCAAGAAAGCGCCTCCTCGAAAGTCTCGTCTCGACCTGAACGAGGCGATCGACGAAGTGATTGGGTTGGCGCAAAGCGCGATCACCACGAATGGAGTCTCGGTCCGAACCCGCCTAGCGGAGGGGCTGTATCCCGTCGAGGGGGATCGTGTTCAACTGCAGCAAGTCGTGCTGAACCTGATCCTGAACGCGGTCGAAGCCATGAGTACGCTCCAGGCCGAGCCACGGGAGATGTCGATCAGCACCGAGCAAACGCAGACCGGTGGCGTTCTCGTGTCTGTGCGCGATTCAGGTCCGGGCATTGATCCGGATAATCTCGATCGAGTTTTCGAGGCTTTCTACACCACGAAGTCAAATGGCGTCGGGATGGGACTGTCGATCTCCCAGTCGATCATCGAAGCCCACGGGGGCCGGCTGTGGGCAGACATGAATGCATCGGGTGGGGCCGCACTTCGGTTCTTCTTGCCCGGCGCGGGCAAGGCACTCACGAATTCTCGTCGCTCGGCCGCCCAGACTGGAGAGCCTCACGAAGACGCCGTGATGGCGACATCAAAGAGGCCCGCGACGTGACGACTCCGTCCGGACATGCACCTGAGACCGTTTGGGAGGACGGGGAGTTCGTCCTGTCCCGTGGCCTGTGGGATGGCGAATCCTTGCCGCTCCTCGCAGCCATGCCCTCATCGGCGCAGCCCTCGCCAGAAACCCTTGCGCGGCTGCAGCACGCCTATGCGCTGAGGGATGAGCTCGACCCTGTCTGGGCGGCCCGACCCTTGAGGCTGGAGCTTCACCAGGGGCGGCTTACGCTCTTCAGCGAGGACCCCGGCGGCGAGCATCTGTTGCGGCTCCTAGAGCGGCCCTGGGAGATTACAGCGTTTCTACGCCTCGCCATCGGCGCGGCTACAGCGCTTGGTCAGCTTCACCAGCACGGCCTCATCCATAAAGACGTCAAGCCGGCGAATATGCTGGTGAATCCCGTCACCGGCCAGGTATGGCTCATGGGCTTTGGCATCGCCTCGCGTCTGCCACGCGAGCGCCAGGCCCCCGCGCCGCCGGAGGTGATCGCCGGCACACTCGCCTACATGGCGCCCGAGCAGACCGGCCGGATGAACCGCTCGATCGACGCTCGCAGCGATCTCTATTCGCTCGGCGTCACGTTTTACGAGATGCTCACCGGGACATTGCCGTTCACAGCCTCCGATCCCATGGAATGGATCCACTGCCACATTGCCCGCCAACCGCCACCGCCCGACGAGCGGGTCGCGGGCATCCCGGGGCCGGTCTCGGTGATGGTGATGAAGCTTCTCGCCAAGACGGCCGAAGACCGCTACCAGACCGCCGCGGGGCTCTCGGTCGATCTGCGCAAGTGCCAGGCGGAATGGCAGTCGCATCGTCGCATAGAGCCGTTTCCGCTCGGCATTTGCGACGTGTCGGACCGACTGATGACGCCGGAGACGCTTTACGGCCGGGAGCATGAGCTCGGGACGCTGCTTGGCGCCTTCGACCGGGTCGTGGCGAATGGCGCAACAGAGCTCGTGCTCGTGTCCGGGTACGCCGGCATCGGCAAGTCTTCGGTGGTGAACGAACTCCAGAAGGCGCTCGTCCCGCCGCGGGGCCTGTTTGCGTCGGGCAAGTTCGACCAGTACAAACGAGACATTCCGTATGCCACCCTGGCGCAAGCCTTCCGGAGCCTCGTGCGGCCCGTTCTGGGCGAGAGCGAAGCTGAGCTTGGCCGTTGGCGAGACTCCCTGAGCGAGGCGCTCGGCCCCAACGGCCAGCTCATCGTCAATCTCGTTCCCGAATTGGAGCTCGTGATCGGGAAACAACCGCCGGTCGCGGACTTGCCTCCACAGGATGCAGAGAACCGCTTCCAGATGGTTTTCCGGCGCTTCCTCAGCCTGTTCGCGCGGGCGGAGCACCCACTGGCGCTGTTCCTCGATGATTTGCAATGGCTGGATGCCGCGACGCTCGACCTCCTCCAGCATCTGGTCACCCATACGGAAGTACGGCATCTGCTGCTGGTGGGGGCTTACAGGGACAACGAAGTCGGCCCGGCGCATCCGCTCATACGAACGCTCGGCGGGATACGCGAGGCGGGAGCAAGAGTCGAGGAGATCGTGCTGACCCCTCTTGGACTGGACGATATTGGGCGACTCGTCACCGACGCTTTGCATTGCGAGCCGGAGCGCGCGCGGCCCCTGGCGCAACTGGTGCACAAGAAAACCAGCGGCAATCCGTTCTTCGCGATCCAGTTCCTTACGGCGCTGAACGAAGACGGGCTTCTCGTTTTCGATCCCGTCGCTCCAGCCTGGCGATGGGACATCGATCGCATCCGCGCCAGGAGTTACACCGACAACGTCGCAGATCTGCTCATCGAAAAGATGAGGCGGCTCTCCGTCCCCGCCCAGGAAGCGATGAAACAGCTCGCCTGCGTTGGTAATGTCGCCGACGTCGCCACTCTGACTCTGGTTTACGAGGAAACGGAGGAGGCGATGCACGCAGCGCTCTGGGAGGCCGTCTGCGCCGGGCTCATCCTCCGATCGGGCAGCACCTACACATTTCTCCACGACCGTATCCAGGAGGCTGCTTATGCGCTCATCGCCGAAGGCGAGCGTGCTATGGCGCATCTTCGGATTGGCCGATTGCTCGCGGCGCAGACCACGTCGGAAGAGCTGGAAGACAGCATCTTCGACATCGTCAACCAGTTCGACCGCGGCGCGGCGCTGATTACCGCGCCGGAGGAGCGCGAGCAGGTCGCCGAGCTCAACCTCATGGCGGGCAAACGTGCCAAGGCGGCAACCGCCTATGCCTCAGCGCTGCAGTATTTTGCCGCCGGCCGCGCTCTGGTGGCGGAGGACGAATGGGAACGGTGCTACCGGCTCACGTTCGACCTCGAACTCAACTGGGCTGAGTGCGAGTATCTATCCGGGGAGTTGGCCTCAGCGGAAGAACGTCTCTCGGTGGTGTCAACGCGCGCACGGACAACTGTTGACTCTGCTGCCGTCACCTGTGTGCGTATCAACCTCTACACGAACTTGGACCAGAGCGGCAGCGCCGTGGCCGTCGGCCTGGACTATCTCCAGCGGGTTGACGCCCAGTGGTCGCGGCACGCGACGGCGGAAGACGTCCGCCAGTCCTATGACCGATTGTGG
>NZ_JAMYQT010000010.1:0-208465 GCF_040320985.1 Mesorhizobium sp. M0571
CCCCCACTTATATAAAATTTATCTTTTGGGGGGCTTGTTTTTTTTTTTTAAACCCACCTTAAAAAAATTTTTTTTTTTTTTTTTTTAAAAAATTCCCCCCACGCGGGGGGGGCGCGCCGGCCCCCGCCTTTCCAGAGTGGCGGGAGAATTTCATCCTTCACCGGAGCTGTCTAGACGCATCGTCGGCACTCGATTGGGCCTGCAACACGCAAAGACAAAGCCGCGCCAGCCTTGTTCCGGCCGGTCGCGGCTTTTGCCATCGAGCTTCCCAACGCATCAGCGCCGGGACCCGCTCGCCTTCCCTGTCTTTTGCACGGCTCGGCCTGGTCAGCCTGCCACGTTCTTGGTCTTGACTTGGTCCAGCCGTCTTGCGCGGCCTTGATTTTTTCGGGCCCGGCCGTCTGCGCGGCCTTGACCCGAAGCGTCCCTGTCGTGAACTCAGTACCCCCTTGAAGTCGATGCTGGCGAATTCAGTGCATCGTCATCCATTCGCGGGCTTCGCGCAGCGCCTTGGCGATCTCGACCTTCGACATGGCGGCCGACAATTCAGAGCGCAGTTCCGCGGCGCGGGCCGAACCCTTGATCGCGGCGATGTTGAACCATTTGTGGGCGGCGACGACATCGGTCTCGCAATCGCGGCCGGTCGCATACATCATGCCCAACTCGAAAAGAATATCGGCCTGGGCAGTTGTCCCCATGGCGCCGAAGCCGGCTTCAAGCATTTCAAAACGTGCCATTTCAATCCCCTGTTCTGGCTCCCGAGAGCTGTCTCCGTCTGTCCCTCGGTGTCCTTGGTTACCTTCGGGGGCGGCCGCTCTTTCGATGCTTTCGAGAATGCAGCGGAGGGTTGAATCCGTCGTTAAATGGCGTGCTTAATTTGAGGAAAACAAAGCTAAAACAAGAGGTAAACGCGAAAATTCGTTAAGGATACAAAGCCAGCAATCGCGCCGGTTTGCACAAAATTTGAAGAAAACTTGCGGGGAGCGGATCAAGACTCCGCTAACCACGGAAAACAAAGACAGTGTGCGGCCCGTTTCACTTTTCGCCGGCACGGCCGTTCGGGAGCGCGTAAAAACCCGCAAACCCTTCCGTCGCGGCACCGCTTTTGTTTTGCCGGGAGCTGGACTAGCTTACGTTTGCGTAAGGGGCAGACAGCGGGACGGAGCCCGATTGGACTTGCCTGAGGGAGGAGAGACGTGTTTCGAAAAGTGAGCCTGGCCCTCGCGGCCGCAATAATGATGACCGGCGCGGCATGGGCCGATCCGATCGAAGGCAATTGGAAAACGCAAGCCGGATCGACTGCCGCCATCTCGGGCGGTGACGGGGCGTTTTCCATTACGCTCAAATCCGGCAAATTTGCCGGCAAGCACATCGGTTCGCTGAAGGTGGCCGACGATAACAAATATGCCGGCACCATAACCGACCCGGAAACCGACAAGACCTATGCGGGCAAGGCTTCGCTTTCCGGCAGTTCGCTCAAGATGAGCGGCTGCGTGCTCGGCGGACTGATCTGCAAAAGCCAGACCTGGCACAAGCTCTGATCGTGCCCTTCCTGCCGGGGTGAACGGGGCCAGTCGGCCCCGTTTTTCATGTCATCGCCGGTCTCGCGGCCACGGCGCCGCCTTAAGTCGCGGCACTCAAGGCGGCCCGCTCACAGATCATCAACCATTTTGAACCCCAGATGAACGCCGCCATCAGAGCCGGTTCAGCCGGGGCAAGGCATTGTCACGCGTGTTGAAGGAGACACCGCGCAATGCTTGCCCGCCGCTTCACCATCGTCTGCCTGCTGATGAGCCTGTTTGGCATGTTGTTCGCCGTCCTTGTCGCCGAAGCCGGCCGTCCGCCCCGCGCCTGGGACGTCGCCATTTCCTGCCGGCTCAGTTGCCCGAACCAGCTTCGCCACTGAACCCGACAGCGACATTTAGAAAGCCAACGCAATGACCCGCCTCGCCGCCAATGCCCTCAAGACCCTACGGCTTCTGCCGCGGACGGCGCTCATCCTGATGCTTCTGGCGGCCCCGGTCCTGGCCGTGCCGACACTGCGCGCCGATGCCGGTTCGACGATCGAGGCGCCGGCGCTGAGGAAGTCCGGCGTCGGCTTTGTGCTGCTGGTCAGCTTGCGGCGCGGCTAGGCCGCTGGAAAGAAAAACGCCGACAGTGCGTTCTGAGACCGCCTTACCCCTCCCAACGGCGCACCCAACTCTCTATATTGGGTCATGGAAAAGCGAATCTATCCCCAAGCGATTGAATCGATCGTCACGCCGGAGCCGTTTGGCCGACAGAGCTTCGACGATGCCAAGAAGGCTGTCGCGGCCCTGCAGGCGCTTTACGACCGCAATACCAAGTTCCTGCGCGGTTCATTTGCCGCGCTCGCCGCGGGCGGTGACAACAACAAGCGCTACCGGGCCTTCTATCCGGAGATCGGTGTCACCACGAGTTCGTTCACCCAGATCGACTCGAGGCAGGCCTATGGCCACATGCCGACGCCGGGGCATTTCTCGACCACCGTCACCCAGCCTGCCCTTTTCGAAAGCTATCTCACCGAACAGCTTCGGCTGATCATGCGCAACCACGGCGTTCCGGTTACGGTTTCGGAATCGACCACTCCCATCCCGCTGCATTTCGCCTTTCTCGAAGGCACGCATGTCGACGGCGCCGCTGCGGAGCGCATCAAACGGCCGATCCGTGACCTGTTCGACGTGCCGGACCTCGACGGCACAGACGACCAGATCGCCAACGGCACGTTCGAAGTGGCGTTAGGCGAGGCAAGACCGCTGGCGCCGTTCACTGCACAACGCATCGATTATTCGCTGCATCGGATGTCGCACTATACGGCGACCAGTCCCCAGCATTTCCAGAACTTCGTGCTGTTCACCAACTACCAGTTCTACATCGACGAATTCGTCGCCCGTGCACGCGAATTGATGGCCAATGGCGGTGACGGATATGTCGAGTTCGTCGAGCCGGGCAATATCGTGACCAAAGTCGGGGACAGCGCGCCCGGAGAGGGTGCTGCGCCGCCTCGCCTGCCGCAGATGCCGGCCTATCATCTGAAGAAGCCGAACCATGGCGGCATCACCATGGTCAATATCGGCGTCGGCCCTTCCAACGCCAAGACGATCACTGACCATATCGCGGTGCTTCGGCCGCATGCCTGGGTGATGCTCGGCCATTGCGCCGGTCTGCGCAACACGCAGGCGCTGGGGGACTATGTGCTGGCGCATGCCTATGTACGGGAAGACCATGTCCTCGACGACGATCTTCCGGTCTGGGTGCCGATCCCGCCGCTGGCTGAAATCCAGGTGGCGCTGCAGGAAGCGGTCGCCGAGATCACCGGGCTTTCCGGCTACGACCTCAAGCGCATCATGCGCACCGGCACCGTCGCCACCATCGACAACCGCAACTGGGAACTGCGCGACCAGCGCGGGCCGGTGCAGCGACTGTCGCAGTCGCGGGCGATCGCGCTCGACATGGAATCGGCGACGATCGCGGCCAATGGCTTCCGCTTCCGGGTGCCCTATGGCACCCTGCTTTGCGTTTCCGACAAGCCCCTGCATGGCGAACTGAAGCTGCCGGGCATGGCGACCGAGTTCTACAAGCGGCAAGTGGCGCAGCATCTGACCATCGGCATCAGGGCGATGGAGAAGCTGGCCGAAATGCCGATGGAGCGGCTGCATTCGCGCAAGCTCAGGAGCTTTTCGGAAACTGCCTTCCAGTAGGTGCCGATCGCATGTGTCGGTCCAGGCAGGACATTTCGTCATCTTGATTGAGACGCATTTCTGCCGATACACAAAGCGATGGCACGTGTTCGAGACATGACGGTTGCGCTGGCATTCATCGCAATGCTTGCGCTCTCGGCCGCGCTGGTGGCCGGGTTCTTCGGATCGCTGCATCCGGCCTTCGATTCCTTTGCTCATTTCCGCGTTCATTTTTCCGTGCTGATGGCGCTTTGCGCGCTGCCGCTGCTCGCCAGCTCGTTTCGCCTGCAGGCCGCCGCCGCATTGCTGTTTGCGGTGGCCGCCTTTGCCACCACGTCGAGTGCCTTGCCGCTTTCGCGGCTATGGCAAGTGCAGGCGGCCTACGAAGCCAGGCCCGGTGGCGAGGCGGTCTACCGCCTGCTGCAGATGAACCTCAGGTTCAACAATCCAACGCCTGAGAAGGTGCTGTCGCTGATCGGCCGGACCCAGCCTGATGTGATCACCCTCGATGAAGTGTCCGAGATGTGGAAGGCAAAGCTTGGGCTGCTGTCCGGCGCCTATCCCTACCGGATCCTCTGCCCGTATCCCAACGGCGTGTTCGGAGTTGCGCTGCTGTCCAGACGACCGTTTGCCATAGGCACGGAGCCGCACTGCGACAGCCGCGGCGCGATGGCGATCGCCACGGTCGATTTCGGCGGAACCGACGTCGATGTCGCCGCCATCCACCTCACCTGGCCATGGCCCCACAACCAATCACGGCAGATTGGCGGATTGTCGGACGAAATCGCCTCGCTTGGCGAGACGTCGATCCTGGCGGGCGATTGCAACGCAGCGCCGTGGAGCGCCGCCGTCCGGCGCGTCGCATCGCTCGGCAAGCTCACCGTAATGCCGTCGGTTGGGCCAACCTGGCTCCACAGAAGGCTGCCGGATTTCCTGCGCTTCGCCGGACTGCCGATCGACCAGGTTTTCAGCAAGGGTGCAATTGTCATCCGTTCGGCGTCGACGCTTGAGGACACCGGCTCAGACCATCTGCCGGTGCTGGTGGAATTCTCGCTGCGCTCCGGTGGACAAAAGCCGCTCGACGAGCACCAGACGGCGACCGCGCTTGCCGGGCAGCCTGGCGGGACGCAAAGCTGAAAATCCGCAGTCCAATCTCGACCTGGCTTATTACTGGCCTACAAAAGCGCGGATGAGGTGCTCGACAGGGCCGCCGTCGCGATGCTCGCGTATATCGAAGGCGTTCTGCTTCGCCTCGTATTCGGCATAGATGGCATTGATCCGGCGCTTCGCCTCGCGACGTGCCTCGAAACAGTGCGGGTCATCACCGACTGTCAGCCCCCGAACCGACTTTTCGCTGGCCCGCATCATCTGTCTGGCGATGCGGCCATGGGTCTCTTCATGGGCGCGGACGCCAGCGAAGAACCGCCTCCAGCGCTTCTGCAGCGCAGGCGACGTGGCTGAGACTAGTTGGGGATAGGTATAGAAGAGATTGAGCGTCCCGTTGGCCTGGCGCAGGCGGCAGACGCCGTTTTCCCGGCGGGCGTCGAAGGTCCAATCATCGACGCTGTAGCCGGTCTGCGCGATGGCGTGGGTCATGAAGCCATGCTTCGGCCCCTGGCGATTCATGGCCTCGATCAGGGCCGCGCCGGTGGTTCCGGCAATGTTGTAAGTCCGTGTCTTAACCAGCACCTTAGTGCCGGCCAAAGTAGCAGGGGCGCACAACGCCCCGATCGCCAAAAGGCTCGTCAGAACTGCCAGGCGCATTGTCCTTCCTCCCAATCGCCACAGAAAGGAAACACAGGCAGGCGGCTTATTCAACAGTCCTACGGTTGCGCTGCCCCTGATATTGTTTGGTCCGGGCACATCTTGCGACTCACATATTCTGGTAGACTGGACCCTCGCCGCCCTGCGGTGGCACCCAATCTATGTTCTGGTTCGGGTCCTTGATGTCGCAAGTCTTGCAGTGCACGCAGTTCTGCGCGTTGATGACGAAGCGCACATCCTTGGCCTGGGGATCGGCGGCGGCATTGCCGTCCTTGTCGACCCATTCGTAGACGCTGGCCGGGCAGTAACGCGTCGAAGGCCCGGCATAGACGTCATGCTCGGAGCGCTTCTGCAGGTCCATGTCGGCGACGAGCAGATGCACCGGCTCATTTTCTTCATGGTTGGTGTTGGACAGGAACACCGACGATAGCCGGTCGAAGGTCAGCACCCCGTCCGGCTTCGGATAGGCGATCTTCTGGTGCGCGGCGGCCGGTTCCAGTGTGGCGTAGTCGGCCTTGCCGTGCTTCATCGTGCCGAAGGGCGAGAAGCCGAGCAGCGTATTCAGCCACATGTCGAGGCCGCCAATGCCGACGCCGACAATGGTGCCGAAGCGCGACCATAGCGGCTTGACGTTGCGCACCTTCTTCAGGTCCTTGCCGATGTCGGTGGTGCGCCAGGCTGTCTCGTAGGAGGCCAGCTCGTCATTGGTGCGGCCGGCAGCTATCGCATCACAGACATGCTCGGCCGCCAGCATTCCGGAGAGCACGGCATTGTGCGAGCCCTTGATGCGCGGCACGTTGACGAAGCCGGCCGCGCAGCCCATCAGCGCACCGCCGGGGAAGGACAGTTTCGGCACCGACTGCCAGCCGCCTTCGGTAATGGCGCGGGCACCATAGCCCAGCCGCTTGCCGCCCTCGAAGGTGCCTCTGATCGCCGGATGCGTCTTGAAGCGCTGGAACTCGTCGAACGGCGACAGCCAGGGATTCTTGTAGTTCAGGTGAACGACGAAGCCGACTGCCACCTGGTTGTCCTCGAGATGGTAGAGGAAGGAGCCGCCGCCGGTCTTCATATCGAGCGGCCAGCCGAAGGAATGCTGGACAAGGCCCGGCCGGTGGTTTTCCGGTTTGACCTGCCATAGTTCCTTGAGGCCGATGCCGTATTTGCCGGGCTCGCGGCCGTCGGAAAGCTTGTATCTGGCGATCAGCTGCTTGGCCAGCGAGCCGCGCGCGCCCTCGCCGATCAGCACATATTTGCCCATCAGCGCCATGCCCGGCGCAAAGGACGGGCCGTGCGTGCCGTCCTTCTCGACGCCCATATCGCCGGTGACGACGCCGGTGACCGCACCGGCCTCGTTGTAGAGCAGGCCGACCGCGGCAAAGCCCGGATAGATCTCGACACCAAGCGCCTCGGCCTTGGTCGCCAGCCAGCGGCAGGCATTGCCGAGCGAAACGATGTAGTTGCCGTGATTGTTCATCAGCGGCGGCATCAATATGTTAGGCAGGCGGAACGACCCGGCGGAGCCGAGCACCAGGAAATGGTCGGCCGTCACCGGCGTCTTGAAGGGATGCCCCTCCTCCTCGCGCCAGCCCGGCAGCAGGCGGTCGATGCCGATCGGGTCGACGACGGCGCCGGACAGGATATGGGCGCCGACCTCGCCGCCCTTTTCCAGGACGACGACGGAAAGCTCGGGATTGACCTGCTTGAGACGGATCGCCGCGGCAAGCCCGGCCGGGCCGGCGCCGACGATGACCACGTCGAATTCCATGCTCTCGCGTTCGATATCGCTCATCGACCCCTCACTGGCTCGCTATTCCGGCATCTTGCTGGCTCACGCGCTGCATAGCGCATCAAATAGCGACGGGAAACCGGCGCGGACGTGACAATACCGATTTCGTCAAAAAGTCGCGTCCTGCCGCACAGATTCGCGCGGGAGAGCGTCAATCTTCAATCCTATTCCGTTTGCAGAGATATGTCGCACTGACGTTTTTAATTGTTCGACGGCTTGCTTATCGGCCATACTTCCCGCCATGCGCATATTCGGGCCGGCTGGCTTTTCATTGACGCGCTTTTTTTCCACGCCCGGCCGGATTTGCCGTGCGGCCCTTTTGGCGCTGCTGCCGCTGGCGGCCTTCGATGCCTGCGCCGACCCACAACTGGTCTGGGCGACCGGCGCCTATTCCTTTTCCGACGAGCGCGGCGGCTTCCGCATCACCGGGGCTTCGGGCATCGGCACGAAGGAGGATCCGCTAGTCATCACCGAAGAGCTGAATTCAGCGACGCCGGTAACGCTGGCCATCCGCACGACAAAGCCGATCCAGCCGTTCGGCAAAGCGGGGGACTTCGCCAATGGCCTGATGTATATGCGCATCGACGTGCTCAACAATAGCGGCCAGGCCTGGGTCGAGTTCCAGTTCGAGCTCCAGGAGATCTTCGACCAGCCGAGCGTGTTCGGCGACGGCCTGTCGTTCGATCAGCGCAACAAAACGCCCGAAAATATCTGGTCGAGCAGCTTCGCCGATTTCGACCGCAATTTCGAACCCTATGACCGCCTGCTGTTCAAGAACGGCAAGATCGACCCGCTGAAGACCGCGAGTTTCTATTTCCTGATCACCGACTACACGCCGCGCTGGACGTTCTATCTGGTGCAGGACCCGCGCATACCGTCGAGCTGAACTTGCAAAATTAAGCTCCGCGGCCGAATGTGAAACCATGACTGCCGCCCCCCAAAACAACCGAGCCGATCTCGCCGAGCTGCTGGCCTTCTACGCCAGCGCCGGCGTCGATGAGGCGCTTGAAGAAGAGCCGGTGAACAGGTTTGCCGAGGCCAAGCCGCCGGAGCGGGTGCCTGCGGCGGCCGCCATGCCGGCGGGTGAAAATGCGGCGCCGCAACGCTCGACGAGCGTGTCGCGCGCCGAAATGGGCGAGAGACCCAATACGGCACCGGCAGTGCGAACGCCCCCGGCCACCGCAACGGTGCCCGACGAGGCGCAGGCGGCATTGGCGCGGCAACTGGCGAGGTCGGCGGCAAACCTCGACGAGCTTCGCCAGCACATGGCGGCATTCGACGGCTGTAACCTCAAATTCACCGCCAAGAACATGGTGTTCGCCGACGGCAATCCGACTGCCGAGGTGATGCTGGTCGGCGAAGCGCCGGGCCGCGACGAGGATATGGAGGGTCTGCCCTTCGTCGGCCGTTCGGGCCGGCTGCTCGACCGCATGCTGGCCGCGATCGGTCTTGATCGGACGTCTGTCTACATCGCCAATGTCATCCCTTGGCGGCCGCCGGGCAACCGCACGCCGACGCCGCACGAGACCGAGATCTGCCGGCCGTTCATCGAGCGGCAGATCGAGCTGGTCAATCCCAAGGTGCTGGTCAATCTCGGCGGCCCGTCGGCAAAGACCTTGCTCAACACCTCCGAAGGCATATTGCGGCTGCGCGGCAATTGGCGCGTCCACACGACCGCCTCCGGCACTGCCATTCCCGCCATGCCGACCCTGCATCCGGCCTATTTGTTGAGAACGCCGGCGCACAAAAAGCTGGCGTGGCGGGATTTCCTCGAAGTGAAGGCGAAGTTGCGGGCGCTTGGGTAAGTTTGCGGAGCGCGTCTTCCCTTCTCCCCTTGTGAGGAAGGAAGGCCGCATCATAACTTCGGAGGTAATTGAAATGCGCCCATTGCCGGCCTAGTCCTCTCGTCATGACAACATCCCAGATTTCCGCCGGCAGTCTCATTCGCGAATGGCGTACACGCCGGCGCATGAGCCAGCTCGACCTCGCCATGGAGGCCGAGATCTCGCAGCGGCATCTGAGTTTCGTGGAAAGCGGCCGCGCTGCACCCTCGCGCGACATGGTGCTGCATCTGGCCGAGCAGCTTTCGATCCCGCTCAGGCAGCGCAACCAGCTGCTGCTGGCCGCCGGCTTTGCCCCGAGCTTCAGCGAACGGCCGCTTGATGATGCCTCGATGGCGCCGGCGATGGCGGCGGTCGAGACCGTGCTCAAGGCGCACGAGCCGTTCCCGGCGCTTGCCGTCGACCGGCATTGGAACCTGGTGTCGGCGAATGCCGCCATCGGCCCGTTCCTCGCCAATGTCACCGATGCCTCCCTGCTGACGCCGCCGGTCAACGTGTTGCGCCTCAGCCTGCATCCCGGCGGCATCGCGCCGCGCATCGTCAATCTTGCGGAATGGCGGGCACATCTTCTGGAGCGGCTGAAGCACCAGAACGACGCTACCGCGGATCCGGTGCTGGTCGAGCTCGAGCGCGAGCTTCGGGCCTATCCGTCCGGCCTCAAAGGCAGCCGGCCGGCGCCGGTCGAGCCGAACGCGATTGTTCATCCGCTCAAGCTTGCCCATGGCGACGCGGTGCTGTCGTTCATCAGCACCATCACCGTGTTCGGCACGCCGCTCGACGTGACGCTGGCGGAACTGGCGATCGAATCTTTTTTCCCCTCCGACGAGCAGACGCGGGCGGTGTTGGTGCGGCTGGCGAAAGAGCGGGCCGACGCGGCGAAGCCGTGATCACCCCTGCGGCGCGATCGCCTTGCGGGTGCGGGTGCGTTCGAGACCGAGCTGGCGCTCACGCCATATGATGAAAATGCCCGCTGCGACGACGATCAGGCCGCCGACAAGCATGTTGATCGTGGCGACGTCGCCAAAGACCAGATAGCCGACGACGACGCCGAGGATCATCGAGGTGTATTCGAAAGGTGCCACGACCGAAGCCTCGGCATGGCGATAGGCCGAGGTCATCAGGATCTGGCCGAGCCCGCCGCAAAAACCCGCGGCAATCAGAAGCCCCGCCTGCGCTGGCGTCAGCGCCTGCCAGCCGAATGGCAGCGAAAGCAGCGCCATCACGCTCGCCGTCACCGAAAACCACAGCACGATGGTCGCCGTCCGCTCGCTCTGGACGAGGTTGCGCACCAGGAGCATGGCGATGGCCGAGATCGCCGCAGCGATAAGGGCGGCGATGACACCGAGCACCTCCTGATCGCCAAGGGCAGCGCCCGAGCTCAGCAGCGTCAGCTCCGGCCACGAGATGATCAGCACACCGACCAGACCGACGGCAACCGCGCTCCAGCGATAGACGCGGATGGCTTCACCAAGGAAGATCGAACTGAACACCACGACCAGCAGCGGCTGCGCGTAGTTCAGCGTGATCGCCTCGGGCAGCGGCAGCCGCGTCAGCGCAAAGAAGCCAAGCCCCATGGCGCAAACCCCGACAACACCGCGCGCAATGTGATTGAGGGGGCGCTTTGTCGAAAAGGCGGTGCCGAGTTTTCCCTGGAAGGCGAGGAAGGCGATGATCGGAAAGATGGCAAAGAAGGAGCGGAAGAAGACGATCTGGCCCGCCGGCACGGTTCCTGCCGCCTTGATGCAGGACGACATGCCAACGAAGACCGCCACCGATACGATCTTGAGCACGATCCCGGTCAGCGTGCTGTGTTCGCCGGCGTGGTTGCCGGCTGCAAGCACTGGCAAATCCGGTCTGGCTGTCACGCTCCCGTTGCTTCCTGGATCGCCGCCCAAATGCGCGCCGGCGTTGCGGGCATGTCGATATGCCTGATGCCGTTGGCGCGGTAGAGCGCGTCTGTCACCGCATTGAGCGCGGCAGGCGTCGACCCGATCGTACCCGCCTCCCCCGCGCCCTTGATGCCCATCGCATTGGTGGTCGACGGCACGTTGCGGGTCTCGAAATGGAAGAACGGCACGTCGTCGGCGCGCGGCATGGCATAGTCCATGAAGCTCGCCGTCAGCAACTGCCCGTCTTCATCATAGACCGTGTTTTCGGTCAGTGCCTGGCCGATGCCCTGGACGACGCCGCCATGCACTTGGCCGGCAAGCAGGACCGGGTTCACGGTGACGCCGAAATCGTCGACGATGGTGTAGCGGACAATCTCGGTCGCACCGGTGTCGGGATCGATCTCGACCTCGCAGATGTGGGTGCCGTTGGGATAGGTGCACTCGTCCTGGATGAATTCACCAAAGCCCTTGAGATCGTCGGGGTTCTTGGCAGCCTTTGCAATGCCGGAGAAATCAATGCTGCGGTCGGTGCCGACGATGCGGGCAACGCCGTTCGACAGTTCGATGTCGCCGGCCGAGGCTTCCAGCTCATCCGCCGCGATGCGCTTGATCTTGTTGGCGAGGTCTTCGCCGGCACGCGATGCCGAAACGCCACCGAGCGGGATCGAGCGCGAGCCGCCGGTGCCGCCACCGTCCTTCAGCTCATCGGTATCGCCCTGGCGGACACGGATCTTGTCGATGTCGAGATCAAGCTTCTCCGAGAGAAACTGGGCGTAGGCGGTCGCATGCCCCTGCCCGTTGGTCTGGGTGCCGATCTTCAGCGTTACCGTGCCGTCGCCGTTGAGTTCGACAAAGGCCGGTTCCGATCCCGGAAAGGCGCAGGCTTCGATATAGGTCGCCATGCCGATGCCGCGGATCCTGCCGGCCGCCTTCGACTGCGCCAGTCGCCCAGGGAATGCCTGCCACCCAGCCTGTTCCATGGCGCGGTTCATATGGCCTTCGAACTCGCCGGTGTCGTAAAGCCGGCCGGTCTGCGTGCGGTAGGGAAACTGCTCAGGGCGGATGAAATTGCGCCGGCGAATCTCGTCGACAGGCAGGCCGAGATCGTGGGCGCAGGCGTCGACGAGCTTTTCCAGCAGGAACGCCGCTTCAGGCCTGCCGGCGCCGCGATAAGCATCGACCGGGCAGGTGTTGGTGTAGAGGCCGGTCACAGACACGTCGAGCGCCCTTATGTCGTAGACGCCGGTCGACATGGTGACGCCGATATAGGGGATATACGGGCCATATTGCGAGATATAGGCGCCCATGTTTGCGAGTAGATCGACTTTCATGCCGAGAAAGCGGCCGTTGCTGTCCATCGCCATCTCGGCGGTCACGACATTGTCGCGGCCTTGCGCGTCGGTGAGGAAATGCTCGGTGCGGTCGCCGGCCCATTTGACCGGACGGCCAAGCCGCCTGGCGGTCTCGAGCACCAGCGGATGCTCGCGATAGACGAAGCTCTTCGGGCCGAAGCCGCCGCCGACATCCGGCGTGATGACGCGCAGCTGGTCTTTCTTGATCTTGAACACACCGGCCAGGATGGACTGCATCGAATGCACGCCTTGCGAGCCCGTCGTCAGCACGAAGCGGTTCTCGTCCGCCTTCCACTCGCCGATCGCCGAGCGCGGCTCCATGTAGTTGCAGACCAGCCGGTTGTTGATGAACTCGATGTGGGTGACATGAGCGGCTTTGGCAAAGGCCGCCTCGGTCTTGCCCTTATCACCCATATGGTAACTGAAGGCGCGGTTGGAGCCGAGCTCCGGCCAGACCAGCGGCGTGCCTTCGGCAAGCGCCGTCGCAGTGCCCGAGGCAGCCTCCTCGGACTCGTAGTCGACCTCGATCAGCTCGGCGGCATCCTGTGCCAGCGCCCGGCTGTCGGCGACGACGAAGGCGACGGCATCACCGACATAATTCACCCGGTCGCGGCACAGCACCGGGATGTCGCGGGTCGGCGCCTTAGTGCCGTCAGGCTGTCTCTCCATGACACCGGACCTAAGATTGCGCAGATGGCTGAGATCGGCGCCAGTGAGCACGAGATGGACGCCGGGCGCTGTCTTCGCCGCCTCGGTCGAACCGATGGTGAACCTTGCCTTGGCCGTCGGCGAGCGCAAGACGTAGCCGTGCAGCAGGCCGGCGGGCTGGATGTCGTCCGTATAGCGGCCCAGGCCCTTGATGAAGGCCTGATCCTCGCGACGCAATACAGAGGCGCCCATCCCGAATTTCGGCGTGACGACGGTCATGGATGCCTCGCGATGATGCTTGGGAAATGATCGCCTGAAATAGACGTCGCTGCAGTTTTGTCGAGGGAGCGTTTCGTGTAAAGAGCGCAGACTTCAAATTATTTGGACCAGCGGACCCGTCCGCCGCTCCCGGATCGACAGGAAAAACCAGGGAATGCGCACCGATACCGGCCAGGTCTTCAAGCTCGAAGACTACCGCCCCAGCGACTATCTCATTCCGGAAATTAGCCTGACTTTCCGCCTTTCGCCTGAAGCAACGCACGTCACCGCCGTGCTGACGGTCGAACGCCGCGACGGGATTGCGGCCTCGGCGCCGCTGGTGCTGGATGGCGACGGGTTGACGCTCAGCCGCGTGACGATCGACGGCCAGGAACCGAGCCCGGCAGATTTTCTCGCCACGCCCGATCAACTGACGATCATCAGGCCGTCCGCGGCAAGCCGCTTCCAGCTAGTCATCGAAACTGTGCTGGCGCCGGCACTGAATGAAGCGCTGATGGGCCTCTATCGCTCCAGCAATGTCTATTGCACACAGTGCGAGGCCGAGGGCTTTCGCCGCATCACCTATTTCCTCGACCGCCCCGATATCCTGTCGGTCTATACGGTGCGCATCGAGGCTCAACGCCATGAAGCGCCGCTGCTTTTGTCCAACGGCAACCCCGCCGGCAGCGGCGAGCTTGCCGACGGCTGGCACTATGCGGTCTGGCACGACCCTTTCCCCAAGCCGTCCTATTTGTTTGCGCTGGTGGCGGGCGACCTTGGCAAGATCTCGGACAGCTTCGTCACCCTGTCCGGCCGCAGGGTGGAGCTCGGCATCTATGTCGAGCCGGGCAAGGAGAGACTCGCCGGCTACGCCATGGACGCCTTGAAGCGGTCGATGAAATGGGACGAGGAGGCGTTTGGCCGCGAATACGACCTCGATGTCTTCAACATCGTCGCCGTGTCCGACTTCAATATGGGCGCGATGGAGAACAAGGGTCTCAACATCTTCAACGACAAGTATGTGCTGGCCGACCAGGAAACCGCGACCGATGCCGATTTCGCCAATATAGAGGCCATCATCGCGCATGAGTATTTCCACAATTGGACAGGTAACAGAATCACTTGCCGTGACTGGTTCCAGCTTTGCCTGAAGGAAGGCCTGACCGTTTTCCGCGACCACGAATTCTCCGCCGATCAGCGCTCGCGCGCCGTCAAACGCATCGCCGAGGTGCGTACGCTGCGCGCCCATCAGTTTCCCGAGGACCAGGGGCCGCTGGCGCATCCGGTGCGGCCGCGCCGCTATCGCGAGATCAACAATTTCTACACGGCGACGGTCTACGAAAAGGGCTCAGAAGTCGTGCGCATGATCCACACCATCCTCGGCGCCGAGACGTTCCGCGCCGGCATGGACCTCTATTTCGAGCGTCACGACGGCGATGCGGCGACGATCGAGGATTTCGTCAAGGTGTTCGAGGATGTCTCGGGTCGCGACCTGTCGCAGTTTTCGCTGTGGTATCATCAGGCGGGCACGCCGAACCTGACCGTCAGTTCGGCGCACAATCCGGCAGCGCAGGAATTCACGCTCGAAATCGAGCAGTCGGTGCCGCCAACGCCGTCGGAAAGCCGCAAGCGGCTGATGCACATTCCGCTTGCCTTCGGCCTGGTCGGCGCCAGCGGCGAGGCAATAGCCTATAGCGGCGTCGAAGGGGCGAACGTCGAGGACGGCGTCATCCATATCCGCAAACGCCGCCACGTCGTGCGCTTTTCGGGAATTGCCAAACGTCCGGCCATGTCGCTCAACCGCGGCTTTTCGGCGCCGGTAACGCTTTCGGTCGAACAGCGGCCCGACGACCAGTTCTTCCTGGCCGGCCACGACAGCGACGCCTTCTCGCGCTGGCAGGCGTTCAATACGCTTTTGACCGATGCGCTGATTGCTGCCTTCCGTCAGATCCTGGACCACAGGCAACCCGAGTTCAGCGCCCGGCTGACCGAGCTTGCCGGCAAGATAGCCGGCGACGAAGCACTCGAACCCGCCTATCGGGCGCTGGCGCTGGCGCTGCCCGGCGAGGCCGATATCGCTCGCGACATCGGCAAGAACATCGACCCCGACGCCGTTTTCTCGGCGCGCGAGGCGTTGGCGGTTGCGATGGCCGAGACCAACGGCGAGATATTCTCCAAGCTTTACGATCGGCTTGCCGACAATGGTCCGTTCAGCCCGGACGCGGCCAGTGCCGGGCGGCGGGCGCTGCGCAACGTCCTGCTGGATTATCTCTCCTTGCTGCCGGGAGGTGCGGAGCTCGCCGCCCGGCACTTCCAATCGGCGACCAACATGACCGACCGGGCCGCGGCATTGACCGTGCTTGCGCACCGTCACCACGGCTCACCGGAGGCGACCAGGGCGCTGGTCGACTTCGAGGCGAAATATGCAACCGATGCGCTGGTCATGGACAAATGGTTCCAGATCCAGGCCAGCGTGCCCGGCCCGCAAACTGTCGACGCGGTGCGCGCCTTGACCGGACATCCGGCGTTCTCGATGGCCAACCCGAACCGGGTGCGCTCGCTCATCGGCACGTTTTCCAGCGCCAACCAGACCGGCTTCCATAGCGCCGACGGCGAGGGCTACCGGCTTTTCGTCGAAACGGTGCTGCAGGTCGAAAAACGCAACCCGCAGGTGGCCGCCAGGCTGGCGACGGCGCTCAGGTCGTGGCGCTCGCTCGAACCGGTGCGGCAAGCCAAGGCAAGGGAGGCGCTGCTTTCGATCGCCAATGCCGAGAAGCTGTCGGCCGATTTGCGAGACATCGTCGAGCGCACTCTCGCCTGATAACCCGCCGGCTCACCGCCACAATGCCGTCCCGCCCGAGAAACCCATTATTTTAGTCGATTTTTAATCTTTTTTGGCTGCGCCTCTGGACAAGGCGAATCACGTTTGATTCTTTACTGACGATTCGGAAGTGCGGCGTTGCCGGATCGTCAAGCAGATTGAAAATCGGGGAGTGCCATTTATGGCGAAGGCGGACGCGTGGGGCGCGCCCGGTGGGACGGCTTTTGAGCGGCGCGAGGCGCGAAGCGACGGTCTTGCCGGCAATACGCGGCTCATCGCCGAGCCTGCCTACCGACGGCTGCTGGCGGCCGAGCCGCTGCTGCGTCGTTCGATACCGGCCCTCATCATCATCTTTCTGTTGATCATCGCGGTACTGCGCTTCCTGTCGCTGATGAACGAGCGCGACGAGATAGAGCGCGACGCCAAGGCGATCCTTGCGCTGGCAGCGGGCCAACTGGCCAGCTCGATCGCCGCCGATGCGACCGTGGTATCTGCACCCGGCGCGATCCAGGACCTGCTGGAGAGCACCAGCCGTCAGGGCGCCATGGGCCGGAGCCACGTGCTGGCGATCACCGACAGCGCTTTCAGGATCATTGCCGTATCACCGCAATCGATGCACTGGGACGGGCGATCGCTCGATGGCGTCGTGCAGGGCGGGCAGCCTTTGTTTATGTTCGGCGATCGTGCCGGGGTGATGGAGGTCAGCATCGGCGGACAGGACTGGTATGCGGCCGTGAGCCTGGCGAATGGCCGAAAAGGTTCCGCAGCGGCCTTTGTGCCGCAGGAGGCAGTTTTTGACGCCTGGCGCAAGACGGTCTCGCTCAACGTCACGCTGTTCGTGCTGACGGCCGGCGTGCTGATCATCATCCTCTACGCTTATTTCGGCCAGGCGGCGCGCGCCCAGGCCGCCGACCGCATCTATCTCGAAGCCCACCAGCGCATCGATATGGCGCTGGTGCGCGGCCGTTGTGGCCTGTGGGACTGGGACATGGTGCGCGGCAAGATGTACTGGTCGCGCTCGATGTACGACATGCTGGGTTACGAACCCTGCGACACGATGCTGTCGTTCGGCGAAGTCGACGAAATCATCCATCCCGAGGACGGCGATTTGTTCGAACTCGCCAACAGGATCGTCGGCCGCGAGATCGACCACATCGACCAGGTGTTCAGGATGCGCCATGCCGACGGACAATGGGTCTGGATGCGCGCGAGAGCGCAGGTTATCGACCCGGAAGCGCCGGAGATCCAGCTGATCGGCATCGCCGTCGATGTTACCGAGCAGCGGCACCTGGCGCTGCGCTCCGAGGCAGCGGACCTGCGCCTGCGGACAGCCATCGAAAACATCAACGAATCCTTCGTGCTGTGGGATTCGTCCGAGCGCCTGATCATGTGCAATTCCAAATACCAGCAGGACAATGGCCTGTCGGATCGCGATGTGATGCCGGGGGCCCCGCGCGCCGTGCTCGAAGAACGCATGCTGGCCTTCGCATCGGAGCGGCGGCTTGCCAATACCAACGGACCGCAGGGAGGCGTGACCTTCGAGCGCCAGCTTGCCGACGGCCGCTGGCTGCAGGTGAACGAGTTGCGGACAAGGGACGGCGGCACCGTCTCCGTCGGCTCCGACATCACCCAGATCAAGCTGCACCAGGAGAAGCTGGTCGACAGCGAGCGCCGTTTGATGGCAACGATCCATGACCTCAGCCTTGCCCGTCGGGCGGAAGAGGAACGGGCCCGCGAACTCGTCGAGCTCAACCGCAAATACATGAAGGAAACCGAGCGGGCCGAAGCGGCGAACCGGGCCAAATCCGAATTCCTGGCCAACATGTCACACGAATTACGCACTCCGCTCAATGCGATCATCGGCTTTTCGGAACTGATGGAACGGAGGCTGTTCGGGCCGCTGGGTTCGCCGCGCTACGAAGAGTATGCCACCGACATCAACGGCAGCGGCAAATATCTTCTCGGCGTCATCAACGATATCCTCGACATGTCGAAGATCGAGGCCGGCCAGTTCTCGCTGGATCAGGAAGAAATCGATCTCTGTCCGCTGATCAGGGAGACGGTTCGCGTTGTCTCGCTGCAGGCAGCGGAAAAGTCGATCACCGTCGAAACCCGCATCGCCGATTCACTGACGCTGTTCGCCGACCGCAGGGCGATCAAGCAGATCCTCATCAACCTGTTGTCCAATGCGGTGAAGTTCACCGGGCAAGGCGGCCACATTGCGGTCAGAGCCCGCAGCATTTCCAGCGCGCTGATCCTGACGATCGAGGACAATGGCTGCGGCATCCCGAAGGAGGCGCTGAGCAAGCTCGGGCGGCCGTTCGAACAGGTGCAGAACCAGTTCTCCAAGAGCCATGCCGGTTCCGGCCTCGGTCTCGCCATCTCGCGTTCGCTGGCCGAGCTGCAGGGCGGCGCCTTGAAGATCCGCTCGACCGAAGGCGTCGGCACGATCGTCTCGGTGCGGATCCCGATTAAGAAAGCCCCACAGGCGGTCAAGGCCGCCTGAACGACAAGATAAGGCTCCGGCGGCTCACGCCGCCGGAGCGGTTGTCATTCTCACTGCATGCCGTCAGCGCCATCATTGCCCTCGCCGTCCCATTGACGGTGACGGCCGGGACCCTTCGGCAGTTCGTTCTTCTCGATCTTGCCGTTATTGTTGCGGTCGAGCATGGCGAAGACCTTCTTCTGGCGGCTTGTGATGTCGTCGGTCGTCAGCGTGCCGTCGCCCTTGGTGTCGTAGCGGGCGACGATGCGCTTGGCCATCTGCTCGAAGCGCCCCTTCTCCAGCGCGTCGGCGAGCTGTGCCACGGTCAGCTTGCCGCCATTGTCGGCGACCATCTTCTTCAGCCGCGCGTTCATGGCGTCGGAGAACTGGTCGAAGGTGATGGTGCCGTCATTGTCCTTCATGACCTTGTCGAGGCGCATCATCATGCCGTCGCGCGGCCCGGCGCCGGAAAGCTCGTCCGCGTAGGCCGCGGTCCCGACGGCGCCGGCCAGGGCCGCGAAAACGAGTGCAAGTCTGGTTGTCTTTCTCATGGTCTTCTCCTGTTGCATCGTCACCCCCGATGCTGTCCGAAACGATCGTAGGGCGAGTTGCCGTCATGACCGTTTCGCACGAAGCAAAAGGGCAAAATCCTTTCTGACCTTCTGCGACGTCTCCTTGAGGTGTGCTTCCAGCACACCGAAATCCGGCAGGTCGGTGACCGCCAGAAGCAGATCCGAAAGCCCCGGCGGAACGTCGTCGCGTTCGAACGCGCCGGTGAGGCAAAGCCGTATCATCTGGGTCAGCGCCAGATAGAGCGAATAGGCATCCACCAGTTCCTGCCTGACCTGGGCGTCGGCGAAATCCGGCGCCAGGCGCGACAGGATGTCAGCCGTGCCGGTGGCCCTGCGGCCTGCCTCGATCTTTCCCGTGATCACCGCAACCTGGGCGATGAATTCGAGATCGATGAGGCCGCCCGGGATCAGCTTGATGTCCCAGAGATCACGCGGCGGCTTCTCCTTGTCGACCATGGCGCGCATCTCCGATGCCTCGGCCATCACCTTGGCTGGATCGCGCGACAGAGCGAGCACTGCCGCTACTTCCCCCTCGACCTCGCGGCAGAGCTCGGCATCGCCGCCGATCGTGCGGGCTCGCGCCAGCGCCATATGCTCCCATGTCCAGGCGTCCTGGCGCTGATACTTCTTGAAGGCATCGACATGCGTGGCCACCGGCCCCTTGTTGCCGGACGGCCGCAGGCGAAGGTCGAGCTCGTAGAGCACGCCCTCGGCCGTCGGCGCTGAAACGGCGGCGATCAGCCGCTGCGTCAGCCGACTGTAGTAATGCGACGGGGCGAGCGGCTTGTCGCCGTCGGACTCATCGGCATCGGCGTCGTGATCGTAGAGCAGGATGAGGTCGACGTCGGAACCCGCCGTCAATTCGCGGCTGCCGAGTTTGCCCATGCCGAGCAGTGCGACCCTGCCGCCGGCAATACGGCCATGACGCAGCGCGAATTCGGCCGTCACCGCCTGCAATGCCGCTTCGATGGTCAGATCGGCGAGATCGGAAAAAGCGCGACCGGCGCGGGGCGGATCGATTGACCCGGCAAGCAGCCTGACGCCGATCAGGAACTTCTGCTCCGAAGCAAAGATGCGCAGTCGGTCGAGCACGTCTTCATAGGCCCTGTCGCCTTCGAGGAAGGCGGCAAGGCGCGCCGACAGATAGGCGCGGTTGGGCAGTTCGCTCAGCAGTGCCGGATCGAGCAGGCCGTCGAAGACATGGGGCCGGCGCGTGATGATGGCGGCCAGCCGCGGTGCCGCGCCCATGATCGTCGCCATCAGCTTCAGCAAAGCCGGGTTCGACTGCAGCAGCGAAAACAGCTGGATGCCGGCAGGCAGGCCGGCAAGGAATTCGTCGAAGCGGATCACCGCCTCGTCGGCCCGCCGCGTCTGGCCGAAGCCCTGCAGCAGTGCCGGCGTCAGTTCCGTCAGCCGCTCGCGCGCCTCCGCCGACCGGGTGACGCGGTAGCGGCCGAAGTGCCAGCCGCGGATGACCCGGCAGATGTCGCTCGGCCGCTGGAAGCCGAGGCGCTGCAGGGTCCGCAAGGTGTCGGGATCGTCGACGTCGCCGGTAAAGACCAGATTGCCGATGCCGGCCGAAAGCTCCGGCGCGGTTTCGAACAGCGCTGCATAGTGGCGCTCGACCTGGTGCAGCGCCGCACGGAATGCCTCCGCAAAGCCTGCCGCATCGGCAAAGCCCAGCATGCGGGCGACGCGCTCCAGCCCCTCTTCGTCTTCCGGCAGGATGTGCGTCTGCTCGTCGGCAACCATCTGGATGGCATGCTCGACGCGGCGCAGGAACCAGTACTGCCTGGTGAGCGCATCGCGCGCATCGGCGGTGATCCAGGCGCGCGCGGAAAGTTCGCCGAGCATCGGTACGGTCTCGCGGCCGCGCAATTCGGGAAAGCGGCCGCCGGCGATGAGCTGCTGGGTCTGGACGAAGAACTCGATCTCGCGGATGCCGCCGCGGCCGAGCTTGACGTTGTGGCCTTTGACCGCGACCTCGCCATGGCCCTTGTGGGCGTGGATCTGGCGCTTGATCGAGTGGACGTCGGCGATCGCCGCATAGTCCATGTATTTGCGCCAGATATAGGGCTGGAGCTCCTTCAGGAACGCGGCGCCGGCGGCAAGATCGCCGGCCACCGGGCGCGCCTTGATCATGGCGGCGCGCTCCCAGTTCTGGCCGCGCGCCTCATAGTAGCGCAGTGCCGCCTCGACCGGGATCGCCAGCGGCGTCGAGCCGGGATCGGGACGAAGCCGGAGATCGGTGCGGAAGACGTAACCGTGCTCGGTGCGGTCCTGGAGAATGCGAACCAGCCGGCGGGTCAGGCGCGAAAACAGCTCGGTTGCATCGAGCGGATCGACGACGGCAGGCGCATCGGGGTCGAAGAAGGCGATGAGGTCGATGTCGGATGAGAAGTTCAGCTCATGCGCGCCGAGCTTGCCCATGCCGAGCAGGATCCAGCCCGAGCGTCGCGCCGGATTTTTGGGATCCGGCAAACTGAGCTTGCCTTGCTCATGCGCGTCGCGGAGCAGGAAATCGACAGCCGCACGCGTGCAGGCGTCGGCAAGGTCGCTCAGTCGCCGCACCGTCAGCGAGGTCTCGGCCTCGCCGGCGAGATCGGCCAAAGCGATCAGGAAATGCGCCTCCGCCTTGCATTGGCGCAGCTCCATCATCAGGCTGCTTTCGGAGACGGCTTCCGCCCGTGCGGCCTTGTCGACCGCGGCGCCGATCGACGACAGCCGCGTCTCGACCGTCTCGTCAAAAAGCGCGTCGAGGATTCGCGGCCGGCGGCGTGCGGTGTCGCGCAGGAACGGCGATAGGTCGAACACGGCGGCAAGAAAATCCTGGACGACCCCCTTGCCTGCCAGAAATTTCGCCAGCCGTGGCAGTTGTTCTTGCCGCGCGGCGTCGGCGATCACCGACAATTCCTGCCTGGCGCGGCTTTCATCCAGCGGAGCGAGCTTTACCGCCGGCTTTAAAAGCCAATCCGTTTCGAGGCGTCGCGCTACCACCCGCGCCACCATCAGTGATCCTCCCGCCCAGGAAAACTCATGACGACGGACAATCCAGGATTGCCGGGCAGAAGCTCAAGCCGTCCATTGTGGAACGTCATGATCGCCTTGGCGAGGCTCAAGCCTAGGCCGGAGCCCGGCTGCGAGCGGCTCTTTTCCAGCCGCACGAAACGCTCGGTCACCCTGGCGCGGTCGACATCGTCGGGAATGCCCTGGCCGTTGTCGGAAACGGCGAGCCTGATCTCGCCACCGATACGCTCCAGCGTCACGCGAACCGTAGGCCTGGAGGTCGAGTCGGTCGAATATTTGATCGCGTTGTCGACGATGTTGGACAGCGCCTGGCCGATTAGCTCGCGATTGCCGTTGACGGCGAAGGAACCTTGCACCGAGGTTTCGAGCGTCACGCCCGCCTCCTCCGCCACCGGCTCGTAGAGTTCGACGACGTCGCGCACGGCAGCGGCCAGGTCGACCCTGGTGGTGCTTTCGGAGGAATAGCCGGCCTCCAGTCGCGAGATCATCAGGATGGCATTGAAGGTCTTTATCAGCTGATCGGATTCGGCGATCGTTCCTTCCAGAGCCTGCCGATAGTCGCTGGTGTTGTATTTGCCGGAAAGCGTCGCTTCGGCGCGGTTGCGCAGCCTGGTCAGCGGCGTTTTCAGATCGTGGGCGATGTTGTCGGAGACCTGCTTCAGGCCCTCGTTGAGCGTGGCGATCCTGGCCAGCATGGAATTGAGGTTTTCCGACAGCCGGTCGAACTCGTCGCCGGCGCCGGTGACCGGCAGCCGGCCGGAAAGGTCGCCGCCCATGATTCGGCGGCTCGCCTCCGAGACGCTGTCGATGCGCTTCAGCGCCGCGCGCCCGACGAAGAACCAGATCAGCAGCCCGCCGACGCCCATCATGCCGAGCGCCAGCATCAAAGCGCGGCGAATGACGGCACGGAAGCGCTCCGGCTCGCCGAGGTCGCGGCCGACCAGCATGATCATCTGGTTGGGCAGGCGCAGCACCAGGGCAATGGCGTTGTGGCCCTTCTCGCCTTCGGCCTGCACTTCGCTCTGGGCGGGCTCGTTCGGGTCGGAGACCGGGTTGCGCTGCCGCTCGAGCTCGCCCTCGCCGAAGCGACGGTAGGAGAACGGTTCGGTGGTCCAGCCCTCGGCCTCGATCACGCCCGGCTCCAGGCTCTGCACGTTGCCCGTCAGGATCTGGCCGTTGGCATCGGCGATCAGATAGAGATTGGCGCCGGGCTGGCGGGAGCGCTGCTCGACGACGCGGACCAGCACCGGCAGGCCGCCGCGCTGATAGGCACGGGCAAGGCCGAGCACCTCGTCGTTGATCGTCTCCTGCGTCTGGGCGGTCAGCATGCGCGCCGACAGCGAGGTCATGTACAAGACGAGCAACACCGCGCAAAGCGCAAAAAGCAGAAGATAGAGCGCCGAAAGCCGCGCTGCCGTCGTCTTCATGATGGCCGGCACGGAAAGAGCCATGGGGTTCTAGCCGCTTTTCAGCATGTAGCCGGCGCCGCGAACCGTGTGCAGGATCGGCTTGTCGAAGCCCTTCTCGATCTTGCCCCGCAGCCGCGAGATATGAACGTCGATCACGTTGGTCTGCGGATCGAAATGGTAGTCCCAGACGTTTTCGAGCAGCATGGTGCGCGTCACCACCTGGCCGGCATGGCGCATCAAATATTCGAGCAGGCGGAACTCGCGCGGCTGAAGCGTTATCTCGCGCCCGGCGCGCCGCACCGAATGCGACAGCCGGTCGAGTTCGAGATCGCCGACCCGGTAGACGGTTTCGGCCTCCCTGGCGCTGGCGCGGCGGTTCAGCACCTCGACGCGGGCGAGCAGTTCGGAAAAGGCATAGGGCTTGGTCAGATAGTCGTCGCCGCCGGCGCGCAGACCGGTGACTCGGTCGTCGACTTCGCCGAGGGCCGACAGGATCAGCACGGGCGTCGTATTGCCCCGGGATCTCAGCCCGGCAATGACCGACAGGCCGTCGCGACGCGGCATCATGCGGTCGACGACCATGACGTCATAGTCGCCGGAATCAGCGAGCGCGAAGCCGGTTTCGCCGTCTCCGGCGACATGGGCCGTATGCCCGGCCTCGGCGAACGCCTTCTGCAGGTAGTCGGCCGCCTCGCGATCGTCTTCTATGACGAGAATCTTCATAGAGCCGTTATACGCGATTTCGCTGGAAGATTGAGTGGCCGGCATATGCATCGTGGCCTTCACCATGGCGTATCGCGAACAAAGTGATTCAAGGATACGCGGTAAGTCTTTGTTTTAGAATGCCGTTGCCCCAAAGCCGCTTCGCATCCTCGGTCAAGCCCGAGGAAAGCGACGTGCTTCTTGCTTGAGCATGTCGTTGTCCCAAAACCGCTTCACGCTTTTGAGCGACATGTTTGTTCGAGCGGCAGCGGACGATGGGAAGCCCGCTGCCGCTGGGGCGGAACACGATGACTGACTAACGCATTCAGGCCCCGTGCTTTCCCGTGCGGCGGCTCGGGGGTGTTGAAAACCGCCGCACCGGAAAAGTCGAACCGGTTATTAGCCCTTGGCGACAGGCAGCGCGATGAAGCGGTTGCTGTCGTCGCGGGTGATCTGCATCAGCACCGCCTTGCGGCCTGACTTCACCGCATCGGCCATCGCCTTGTCGACGTCGCCGGTGCCGGTCACTTCCATCGAATTGACGGAGGTGATGACATCGCCGGGCTGGATGCCGCGATCGGCGGCATCGCTGTCGGGGTCGACGTCGGTCACCACAAGGCCCTTGCCATTGTCGGACTCGGTGACGGTCAGGCCGAGATCGGCCAGCGTGTCGGTTTTCGGCCGAGGGGCAGGCTGCTGGTCGGCCGAGGCCTGCTTGTCGCTCGACGGCAGCTTGCCAAGGTCGACTTTGACCGCCTCGCTCTTGCCGTTGCGCCACACCGTGACGTCGACCGATTTGCCGGGCGGGTAAGCGCCGATCAGACGGGCGAGTTCCTTCGGCGAAGCAACGTCCTTGCCGTCCACCTGGGTGATCACGTCACCGGCGGTGATGCCGGCCTTCTTGCCGGGACCGTTGTCCTGCGCGCTGGCAACGAGCGCGCCCTTGCCGGACCCAAGGCCAAGCGACTCGGCGATTTCGGGGGTGACCGGCTGGATTTCGACGCCGAGCCAGCCGCGCTGGACGGTGCCGTTCTTCATCAGATCCTGCACGACCTGCTTGGCGGTCGAAGCGGGAATGTCGAAAGCAATGCCGACACTGCCGCCCGACGGCGAGAAGATCGCGGTGTTGATGCCGACGACCTGGCCGTTGAGGTTGAAGGTCGGGCCGCCCGAATTGCCGCGGTTCACCGAGGCGTCGATCTGGATGAAGTCGTCATAGGGGCCGGCGCCGATATCGCGGCCGCGGGCCGAGACGATGCCGGCGGTAACCGTGCCGCCGAGGCCGAACGGATTGCCGACAGCCACCACCCAGTCGCCGACGCGAACCTTGGAATCATCGGCGAAGTCGACATAAGTGAACTTGCTGCCGTCATCGACCTTGAGCACGGCGAGATCGGTGCGCGGATCGGTGCCGATCAGCTTGGCGTCAAGCTCCTTGCCGTCATTGGTCACCACGGTGAAGGCGGTGCCTTCCTCGACGACGTGGTTGTTGGTGACGAGATAGCCGTCATCGGAGATGAAGAAGCCGGACCCTTGCGCCACCGGCCGCGGCTGGTCGTTGTTGCGGTCACGGTGTCCGAAACGGCGCATTCCGTTCGGGCCGCCTTGATCGCCGCCTTGGTCGCCAAAGCCGCGGAATTCGCGGAAGAAACGCCGCAGCTGCGGGTTGTCGGGAAGATTGCCTAAACCGTCCTCGTCGTCCATCTGGCCGGAACCGTCATCGGCCGTCGGCTGGATCTTGGCCTTGACGCGCACGCTGACGACCGCGGGCGAAACGCGCTCGACCACATCGGCGAAGCTCGGGACCTGCGGTGCCTCGACACGAACGGCGTCGGCCAGAACCGGGGCTGTCCCGGTGGCAACGGCGCCAAAGCCGATCGCGCCGGCAATGGCCAGGGATGCGGCTGCGGCCATCAGGCGTTTGCGGGTGCGAAGATATGAATTGGGGGCAACATTCATGGTTCTCGTATCCTCTTTTCAAGGGACGCCCCTTGATTGGCATCCTCGACAAAGGAAATAGAGAGCCGCACATTACGGCGCCATTTCCGGTACATGAAACTTTCGTAATGTTACGATCAATCGCGACGGAGTACCGCGTCCAACGCCGCCTGCTCGTCGGCGGTCAGCGCATTGGTAGCCGTCGAACGGCGCGAGCGGGCGGCCAGCAGGATAAAGGTCCCGCCAATGAGCAGCAGAAGAACCGGCGTGCCCCAGAGCAAGGCATTGCGCAGGCTGAAGCGTGGCTTCAGCAGCACGAATTCGCCGTAGCGTGAAACGACATAGTCCATCACCTGCCGGTCGGTGTCGCCGGCTACCAGGCGCTGGCGCACAAGGATGCGCAGGTCGCGGGCGAGATCGGCATCGGACTCGTCGATCGACTGGTTCTGGCAGACCATGCAGCGCAAGCCTTCCGACAAAGCGCGCGCCCTTGCCTCGAGCGCCGGGTCGGCGAGCACCTCGTCGAGTTTGACCGCCTGCGCGACGCCGGCGAACAACAGCGCTAGCAGCAGGACCAGCGAGGCCAGTGTGACCCTTTGGCTCATGACGAGCTCGCCGATGGCACGGCGCCCGCCGGCTTGCGGCGCGACGGCGCGCCAACGCGCAGGCGCCGGTCGAGCAGCGATATCGCCGCACCCGCCATCATCACCAGGCCGCCGCCCCAGATCAGTGTCACCAACGGCTTCCACCACAGACGAACGACGACGGAGCCGTCGCTGCCCTCGTCGCCAAGCGAAAGATAGAGCTGGCTGAAGCCGATCGTCCTGATGCCGGATTCGGTCGTCGTCATCTGGCGCACCGGGTATGAGCGCTTGGCCGAGGTGATCTCGCCGGTGACGCTGCCGTCGGCGTCAAGCAGAGCGAAGCGGCCGCGAACCTCGCTGTAGTTCGGCCCCTGGGCCGGGTAGAGTCCCTCGAAGCGCAGCGTGTGGCCGGACAGTTCGACGGTCTCGCCGGCATGCATCGACAGGATTTTTTCGGTGCCGAAGCAAAGCGTGCCGACAATGCCGAGTGTCGTCAGTCCGAGGCCGAGATGCGCAAGCGCGGTGCCGAAGACCGAGCGCGGCAGGCCGGCGAAGCGCCTGAGCATGGTGGCGGGCGCGACGGTGCCGAAGCCGGATTTGACGGCGAGATCGGTGAGCGCACCGCAGATCAGCCAGAAGGCAAGGCCGACACCGAGCGCTGCGAATCCCGATGCGCCATCGATGAACAAGGCCGTCACCAGTACGGCGAGCAGCGCCGCGGCGAAAGCCGCCATCAGGCGCTGGGCGACCGCGAAAATGTCGCCGCGCTTCCAGGCAAGCAGCGGCCCGAACGGCACGACGACCAACAGCGGCACCATCAGCGGGCCGAATGTCAGGTTGAAGAACGGCGCGCCGACCGAAATCTTGTCGGCCGAAAGCGCCTCGACGGCGAGCGGATAAAGTGTGCCGATCAGCACGGTGGCGGCGGCGGTGGTCAGGAACAGATTGTTGAGGACCAGCGCGCCTTCGCGCGAGATCGGGTGAAACAGCCCGCCGGCTGTGAGCCGAGACGCCCGCAAGGCAAACAGCGCCAGCGAGCCGCCGATGAACAGCGTCAGGATGCAGAGGATGAAAACGCCGCGCGTTGGGTCGGTGGCAAAGGCGTGGACCGAGGTCAGCACGCCGGAACGCACCAGGAAGGTGCCGAGCAGCGACAGCGAGAATGTCAGGATCGCCAGAAGCAGCGTCCAGATCTTCAGCGCCGAGCGCTTTTCCATGACGATTGCCGAATGCAGCAGCGCCGTGCCCGCCAGCCACGGCATGAAGGACGCGTTCTCGACCGGATCCCAGAACCAGAAGCCGCCCCAGCCGAGCTCGTAATAGGCCCAGTAGGAGCCCATGGCGATGCCGCCGGTGAGGAACATCCAGGCGACCAGCGTCCATGGCCGCACCCAGCGCGCCCAGGATGCGTCAATGCGGCCCTCAATGAGGGCGGCGACCGAGAAGGAAAAGCAGATCGAGAAGCCGACATAACCGAGATAGAGCAGCGGCGGGTGGATGGCGAGGCCGAGATCCTGCAGGATCGGGTTGAGGTCGCGGCCCTCGATGGGCGCCGGATTGAGCCTGACGAACGGGTTCGACGTCGTCAGGATGAACAGCAAGAAGGTGGCGCCGATCGCGCCCTGCACGCCAAGAACATTGGCCCGAAGCGTTGCCGGAAGATTACCGCCGAAGACGGCGACGAGCCCGCCGAAGAAGGTCAGGATCAGCACCCAGAGCAGCATCGAGCCTTCGTGATTGCCCCAGGTGCCGGTGATCTTGTAGATCAGCGGCTGCAGCGAATGCGAGTTCTCCCAGACGCTCTCCACCGAAAAGTCGGAGCCTGCATAGGCGGTCGCCAGCGCCACGAAGGACAGCGCCGTCAAGGCAAAGCCGGTCAGCGCGGCGGGTGCGCCAACGGCCATCATCTTCTGGTTGCCGGTGCGCGCACCGAACAACGGCACCACCGTCTGCACCAAGGCCAGCGCAAACGCCAGGACCAGCGCGAAATGTCCGGTTTCAACCATTGTCGCCGCACCCGCTAATCACTCTTGCTCTCCTGCCAGACGCCCTTGGCTTTGAGGCCGTCGGCTACCGCCTTGGGCATATAAGTCTCGTCATGCTTGGCGAGCACGCTGTCGGCGACAAAGACGCCGTCGGGGCCAAACGAGCCTTCGGTGATCACACCCTGCCCTTCCCGGAAAAGGTCGGGAAGAATGCCGGTATAGGTAACCTTGACGTCCTTCTGGTTATCGGTGACCGAAAAGGCGACGGTGGCGCCTTGGCTACGCTCCACGGTGCCTTTTTCGACGAGGCCGCCGAGCCTGATGCGCTGGCCGGGCTGAAGGCTGGCGGTGGCCAGATCGGCCGGCATGTAGAAATAGGAGGCCTTCTGGCCGAGCGCATAGAAGGTCAGCCCGGTGGCAGCACCGAGGAAGGCCAGCCCTGCGGCGATCACCGACAGCCGTTTCTGCTTGCGCGTCATTCTCTACTCCGTCGCCGTCACGCCAAGCGAGGCGGCAAAGGCGGTGAATTTCTTGGCTTGGTCACTATCGGCGCCAAAGACGGCAATACCGCGATTGAGCGCGTCGCGTGCCTGATCGGTCTTGCCCAGCACGACATAGGAACGAACGAGCTGCATCCATCCTTGCTCGTCGCGCGGATTTTGCCGAAGCTTTTCGTCGAGGCCGGCGACCATGGTATTGATCATGGCTTGCCGGTCCTGCGGCGACATCGAGGAGGCGGCATCGATATCCTCGGCGCCCGGGCCTTTCGCCGGCGCTCCCGAAGCGACGTTGCGTGTGGCGGATTCGGCAAGCGCCTGCTCGACGGCACCGCGCCACGGCGAGCCCTGCGGCAAGGCGGCAAGCATCTTTTGCCAAGCCGCCGTCGCTTCAGCTGTACGGCCTTCCTGCGCCAAGCCCATGGCGAGATAGAACGAGGCCTTCGGGTTTGCCGGATCGAGCTTCAGCGCCGCCTCGAAAGCAGCCTGGGCGTCGGCTGAAACGATGCCGCCCGCCGCATTGGCGATCGCCTCGCCGAGGCCGGCTTGACGGGCGGCGCTGTCGCCGTCAAGGCGAATGGCATTACGGTACGCGGTTACCGCATCGGCGTATCGCTGCATGCGCAGATAGACCGGCGCCAGCACGTCCCAGCCGCGGCCATCGGACGGGTTGGCCGCAAGGTGCGCTTCGGCGCGTGCCACCAGCTCGTCCACCGAGCTGTCGGCGGGGTTCTTGGCCAGGCGTTCGCTGAGCGGCTGCGACGGCAGGTCGGGTGAGCCGAGCTGGCCGTAAAGGCCCCAGCTAACCAGCGGAACCACCAGCACGGCAGCGGTCGCCACCAGCCTTGTCGACCGCTGTGTCGCCGTCGTGCCGGCCGGGCCGGCATTGCTCAGGCGAAGGATGCGGCGGGCGATCTCGGCGCGCGCCTCTTCGGCCTCCATTGGCCGGATCAGGCCACGCGCCACGTCGCGGTCAAGCTCGGCCAATTGGTCGCGATAGACTTCAAGGTCGTGATCGCCGGCAGCGGACGTGTTCTTTGTTTCGCCCGCCAACGGCAGCAGCACCGCCAGGCTTGCGCCCAGCGTCAGGATTGCGGCTATGACCCAGAACAGCATGGCTCTTCCAATAGAACGAGACCCTTGCCCTGCCAACACAAGCGTGCTGCGACGCTTTGGCGGGACCGCTCCGATCGATAGTGCCGGACCGGGATCGGTGTATCAACGGCCGGCGAGCTACGTCAGCGGGGTCCAGCTGCCGTCGGCATTGCGACAGGCGGTTCCGCGCGCGGTGGCGCCGGCAGCGCCGGCAAACACCGTATGGGTGTATTGCCGGCAGTCCTGCGAGCCGACGCGATAGGGCTGGGCGGCGACAACTTCGCCGCGATGGGCCGAACTGTCGCTCTTCCACGCCACCTTCTGGCCGCTCGCCGTATATTCAAGCGCCTTGTATTCCGCCTCGAGCGCGCTGCGCTTCTCGGTCTTGCTCAAGCCGGTGCCGATCGAGCCACCGACGAGGCCGCCGCCCATGGCGGCGATGATCGTCGTCGCGACCTTGGCGTCACTGGGAGGCGTGGCGGCCGGTGTCACGGTAACGGCTGAGCCCGTGCCGAGCGTCGTACAGCCGGAGACGGCGAGCAGGGCGGAAACGAGCGCGACGCGAATCTTCATGCCAATACCGGCTTTCTTGAGCTGGACCGCCGCGCTGTCAGCAGGCTGGCGCGGCCATAATGTCGATGTTTATCGGAAATTTGGCCGCAGCCAGCCGCCCGGAAAAGCATTACTGAAGGCTCCGCAATCGAACCATCGCCTTCAATCCACCCATGACGGATCGTTCCAGCGCCAGAACGCCTCCATACTCGTTGATAAGGTCGGCGACAATGGCAAGTCCGAGCCCGCTGCCGGGTTTTGTCTCGTCGAGACGCCGTCCGCGCTGCAATGCCTCGCGCGCCTTGTCTTCGGGAATGCCGGGGCCGTCATCCTCGATGGCTATCTCGAACAGATTGGCCGCCCCTTCCCTGCCGGCGATGGGCTTGACGGAAACGGCGACTGCGCTCCTTGCCCATTTCATCGCATTGTCGAGCAGATTGCCGAGCAGCTCCTCAAGGTCCTCGCGTTCGCCGGCAAAGACGATGTCGGTGGCCGGCAGCGAGAGCGAGAGCGCGGTCCGCGGGTTGAGCTTCTGCAGCACGCGCACCATGCGCTGGACCAGCGGCGCGACCGGCGTGCGGAAAACGACGCTGTCGCGCTGCGCGGCGACGCGGGCACGTTGCAGATAGTGGTCGACCTGCTTCTGCATGGAAGCGGCCTGCTCGGCGATGAGCTGGCCCTTGGCGCCACCCAGCGCCCGCCCCTCGTTGAGCAGCACGGCGAGCGGCGTCTTCAGCGAGTGCGCGAGGTTGCCGACCTGCGTGCGCGACCGCTCGACGATACGCCTGTTGTTCTCGATCAGCGCATTGGTCTCGTTGGCGAGCGGCTCGATCTCGGCCGGGAAGCGGCCGTCGAGCCGTTGCGCAGTTCCTTCGCGCACCATAGCAAGGGCATTCCTGACCCGGCGCAGCGGCTGCAGGCCGAGCAGGATGGCGATTGCATTGATGGCGATCATGCCGACGCCGAACAGCGACAGATAGGTCAAAAGGCGCCGCTGGAAGGTGGCGATTTCCTGCTCGAGCTCGGTCTGGTTGCCCATGACACGGAAGCGCGCGGCGCGGTTTTTCGCATCGAGGACGAACTCGCTCTCGAACACCTCCAGTTGCTCGCCTTCGATGCCGTCCGCCGAATAACTGCGCTGGAAGCTGGCATTGAAGGGCACCTCGGCAACACTTGGCGACGGAATCCCCTTGGTCATCGACGACGAATGGAGATCGCCGTGCACGCCTTCCGAGGCAGGCTCGACCGACCAGTACCAGCCGGAATTCGGCTCCGAGAACCTCAAATCGCCAAGGTCGGGGGCGCCGGTCAACTGGCCGCCTTCGGAAACGCCGACCGAGCCGATCAGGTTGAACAGGTGCGCCGAAAGCAGGCTGTCGAAACCGCGCTCGCTGGCCTGGCGATAGAGCGTGGTGATCAAGGTGAAGATGACGACCAAAGTGAGGATCGCCCAGACCGTGGAAAAGGCGATGACGCGAAACGCCAGCGAACGCGGCCATGACCGCAGCGACAGCGTGTTTGAGACGGCGGGTTTTGTAGGAAGCGGTTCCGCGTTACGCCTCCGGCTCACGCATGCGGTAGCCCATGCCGCGAACGGTTTCGATCATGTCGATGCCCATCTTCTTACGAAGCCGTCCGACAAAGACCTCGATTGTGTTGGAATCGCGGTTGAAATCCTGATCGTAAAGATGCTCGACCAATTCGGTCCGGGATACGACCTCGCCCATATGGTGCATGAGATAGGCAAGCAGGCGGAACTCGTGCGAGGTCAGCTTCAGCGGCACGCCGTCGATATCGGCCTTGGAGGCCTTGGTGTCGAGGCGCAGCGGCCCGCAGGTCAGCTCGGACGAGGCGTGCCCGGCGGCACGCCGAATCAAGGCCCGCACCCTGGCCAGGATTTCCTCGATGTGGAAAGGCTTGGTGACATAGTCGTCGGCGCCGGCGTCGATGCCGGCGACCTTATCGCTCCAGCGATCGCGTGCCGTCAGGATCAGCACCGGCATCTTGCGGCCGCCGCGGCGCCAGCGCTCGACCACGCTGATGCCGTCCATCTGCGGCAGGCCGATGTCCAGTACGACCGCATCGTAGGGCTCGGTGTCGCCAAGAAAATGCCCTTCCTCGCCGTCGAAAGCGCGGTCGACGACGTAGCCGGCATCGAGCAGCGCGTCGCCGATCTGCCGGTTGAGATCCTTGTCATCTTCGACGACGAGTACGCGCATGCAGGAGGGCCTGTTGAAGCTGGTCAGATATAGGCCGATTCCGGCAGACTGGGAAACGGCACGGTTCAGTTCAGTGGAACGACGATCTCCGAGCGACGCGGACGCTGCCCTTCCTTGCCCGGAACGAGCACGACGATGATGCAGACCGGCTGGCCGCCGCGTGTCGACTGCGAGGCCTTGGCCAAAGTGCCGCCATTCTGCTCGGCCACCTGCTGGCCGATCGCGTAGCAGTCGGACGCGGCGAGGACGACCGGCTGCGGCTGCTCGGGCACGACAACGGGGATCGCCATCGCTTGCGACGCAAGCAGACCGGCGGCTGAGAGCGCCAGTGTCGCGGTCCGGACGTGGGAGCGAAGGGTTTTCATGGTCAGCGTTCTAACGCGCCGGTGCTGAACGTGATATGAACGGTGAACGCTCGAATGCATGCCCGCCACACCCCTGAAGCGCGAGATTACCGGATTTGCCATTTCGCCGCCCATCCCGGGAAATAGCCGAAGTTTAACCTAGCCCTCCAATCTTTCGCCGACAACGGGACAGTATCATTTGGCGGGCAGGATCATTTGGGAGGACGAAGCACCCGGCCCAAGGGCAGCCGATGGCAGATTCAGGGAACCGAACCTGAAACAAAAAACCCGACTCGGCGGCAGGTCGTTGGCGCCAATCAGCACCATATTCAAATTTATAGCATAGCTGCCGGCACAAAGCAAGAACAAAATTGCCCGATTTGCGAATGAACCCGACGAGAAGCGCCCGGTGGTCAGCCGTCGTCCTCGATCATGGCGCGAAAGCGCAGCAGACCGTGATGGGCCGAAAGGTCCTCGTCGTAGCGGGCTTCGGCGAATTCGAGCTTGAGATGGGCGCGGCGATGCTCGCCAAGCGAGAGCGCCGCATCTCGCAGGCGGGTGCTGACCAGGTCCATTATGTCGAGGGTTTCCTTGCTGGCCTCGGATTTCGACCAGACATGCAGCGTCAGCAGCTGTTCGGCGTCGTTCTCCGTCCCCGTTGTCCAGTCGTAGACGCTGGTGCGGCCGAAGGTCATGTAGGGAAACGCAACATTGGCTGGCGCATGGTCGAATAATCTTGCGTCGCCCAGTGCCGCCGACAAATCGGGATCGCCGTTCACTGCCTCGAATACGGCCTTCTGCAATTCGACGGCCGGCGCGGTCATTGTCTTCCCCCTCGCCCGTCGCGTCAGCGCGCGCCTCCCTGCAGCATAACTGCTTTGCATGACGGCATCCCGGCAAAGCGCGAATCAGCGCGTCTCGTGCGGATTATGTACCTTCATGACCTCGGGAATAAGTCCTACTCCTGGAACCCGCGACCTTTCGCGTCACAGACGCCCTTGAGGGTGATGCCAACCCGCGAATTCATTTGGCATGCATGGAGTTTGAAAAAACGGTGCTATGAAGATGTCTGGTTTTCCAGACATTCGAGGTCGTTTTCGTGCGCGAGCCATCGCTGCTGCCTGTTTTCGGAAAGCTTGGGGTCAAGGCGCCGCCGGTCGCGATTGCGGCGCCGACTATGTCGACGATCATCAAGAGCTTGGTGAGCCGCACTCGGGAGGTGCTCTCGGCGCACGGTAGCCTGGCCCTGAAGCTGTCCGTCGTTTTGTGGACTGTGCTTGTCCTGGCGGCAGTATTCTTCATCGCCCAGGCCTGACCGATCGACTTTCATCGATCGGGCGGAAACTAAAGGACGCCAAGATGGCAAATCGCTACGCACTGCGCATGGAGCATCCTCACAGCTGGACCGTCTTCGATGTCTTCACCGGCCAGCCGGTCGAGCTCAAGCATCAGCTCATGGTCGGCATGAACACGCGCGATGCGGACGCGATGGTCGATCGGCTGAACAGTCGCGACGTCAAGCGGCGAGCCAAGGCGGACCGCAAGTCCTGAGCAACCGTCGTGTGAGCGATCGCGAAGGATCTAGCGAAAATCGGCTGCAGTCAGCACGTACATGCTCCTGCGGGTACGGGCATAGGCATTCTTGGCGACGTCATGAATTGAGCTGGAAGCCATGTCGAAGGCCGCCAGATAGGTAGCTTCGGAGGCCGCCGTTCCCGGCTGCATCTTGGAGATGGCATCGGTTGCGACAGAGAAGGAAATCTGGAACATGCCGTCATGGCCGACGAAGCGAATGCGTTTGCTTGCCTCGTCGTAGCTGCGGCTGGGATTGGGAAATGTCAGGCTCATGATTTGGCCTCCGTCGATGCAGATATGGCCTGCTTGACTGTCCGCGACGCCCGCTTCTTCTTTGGTGCGACCGGATTCAGAGCTTCCGCCGCGCGGTCCGCCTCTTCCTTGGCCAGTCGCAATTCCCTCAGTCTTGCCGTTTTGATGCTCCTGGCCTTGGCCTCCGAGAGATATTCGGCAGTTGCTTTGTTCCGCTCCGCCGTTTTCTTTTGATTTTCCATGAAGCGAGCCTGAGCTTTTTCCATGATGTTCTGATTGCCTTCGGCCATCGGTAAAATCTCCCTTGCAGCGAAAGTCGTGAATGTGAATTCACCATAAAATAGGTGTTCAAAGACAGAAATTCAATTTCATTAATATTCGGCAAGGCCCGAACACCGGGGGATGGCCAGGCAAAATAATACATTCAATATTTTACATCCCCTATGAATATTTTTTGGCACTCCTATCAATCGAGTGCCAAGGCGCCTATAGAGAGGGGCGGCCGCCTAAGCCGGCCCCAGAAAGAGTCCCCATGAAATTCCGGCCACTCCACGATCGCGTCGTCATTCGGCGCGCCGAAAGCGACACCAAATCCAAGGGCGGCATCATCATCCCCGACAATGCCAAGGAAAAACCGCAGGAAGGCGAAGTGATCGCCGTCGGGCCGGGCGCGCGGGACGAAAGCGGCGCGCTGATGGCGCTCGACGTCAAGGCCGGCGACCTCATCCTGTTCGGCAAATGGTCCGGCACCGAGGTCAAGATAGACGGCGAGGACCTTCTGATCATGAAGGAGGCCGACATCATGGGCATCATCGAGAAGAGCGAGATGGGCATCATCGACAAAACCGTGGCTGCCAAGAAGGCCGCCTGACTGGAATGCCGCGCGCCCTCTCGGGCGCGCAAAGGACGCTCCAAGCTTTGATTGAGGCGCGCTGCAAGCGTCTTGCCACGACCAACCGAACTGGAAAAAATCATGTCTGCCAAGGAAATCAAATTCTCCACCGACGCGCGTGACCGCATGCTGCGCGGCGTCGAAATCCTCAACAACGCCGTCAAGGTGACGCTCGGCCCCAAGGGCCGCAACGTCATCATCGACAAGGCCTATGGCGCGCCGCGCATCACCAAGGACGGGGTGACGGTGGCCAAGGAAATCGAACTTTCCGACAAATTCGAGAACATGGGCGCGCAGATGGTGCGCGAAGTGGCCTCGAAGACCAACGACCTTGCCGGCGACGGCACCACCACCGCCACGGTGCTTGCCGCTTCCATCCTGCGCGAAGGCGCCAAATTCGTTGCCGCCGGCATGAACCCGATGGACCTCAAGCGCGGCATCGACCTTGCCGTGACCGCCGTCGTCAAGGAAATCCAGGCGCGCGCCAAGAAGGTCAAGTCCTCAGGTGAAATCGCGCAGGTCGGCACCATTGCCGCCAATGGCGACACCAGCGTCGGCGCCATGATCGCCAAGGCGATGGACAAGGTCGGCAATGACGGCGTCATCACCGTCGAGGAAGCCAAGACCGCCGAAACCGAACTCGACGTCGTCGAAGGCATGCAATTCGACCGCGGCTATCTCTCGCCCTATTTCGTCACCAATGCCGAAAAGATGCGCGCCGAGCTGGAAGACCCCTACGTCCTCATCCACGAAAAGAAGCTCGGCAATCTGCAGGCGCTGCTGCCCATCCTCGAAGCCGTGGTGCAAAGCGGCAGGCCGCTGTTGATCATCTCCGAGGACGTCGAGGGCGAAGCGCTGGCGACGCTGGTCGTCAACAAGCTGCGCGGCGGCCTCAAGGTCGCGGCCGTCAAGGCGCCTGGCTTCGGTGACCGCCGCAAGGCGATGCTGGAAGACATCGCCGTGCTCACCGCTGGACAGATGATTTCCGAGGATCTCGGCATCAAGCTGGAGAACATCACCATAGACATGCTCGGCCGCGCCAAGCGCGTGCTGATCGAGAAGGACACCACCACGATCATCGACGGCGCCGGCGAGAAGACCACCATCCAGGCGCGCGTCCAGCAGATCAAGGGGCAGATCGAGGAAACCACTTCCGACTATGACAAGGAGAAGCTGCAGGAACGTCTCGCCAAGCTGGCGGGCGGCGTTGCCGTCATCCGCGTAGGCGGCGCCACCGAATCCGAGGTTAAGGAAAAGAAGGACCGCATCGACGATGCGCTGAACGCCACGCGCGCGGCCGTCGAAGAAGGCATCGTTCCGGGCGGCGGCGTCGCGTTGCTGCGCGCCAAGGCTGTGCTGAACGGGCTGACCGGAGCCAATGCCGATGTGACGGCGGGCATTTCGATCGTGTCGAGAGCGCTCGAAGCGCCGATCCGGCAGATCGCCGAGAATTCCGGCGTCGAAGGTTCGATCGTCGTCGGCAAGCTCGCCGACAGCAAGGACCACAATCAGGGCTTTGATGCCCAGAACGAGGTCTATGTCGACATGATCAAGGCCGGCATCGTCGACCCGGCGAAGGTGGTGCGGACGGCGCTGCAGGACGCGGGCTCCATTGCGGCGCTCCTGATCACTGCGGAAGCCATGATCACCGACATTCCGGCCAAGGAAGCCGCTGCTTCGACCGGCGGCATGGGCTATTGACCAGCCGCTGCCGGAAACAGGCCTGAAAGACAGCCGCCGGGGTATCTTCCCCGGCGCGCACCATCGGCAAGGAGATCGATCCATGATCGCATTCGTCCCGAAGCCAAATGCAGCGGCGAAGACCAAAGTGGCCGAGGAAAGCCGCTTCGATCGCATTCGCAGGCTTGCCGACAAGCACAGGAAAGCCGACGCCGGCACGATAGGCCGCGACCCGAAAAAGATCGCGGACAAGCGTCCCATGTGACGACTGCGCAAGCGCGGCACCAGGCCCTTATCGCGTCTCGCCGCTGATCAGCGCGGCATGGTCCTTGATGACGGTAGCAACGAAGCGGATGACGGCGCGCACCGGCGCCTCCGCCCCGATTTCCCGGCGATAGACGAGCGACACCGGATGACTGCCGAGAATGTCGGGGGCGAGGCGCACCATCCGCGGTTCGGCTTCGGCCAACATGCAGGGCATTACTGCCAGACCGGCGCCGCTCAGGGCCGCCGCCAGCATTTCCGTCATTTCGGCAACACGAAAGACAATTGTCGCGCCGGCGCCGTGCGCCTCCACCCACTTGGCGCCGGGGACGCCGGCAAGGCTTGCGTGAAATCCAATGATCTCGTGTCCGGCCAGCTGGCGAGGATCGATGGGCATTGGGTGACGGTCGAGGTAGCGCTGGGACGCATAAATTGACCAGCCCGCAACGCAAAGCTTCTGCGCGATCAAATCGTCGTCGGCAACGGTGCCGATCCTGACCGCAAGGTCGGCCTCACCGTGCTGCAAGTCCACCGGCCTGCTGCCGCTCGTCAGTTCCAGGTTGATGTCTGGATGGGCCTTATGGAACGCCGCCATACGCTCGGCAAAAAGAGGGCTGAGACCCGACGGCAGTGCGAGCCGAACGCTATTCTTGCCCGAACGCACAAGGACCGTCAGTGCTTGCATGGTACGTTCAAGGTCATCGCCGAGCGGCAGCAATGTCTGGCCAAGCGGCGTGACCTCAATGCCATGCCGCCTTCGCACGACAAGCGACACCCCGAGCGCCTCTTCAAGAGCAGCCAGGCGCCGGCTGATCGTCGTGTGACGCACGCCCAATGCACGCGCTGCTCCCGACAACGTTCCCGCGCGGGCGGCAGCGAGAAAGTAGCGCAAATCGTTCCAGTCCGGTTCGCCTGTCTTGATCACGAACCTATTCTAGATCAATTCCCCGCCGCACGCCTGTGCAGTTTTGCACAAGCGTGCTCGGAAATTGCAAATCGCCTGAACGTGTCGTCCGCGCGAGAATAGGCCTGATCCAATTCAGGGAAGCGATCGATGGACATCGAAGGTTTGCGAACGATGGTGGCGCGGCACGCGACGTCGGCCAATGCGCTTGTGGCGCTCGGGTTGGCGATGGAGGCGCGTATTTCCCGCACGCCACTCGATGGCAGTGCCGCCCAGCGCACAGAAGCCGTGCTCGGCGAACTCGGCGCCTCCGACGTCGTGGCAAGTGCGAGCGTCATCGAACTTGCGCCGGTGCTGGCCAGCATCCGGGTCGACCTGCTGTCCGGCGGCAAGCTGCTGTCGGAATCCTCCGAAAGCGCCGAGGCTCTGGAAGCTGGTTTACGGCAGGCCCTCGGCGACGTTTCATCTGGCTTCCCGGCGCTGATGAAGCGGCTGATCGCGCCACAACTTGCCGGTTTGCCGGAGAGGCTCGCCGCATCGGGCGCAGCCTTCCTGGATATTGGCGTCGGCGTCGGCGCGCTGTCGGTGTCGATGCTTCGGCAATGGCCCGGCCTGAAGGCGGTCGGTGTCGATCCCCTGCCTGAAGCCATCGCGCAGGCCGCCGCCAACGTCAGGGCGGCCGGGCTCGAACATCGCATCGAACTGCGCACCGGCCTGGGGCAGGATATCGCGGACAAGAACGCGTTCGACCTGGTCTTCGTGCCAAGCGCCTTCATCCCCGAGCCAGATGTCAGGGTCATCGTCAAGCGCAGCCATGCCGCGTTGCGGCCCGGCGGGTGGCTGCTGCTGGCAATGGTCAATCCCGGACCGGATGCACTGGGAGAGGCCCTCGCCCGCTTTCGCACCACAATGTGGGGTGGGACGGTGTTCGAACAAGGCGCGGCCCAGGATCTGGTCGACCAGTGCGGCTATGCCGATAGCCGGTTGCTGCCCGGCCCGACCGGGGCGCCTGTCGCCTTCGTCGCCGGGCGCAAGCCGGGCTAACGGTTTCCAGGGAGGCGGACGATGAAACTGCTGATCTTCGGCGCCTCGGGTGCGACCGGTCGTGTGCTTGTCTCGGCGGCCCTGGCGAAGGGCCATGCTGTGACCGCCTTCGTCCGCACGCCGGGCAAGCTTGCCATCAGCCACGAAAATCTGAAGGTGATCGTCGGAAATGTCGCCGATCGACAGGCGGTCGAACGTGCAGTTGCAGGGCATGATGCGGTTTTCAGCTGTCTCGGGGTCGGCGTGCCGCTGAAACGCGACCCGGCCGTGGTCGCCGGCATCGGCTTCATCGTCGCGGCCATGCCGCAGGCCGGCCCTGAACGGCTCATCTATCTTTCATTCCTTGGGGTTCGCGACAGCCGGCGGCAACTGGGGCCGCTACTTGGCGGCGTCATCGTACCGTTGGTTCTGCGCCATGAGGTGGCGGACCATGAGGCGAAGGAAAGGCTCATCGTCCAATCCAGTCTCGACTGGACCATCGTGCGGCCACCCAAGCTGAGCAATGGAGCGGCAACCGGTGAATTCCGCCACGGCAATAGCATCCGGTCGGCGTCGCTGCTGCCGACGCTGGCGCGTGCCGACGTCGCGGCCTTCATGCTCGGCCAGCTCAACGACACCACCTACTCGCGCAGGGCAGTCAGCATCCTTCGCTGACGCTCACAACACCGGTGCTGCCCGCCCTGCTCGGTGCGCCGCGCTATGAATTCATCGAGGATGCCGGCGGTGGCGGCGGCCCAAGCCAGCGCAATGACGTAGACGTGCTTATCCTGCGGCCGCGCGTGCCCGCCGCCGACCCTGGGCCTTTTCATCAGCTGCCAGATGGTAAGGCCGGATAAGCACCTCTGCCGGAATGTGCCAATTCTTGTTGATCAGGTGCACCATGTCCATTGTCAACAAGCGCTTCCGGTTCAGGATTTCCGAGGCTCTGGAAGCGGAGCCAACAACCTCGGCAGGGCCGCCTGTTTGAGACCCGCCATTTCCATATGATCGCGAATGGCCGCGACAGGGTCCGGCGCCTCGATCGGATAGTGCCTGGCCTCGTAGGCCTCGATGAGATCGGTCAGCACGTCAAAACGATCGCCGTCGGGCGAGCCGACCTCGGGCTCGCTCTCGAAGTATCTGGTGATCTCGGCGATGGCCCAGTCGTAGTCATCTTCGGTTCTAAGAGGACGAATATTTTCCATCACACTGTCTCCGCATCGATCCTGTCGTATTCGGCATGGGTGCCGACGAATTTGATCAGCACCCGCTTGTAGGTATAGCTGACGTGAACGATGACCCGGTATTTGTTGCCGGCGATGTCGAAAATCGCGCGATTGTCGCTGACGAAGTCCACGTTCGCACCAAACTGGGTCTTGACGTCGGCGGGTGTCTTCCACTCGACCTTGGCGACCACCTGATACCAAGCCGTCAGCGACCCTTCAACTGCGGGTGCCTGGACCAGAAGTCGACAAGGGTCTTCTTGCTGACGATCTGCACGGCCGTACACAGCAAATTCCCAAAATGGGAACAAGAGGCAATTTCCCAAAAAGGGAAGCTCTATGCCGCTATCAACTTGAGCGCCTTGAGGACGCAACGTCGGACGAAGGATCGCCGAGCAACGCTCGGCACCACGCCCCGCCCCTCCATCCGGATTGTTCGGCCCGGTCGAGTTGCCTCACGACACCGGTGCTGCCCCGCCCTGCTCGGTACGGCGGGCGATGATTTCGTCGAGGATGCCTGACGTGGCGGTGGCGGAAGCCGGCGGCCGGAAGTCGGCCAGCAGCCGTTTCCAGATGCCGGTGGCACGCTCGGTCGCGGTCTTTGAGCCGGCCTGTGTCCAATTGCCGAAATTCGACCAGTCGGCCACCAGCGGCTCGTAGAAAGCGGTGCGGTAGCGCGCCATGGTGTGTCCGGCCGAGAAGAAATGACCGCCCGGCTGCACCTCCGCAATGGCGTCGAAGCCGATCGCATCCTCGTCGCCCGGGGTTGCCGCGCAGAGTTCCGCGACAGTCTGCAGCGCCTCGACATCGGTGATCAGCTTCTCGAAGGACACGCTCAACCCGCCTTCGAGCCAGCCCGCGGCATGGATGCACACCGTAGCGCCCGCAAGCACTGTGCCCCACAGCGCAAACTGCGTCTCGTGCGCTGCCTGCGCATCGGAAACGTTGGCGGCGCTGCCGCCGCCGGACCGCCATGGCAGGCCGATGAAGCGCGCAAGCTGGCCGGCGCCGAGCGTCGCCTTGACGTGCTCGGGCGTGCCGAAGGCCGGCGCCCCGGATTTCATGTCGACATTGGATGAGAACGAGCCGTAGACGACCGGCGCACCCGGCCGCACGATCTGCGCCAGCGCCAGCCCGGCCAGTGCCTCGGCATGCTGCAGCGTCAGCGCGCCGGCGACGGTGATCGGCGCCATGGCGCCGGCCAGGCAAAACGGCGTGATGATCAGCACCTGGCCGGCCCTGGCAAAGTCGATGATGCCTTGCGCCATCGGAATGTCGAGCTGGCGCGGCGAATTGGTGTTGATGACGGTGTAGCAATAAGCGCCCGAACGGAACTCATCCTCGGACAGGCCGCGCGCCAGCCGCAGCATCTCGAAGCCGTCCTCGACCTGCGGCGTGCCGCGCGCGAAGATGAACGGGAACTTGTCGGACAGCGTCAGCTGCGCGCGATTGACCGCATAGTGGCGGAAGCGATTGTCGATGTCCTGCGGTTCGATACACGGCCCTAGCATGTGCAGCACGTCGAAATGCTGCACCAGCCGGATGAGATCCTCGAACGCGGCAAGCGTTCCCGGCCGCCGGCCGCGTTCGAGATCGGTGACGTTGGGCGCACCCGAGCCAGCCAGGAAGGTGAGCGAGCCGAGCTCCAGCGTCAGGTCGCGGACACGGTCGCCGCCATGCGCCCGGATCGATTTCGGCGCCGAGGCGAGTGCCGCCGCGACGATGTCGCGGCCGATACGCACCATCTGGCTGTCCTCGTCGACCAAGGCGCCGGCGCGGGCAAGAATGGTGCGTGCCTCGGGCAGCAGCACCTTGATGCCGAGGTCTTCCAGCACGCGCAGTGCCGTGTCGTGGATCGCGGCGACCTGGTCGGCCGAAAAGACCGGCTGCGGCAGGAACGGGTTCTTCAGCGAGCGATAATCCGGCCGCCGGCTGCTCTCGCTGCCGGCCTCGCCGGCTCGTCCGCGCCGGCGTTCGCGCCTGATTTCACGTGCGGCGTCATCGACCATGGCCAATCCTCCTCATTGCCGCATCGCCTTGCCCAGGGGATCGTAGGGTGAAGCGGGGATGATCCGCGCCGGCCGCTCGGCGCCGACGATGTGCACCGACAAGGCCGTGCCTTCACGGGCAAAATCGCGCTCGACAAGCGCCAGCGCCAGGCTCTTGCCAACCGTGTAGCCATAGCCGCCGGAGGTGACGAAGCCAATGCGCCGGCCATTATGCCAGACCGGCTCGAAGCCGCTGGCGTCGGCATCGACGGCGTCGACTTCAAGTGTCACGAGGCATCGTTCTCGGCGGGCGCCATTGCGCTCCTTCAGCACCGCCTCGCGGCCGATGAAGTCGCCTTTGGCGACGGCGACGAAGCGATCGAGGCCGGTCTGGCCCGGCGTATAGCCTTGTGTGAATTCGCGCGACCAGATGCCAAAGCTCTTTTCCAGCCTGAGCGTATTCAGCGCGTAGAAGCCGATTTCGGCAAGGCCGAGATCCTCGCCGGCGGCAAGCAGCGTTTCGCGCAGGCCGGCATGCATGGCAAAGGGGCAATTGATCTCGAAGCCGAGCTCGCCGGCGATCGACAGCCGCGCCACCTGCGCCCGCACCATGCCGATGTCGAACTCGCCGCAAGCCATGAACGGCAGCGCGCTTGCCGAGACGTCCTGATGCGTCGTGCGCGCCACGATGGTCCTGGCATTCGGCCCGGTGACGAGGAACCCGGCCATCGCATCGGAGAGGTCGGTGACGAGAACACCGTCCGCCGTATGAGCCTCGAACCAGCGCATATGGAATTCGCGCAGATAGTAGGAGCCCATGAGCCAGAACTTGCCGTCGCCCCAGTTGAAGACGGTGAGATCGCCCTTCAGACGGCCGTCATCGCCCAGCATCGGCGCGAGCTTCGCCTGCCCGGGTTTCGGCAGTTTTGAGGCCAGCAGCCGGTCGAGCCAGGCTTCCGCGCCCGGACCGGATACGGCATAACGCGAAAAGGCCGAGGTATCGACGAGACCGGCAGCACGCCTGACCTGTAACGCCTCGTCGCCGACAATATCGAAGGCGTTGGAGCGTTTCAGCGTGGTGTTTTCGCGAAAGCCCATCGGTGCGAAATAGGCGGGGATTTCCAGCCCCCAGGAAGATGTCCATTCGGCTCCCGCCGCCGTCATGCCGTCATAGGCGCCGGGGCGTTTCAGCGGCCTTCCGGCAGGAAGGCGCTCGTTGGGAAAGGTCATGACGAAGCGGCGCGCATAAAACTGGTGCGTCGTCTGCCTGAGATATTCGCGGTTTGCCGCAAACGCTCCATAGCGGGCGATGTCCATGCCGAAGATGTCGGCTTGCGGTTCGCCATGGATCATCCACTCGGCCAGCGATTTGCCGACGCCGCCACCCTGGCTGAAGCCGGCCATGACGCCGCAGGCGACCCAGTAGTTCTTGAGGCCGCGCACCGGGCCGACGATCGGGTTGCCGTCCGGGGTGAAGGTGAAGGCGCCATTGACCCATTTGCGAATGCCGGCCGTGGCCAGGCAGGGAAAGCGCTCATAGGCCTTGGAGAGTTCGGGGCTGATACGGTCGATGTTTTCCGGGATCAGCTCGATGCCGTAGTCCCACGGCGCGCCGTCCATGTTCCAGTGCTTCGGATCCTGTTCGTAGATGCCGAGCAGGACCCCATTGCGTTCTTGTCGCAGATAGGAAAAGCCTTCGAGGTCAACGACAATGCCGATCTCTCTGTCGAGCGCCGCGACCTCGGGGATGTCCTCGGTGACGAAGTAATGGTGCTCCATCGGCGTTACCGGCAGGTCGACGCCGGCCATGCGACCGAGCTGCTTTGCCCAGAGACCACCGGCATTGACGACATGCTCGGCAACGATCGTCCCCTGCTCGGTGAGGACGTCCCAGCTGCCGTCGGCACGCGGCTTCAGGTCGAGAACGCGGTTGCGCAGAATGACATCGGCGCCGCGTTTCTTCGCAGCACCGGCATAGGCATGCGTCGTTCCGTAAGGGTCGAGATGGCCTTCGTTGGAATCGTAGAGGCCGCCAAGGACACCGCTCACGTCGACGATCGGACAGATCGCCTTGATTTCTTCCGGCGTCACCAGCCGCGCCGTTTCGATGCCGACCGACTGGAACACCGCCCAGGCCGATTTCAGCCATTCCCAACGGGAAGGATCACTGGCGATGTTGACGCCGCCGGTCATGTGCAGGCCGACATCCTGGCCAGATTCAGCCTCTATCTCGCGATAGAGCTTGATGGTGTAGTCCTGCAGCGCCGCGACATTGGGATCGGCGTTGAGCGCATGGAAGCCGGCCGCTGCGTGCCAGGTCGAACCGGCGGTCAGTTCGGCACGTTCGATCAGTGCAATGTCGGTCCAGCCGAAGCGCGCCAGATGATAGAGCACCGACGCCCCAACCACGCCTCCCCCGATGACGACTGCGCGGCAATGCGACTTCACGGCCATCCCCTGAGCTTGTTGGAGACGGTCACCATATACGTACTGTACATGTGTGTCTAGAGTGTAGACATAGCTGTCCACACGCCTTGCACGGAGCTGACGCGCATGCCTATTGTGCGCCCATGATCATGATTGCTCCGCACGACGAGCCAGCGCCCGGCAACATCAAGGTGACGCGCTGGGACTGGATCAATCTTGCCCTCCAGACGCTCATTTCGGACGGCGTCGAAAGCGTGCGCGTTTTGCCGCTCGGCCAGAAGCTCGGCGTCTCGCGCTCGAGCTTCTACTGGTATTTCCAGAGCCGTCAGGACCTGCTCGACCAGCTGCTTGCCCATTGGCGGGACACCAATACCAAGGCGATCGTCGAACGTGCGGAGCGCCCGGCCGCTTCGATCATCATGGGCGTCATGAACGTGTTCGAATGCTGGGCTGACGAGCGCCTGTTCGATCCCAGGCTCGACTTTGCCATCCGCGAATGGGCGCGCCGTTCCGACGACGTGCGCCGCGCCATCGACCAGGCCGACAACGACCGCCTGAGCGCAATCCGCGACATGTACCGCCGGCATGGCTACGATGACGAGGACGCCTTCATCCGTGCCCGTGTACTCTACTACATGCAGATCGGCTATTACGTGCTCGACATCAAGGAGCCGGTCGAGGCAAGGGTCAGCCATCTCGCCGCCTATTTGCGCAGTTTCACCGGGCAGGAACCGAGCGAGGCCGACGTCGCGCATTTCATGCGCTTCATCGCCGCGCGGTGATGGCAGCTTGCGGGCGCGGTTCTCGCCTCAAACCTCCCGCGTAGCCCTTGTAGGCAGCACCAAAATGGACGAATAGTCTTGAACGGCGCGCCGCCCTGAAATTGCCGGCATGCGTTTCTCAGTTGGCGGCATCGCTGCAGCCGGATCCTGGAATGACCAGTCCTTTGGAACCACGCAAGAGAAGAGGTCCGATCGCCGCAAGGCTGCTGGCGGTGGATGCCTGGATCGATTCCTCGGTCTACGAGATCGGTTTCAAGGCGCGCCAGTTCTGGGAAGCGGCCACCATCTTCTCGCGGCGCTTCCGCGTCGGCGGCTGGCGCCGCGGCATGATCGAACTGTTGAGTGAAGGGTTCACGCTCGGCGCCGGCGGTATCGTCGTCCTTTTGGCGCTGGCCTTGCCGGCCTTCCAGATTACCGCCGGCGACTGGCGCACGCAGGGCGACTTCGCTGTCACCTTCCTTGACCGCTACGGCAACGAGATCGGCCAGCGCGGCATCATCCAACGCGATTCGGTGCCGGTCGACGAGATGCCCGACCACGTCATCAAGGCGGTGCTGGCCACCGAGGACCGGCGTTTCTTCGACCATTACGGCATCGACGTGCTTGGCCTGTCGCGCGCTATATTCGAGAACGTACGAGCCAATTCCGTCGTCCAGGGCGGCTCGAGTATCACCCAACAGCTGGCCAAGAACCTGTTCCTGACCAATGAGCGGACGTTCGAGCGCAAGATCAAGGAAGCCTTCCTGTCGCTGTGGCTCGAAGCCAATCTGTCGAAGAAGGAAATCCTGCAGCTTTACCTCGACCGCGCCTATATGGGCGGCGGCACCTTCGGCATCGAGGCGGCGGCCGATTTCTATTTCGGCAAGAGCGTCAAGGACCTGAACCTGGCCGAGGCGGCGATGCTGGCCGGCCTGTTCAAGGCGCCGACCAAATACGCGCCGCACATAAACCTGCCCGCTGCCCGGGCGCGGGCCAATGTGGTGCTGTCCAATCTGGTCGATTCCGGCTTCATGACCGAAGGCCAGGTGCTACAGGCAAGATTACACCCGGCCGAAATCGTTGATCGCGGCGAGCAGAAGAGCCCCGATTACTACCTCGACTGGGCCTTCGATGAGGTCAAGAAGATCGCCGCCAAAAGCGGCCAGCATTCGCTCGTCGCCCACACCACCTTCGACGGCAACATCCAGAAGGCGGCCGAAGAATCGATGGAGTTCCACCTCCGCCAGTTCGGCAAGGAATACAACGTCACCGAGGGCGCCATCGTCGTCATCGAGACCAATGGCGCGGTCAGGGCGATCGTCGGCGGCCGCGACTACGGCGCCAGCCAGTTCAACCGCGCCACCAAGGCGCTTCGCCAGACCGGCTCCTCGTTCAAGCCCTATGTCTATGCAACGGCGATGGAGCATGGCTTCACGCCGGATTCGGTGGTTTCCGGCGGGCCGATCTCCTGGGGCAGCTGGTCGCCCCACAATTACAATGGCGGGTCGGCCGGCAAAGTCACGTTGATCACGGCGATGGCCAAATCGATCAACACCGTGCCGGTGCGGCTGGCCAAGGATTATCTCGGCATCAAGCCGATCAAGGCGATTGCCGAGGCGATGGGCGTCGAATCGCCGCTGGAATCGCACAAGACCATGGTGCTCGGCACATCGGGCATGACCGTGATGGACCAGGCGACGGGCTACAGCGTGTTCGCCCAGAACGGCTTTGCCGGAACCCGGCATGGCGTCAGCCAACTCTTCACCCGTACCGGCGACATGGTCTACGACTTCGCCAAGGACGCGCCGCCGCCGCACCGGGTGCTGTCGGAGCAGGCGCTCAAATACATGAACACCATGCTGGCGGCGGTTCCGGTGATCGGCACGGCCCGGCGCGCGGCCCTTCCAAACATCGTTATCGCCGGCAAGACCGGCACGACCCAGTCCTATCGCGATGCCTGGTTTGTCGGCTTTACCGGCAACTACACGGCCGCCGTCTGGCTCGGCAATGACGACTTCACCGCGACCAACAAGATGACCGGCGGCACGCTGCCGGCAATGGTGTGGCAGCGGCTGATGCTCTATGCGCACCAGAATATCGACCTCAAACCGATCCCCGGTCTCGATCACCCCTTCGTCGATGCCGAAATCGCTGCCAAGGCCGAGGAAGCGGAAAAGAAGAACGCCGAACAGGCAGCAGCCGATGCCGCAGCCGAGCGTCCGCCGGTGCTGTCCAGCCGGACCACCCAGACCCTGAAGGAACTCACGAAGCTGTTCCAGACCGCACCCGTGCTCTCGCCCGCTGCACCGGAGACCCTGTCGGCGCTTTGAGCGGCCAATTCCGCGCGCCGCTTGCCACAAGCCCCTGCGCCGCGATATCCCCGAGCAGCAATTTTCTGTCCCCCGCCTTCGGTTCCCGGCTCCTCATGCTCAAGAACGCCTTCCTGACACTGCTTTCGCTTGCTATCGCCATCGTCGGCGGTGGCGGCAGCGTCTGGTACGCGCTGAAGCTGCAGGACGGCGCCGGCGCCATCAGGATCGGCCAATGGACCGCCTTTCCCGATATCGGCACGCCGACGGCGGATCCCTATTCGAAGGCCCGCGTGGCGCGCGAAGGCGTGCTGGCGCTCGGACAGGCGGAAGGACTGTCCTTCATCGCCGACCACGATTCCGGCGGCGAGCAGCTCAGGCGGCAATGTGCCTACAATATCGAGGGCGGCTTTCCCACCGCCCGGTTCTGGACCCTGTATGCCGCCGACCAGTCGCTCGGCGTAATCGAGACCGGCAAGCCGAGATTGGCTGCGCTGCAGTCCTACCAGGTGCTGCGCCAAGCCGACAATTCGGTGGTCATTTCCGTCGGCAACCGCCCGGCGCCCAGCAATTGGTTGCTGACCAGCGGCGCCGGCAAGATGTATTTCGTGCTCACGTTTTACGATACGCCGATCGCCAGCAGCACCGGTCTCTCGGACGTCGCGTTGCCGCAGATCAAGAAGGTCGGCTGCAATGCGTAGCCTGCTGCATGTCGTGCTGCTCGGCCTGCTTGGCGCCGGCATCGTGCACATCGTGGTGCTGCTGCTCGTCCCGGAGTTTTCCGAACGCGACGCGTGGTCGCGCCTGGCCATGGCCTCGGATCTCTACAAGATGACCAGGCTCGACGCGGAAGCCGGCGGCGCGCCGGTGGTGAAATCAGTCGATCCGCTGTTTTATGCGGCGGCTTGCCGCTTCGACCTTGCCGAGGGGATGGTGCGAGTCAAGGCGCCGGGAAAGGTACCGTTCTGGTCGATATCGGTCTATGATCGGAGCGGCCACAACATCTACTCGTTCAACGACCACAGCGCGACCGCAGGCGTGCTGGACACCGTCGTGCTGACGCCGGCACAGATGATCGAGGTCCGCAAGGATCTTCCCGAAGAGCTGCAAGGGGCCATCTTCGTCGAGGCGCCGATTGAGGAAGGCATGTTCGTCATCCGCTCGTTCGTGCCCGACGACAGCTGGAAGCCGATCGTCTCGCGGTTTCTCGAACAGAGTTCCTGCGAACTGCAGGATTTTTAGACCTGTTCTGAAAGTCGATGGTGGAACATCCCGTTCCGATAGTCTTGATTGTCGTTGCGATCAGGTGCAAGGAGCCAGTCGTCAGAGGGAGGAGCATCGATATGTCACGGACCATTATATCCGGCGATGACCTGCCCAAGGCCCCACCCGTTTTCAGTCACGCGGTAAAGTGTGCAGGATTGGTATTTGTCTCAGGGACAGCCGCCTACGATGCGACAGGCATGATTGTGGGCGAGACGATACAAGAGCAGACAGCGCAAGCCCTGCGTAACATCACAGCAATTCTGAAAGCCGCCGGAACGACGCTCGACAAGGCCGTCAGTGCCACCGTCATTCTCGCCGACGAGGATGACTTTCCGGGCATGAACGAAGAATGGGTGAAGTGGTTTCCGACCGATCCGCCGGCACGGCAAGGAGCCAAGCTCCCTGTCCGCATGCCCAGGCTGAAGGTCTCGATCGCAATGATCGCCGAAGCCTGATGCATGGCGCCCGAAAGTGCGCAGCGGTTTTGGGATAACGACATGCAAAAGCAACAACTTAAATCGCGTGGCGAGAGGCCGTTCAAGGGCGACGCACTTTAGCGACCTTCGACCGGGACTCAGTGATGCGGTACCGGCAAAGTCCCCGAAGGCCCCGGCTTGTCAGGACCGGTCGGCCGCGTCTCGCCGGTCAGCGGCCGCTGCTCGTAGCGGACGCCGGGAAAAATGATCACCGCCGCCGCTGTTCCGGTGGCTTGCTGTGCTCGATTGGTTGCCGCCGTTCGCGGCACGAAAGACAGTACCATGCCCATGGTTCGCGTATTCCTCTCGGTTGCCCCGGAGCACAACGCAACGCCTCCATAGTCGATTAAGGCGGTAGTAGGTTAACGGAGCGCTAACGGATCGCCGCTAAATTGATCTTTGTTCTTGGGAAACGCGAAACCGGTACAGCCCGGCAGAGCGCAGTCCAGATCGTGTCGAGTGTCGGGCGTATCCTTCGTGTCAGCTTCGGATTTCAGGCAAATCGCAGCAGGAGCTGAACCGGGAAAGGCCGAAAGGCTGTTCCGCGCCGCGGTATCGGCGTTCTGTTCGCTCACCCGCCCTTCGCGCCGGGAGATCGCGCAACTCGAAGACCTGACGCTGCCGCTTTTCGACAACGTTTCGGTCGAATCGCGCCGCTACGTCGCGGCAGCCCTTTCCGAATGCGAATATGCGCCCGCCGCGCTGGTGCGGCGGCTTTGCCAGGAGCGGGTCGACATCGCCGCCCCGCTGCTCATCCGCTCGCGCGCCCTCAGCGACGTCGACCTCATTGCGCTGATCGGCCGCCACGGCCTGCCGCATGCCCGTGCCATTGCCCGCCGCAAGGATCTCAATCAAACGATCGCCGATCTGATCAGGGTGCTTGAAAGGCCGACGCTGGTGCGGTCGCAGCAGCCCGAAGCAACTGCCAACGCCGTGCCCGAAAACGCCGAAATGGTTGCGATCGATGCCAACAGGCAAGAGGCGGCCGATGCCGCCGCCGAAACTGTACGCCGCCGGTTGCGATCCATGATGCGCGCCGAGAGCGGCACCACCATCGGTCCGTTCGTCGACACGCAAACCTACGTCAAGCTGCGCGAGACCGCGCTGACCGGCAATGCGGCATTTTTCCAGACAGCGCTCGCCGATGCGCTCGAAGTCGATTTTTCGACGGCGCGGACGCTTACCGCGAGCCACAATTACACACCGCTGCTGGCCGCCTTGCGCGCGCTCGACCTTAGCGAAGACAAGGCGTTCCTGATCACAGCCGCCATCTATCCGACCGAGTTTCCGCACCCGCAAGCGATCCGCATCTTCCTCGACCGCTACCGCCTGCTGCACCGCGACGCGGCGTTGGACAGGCTCCGCGGCTGGAAGGCCGACACCGTGTCGAAAGTCGTTCGCAAGCCCGGCCGCGTCGCCGCAAACGCCGACCTGCGCAAGCCGAACAGCGCCGATGCTGCCGCCAGCTCGAGGGCGCGTCGCGTCTGAAGGCTTGCCGTTACGGCGTCTTGACCGAGATAAGCTCCTCAACGGGAATGGCGCCCGCCTCGATCTCGACCACCCAGATATCCGGATCGAATTTCTTCTCGCGCTCCAGCCGCGCGTCGAAGATGGCAGCATTGTCGCCCTCGCCGAGAAGGCTGAAGAAACGGTCGTCCGGCCTGGCCGAATCGTAGCTCGTCTGCGGCGCCGGCCCGAACAGCGCCATCTCCCCCCGCCTGCCCCGCGCCAGCACGAAAACCGCGCCGGCTTCCGTCGCGCCGCGCTTAACCACGGCGGCAAAACCGCCAGCGCTGAAAACCCGGCGCAACAGCGCCGATACCCACAGATCGGTGGTTACCCGCATGGAGAAGTCCTGGACATGCGGCGGTCCTTACAGCATTGGCCGGAAGACCGTAACCGGTCTTTGCCGAGTGACCGCCGAGTGGTCGTCACAGCCCTCAGTTGGTGAGGCCGATCTGACGCATCTTGACGTAGACGACCTCGTCGGGCTCGCCGGTCTCAGGCAGGCCGAACAGCGCCTGGAATTCCTTGATCGCCGCCCTGGTGCGCGCCCCGACCACGCCATCCAATTGCATATCGTCATTGCCGAACGCCTTCAGTCCGGCCTGGATCTTGACGATGCGGGGGTCAGGCGCTTGCGCTGCCGCATTTGCCGGTGCGGACGCCGGAATGGCGGCTGGAACAGCGGTCGTTTCAACCGGCCGCGGCACGGGGTGCGGCACCACGGCTGCGGTCGTCGGCGTGGCGCCCAATTGATCCAGCAAAACGCTGTCGATCTCGCCAGAGGCATTCAATCCAACCTTCTGCTGATAGGCTTGGATGGCCTTGCGCGTGTTCGGTCCGGGAATGCCGTCGACCGTGCCGGAATAGAAATCGAGATCCTTCAATATGCCCTGGACCTGCTCGACGACCGGGTCGCTCTTGATCGGCGCAGCGGCCGGACGCACGATATTGATGGTGGTTTCGGGCTCGTCGCTGTCCGCCCGAGGAAAACCCTCGATGCTCCTGGTGGCGAAAAACGCGCCGGCATGCGGAAAGGGCTGGTACCAAAGGGCGTTCGCCGAAACGTAGAACAGCGTCACCAGGAATGCGGTGGAGCTTCCGATCACAACAGGATTGCGCGAGATCAGGCTGCCCAGAGCCATCGCTCCGTGCTCGAAGGCATTGCCGCGGCGCTTGGCCGCGTTAGGCTGTTTTGCGGAGCGACCCATTGCTCTCCCCTTTGCCACCGTCCGCTCTGGCTTTGGCGACTGACATCGGCACCACGCCGGTCTTCTCCGCCGAGTGGCCCGTCGGGCCGTTCACGGGAAGGCTGATCGTCACCGTGGTGCCCTCGCCCGGCATGCTTTCGATCGACATGGTGCCGTCATGCAGTGCCACCAGCCCTTTCACCAGCGAAAGCCCAAGCCCGGTACCTTCGAAGCGGCGGGTATAGTCGTTGTGGATCTGCATGAACGGCTTGCCGAGATTGGCGAAATCTTCCTCGGCGATGCCGATGCCGGTGTCCCGGACCCAGAAATGCAGCCGCGAGCCGATCCGCTTGGCGCCGATGACGACATTGCCGCCTTTGGGCGTGAACTTGATCGCGTTGGAGACGAGATTGATCAGGATCTGCTGCACGGCACGGCGATCGGCGTTTATTTCGCCTGCGTCCGGCGCGATCTGGGCCTGCAGATCGATGGTCTTTGCCTCGGCTTGCAGGCGCATCATCGACTGGCACATCTCGACCGCTTCGCGGAAGCGGAACGGTTCCGGCTCAGTGGCATAGGCACCCGATTCGATCCGCGATACGTCGAGTATCGAGGTGACGACGGCAAGCAGGTGCTGGCCCGAATCCCTGACAAGCCCGACATATTCCTTCTGGCGTGGATCCTTGAAGGTGCCGAACATCTCGTGCAGCAGCATGTCGGAAAAACCGATGATGGCATTGAGCGGGGTGCGCAGCTCGTGGCTGACGACGGCAAGGAAGCGTCCTTTCGCCACCTCGGCCGAGGCAGCCGCCTCGTTGGCGGCGGCAAGCTCCTGGCGCAGTCCGGCCAGCTCATCGTTCTCGCGCAGAACGAGCGTGAAGACAGTCTCCTGCCCCAGCGCGCGCATCATCTCGAGTGAAAACGGCCGGTAATTGTCGGCCGTCACGCCGCTGTTTTGCGGCAGCCGGACGCGAAGGTCGAGCCGGCGCGACAGGGCGCCATCGCGCATATCGGCCAGCGCACTGAGGTAGGGGACGCGGTCGGACAGATGGATGCGATCGAAAAGCCCGGTGCCGAAAAGCAGTTCCGGCGCCAGCCCGAGGATCGTGCGCGCCTTCGCCGAGGCGTCCAGAACCTCGCCATGCGCCGCGATTTGCAGCACGACGGCGTCGATCAGGTCTTCGAGCCGGTCGCTACCGGCCGGATCGAGCTGTGCGTTGGCGGCGCCACGAAGTGGAGCGACACGCGGAACAAGCGTGAGCGCCCAGGCCAGGGGAACCAGCCAATGCCATGCGGCGATTTCGGTCTGGCCGAGCGGCAAGACGGAAACGGCGAAAGATTGCAGCAGGACAGCGACAAGGGCCGATATGGCGCCCCAGATCACGGCACGGCGCGACTGGCCGATCCACCAGGCTTCAAACGGCAGCGCCACCGCAAGCAAGGCAACCGGCGAGGCCAGGCCGCCGGCGGCAGCGATAAGGGCACCTAGGGCAACACCGCCCACGACCAAAGCGAGTTGGCCGGCCAGGCTCATCTTGCCCGATGCAGCCACCAGCAGAGCGGCGAACCAGCAAAGGCCAAACGCCGCAAAGATCGCAGCCACAGTCACGGCCGCGCCCATACCCGACGTGACCAGCGTCACAGCTGCACCTGCGCTGAAGAAAGGAGCCGCCAGCATGACGCCAATGAACCGGCTGTGGCGGCGGCGATCGCTCTGGCCGAGGACGAACGGATGAACCATCCGTTCGCAACCGGCGGCTATCGCGCCCGGCAACTCGGCGTATCTGGCCTTGATCGCACTCAACTCAACGCACCCGGTCGTGAACGGCCCTGCTTTGCAGGCGGCTTTTGTCGATCCGAAACTCGCATCCAGCGTTTAAGGAATGGATAAGGCTGGGTCGATCGTCCCCCGGCCGGCTGCAAATATCGGGATACCGGCGGGGAAAAACCGGGGCAATTGCCGCCATAGTAAACGGAGCGTTATCCGGACCGCCCGCGCCTGGACTTGCGGCCGAGGGCATCAAAATGTCGCCGATTCAAAAAATGAGCAGGAAAAACAAAGGGTTGGATGGTTACCATTTACTGAATAAAATCTGAGCCGTTCGAGGCAAATGAATTTCAAAACGCTTCGTTTCGAATCTGCCTAAAATTTGAGGAAAACTGTTGCTTTCTGGACAAGCCGTCCTTTGCGCGTCTGTGCCAATATCGCGTTACAAGTGTTGTGCGGTTCGGATGCATGACCGTCATAAAGGACAGACAGATGGGCTTTCTGATAAGAGCGGCTTTCTGGTTTTCGCTGGTGCTTCTGGCGCTGCCGCTGGGTGTCGGCTCCGATGATGCGGGCCGCGAAAGCGTCGGCCCGCTCCAGGCGCTGTTTGCAGCGCGCGAAGCCGTCGGCGACATCGCCGGCATCTGCGAGCGCAAGCCGGACGTCTGCGAGACCGGCAAATCGGCAATGCACACCATCACCGCCCGGGCAAAGGAGACCGCCAAGATCGCGGCCGCCATGCTGGACGACAAGGCCGCTGAACCCGATACGGCGACAACCACCGGCAGCGTGCCCGAGGAAATCGTCTTGCCGGCGAAAGTCGACTTGCCGGCGAAAGTCCACTTGCCGGCAACAAACTGAGACTGTTTCGGCCGAATTCATCGCTAAACCGCAAGGCTCCCCGCTCTCGGCGCCTGCGGCGTCTCTCCTCTTTTTCCGTGACGCGGCAGCGCCGGATGACTATATCCGGGGGAATGACCACGACGATCCAGACCATCCGCGACGACTTTGCTCTGCTCGACGAGTGGGAAGACCGCTATCGCTATGTGATTGAACTGGGTGAAGCGCTGCCGCCGTTTCCCGACGAGCAACGCATACAAGCCAATAAGGTGCCCGGCTGCGTCAGCCAGGTCTGGTTGACCACCGAGCAAGGCGAGGGTGCCAACCCCGTTATCACCTTCAAGGGCGATTCCGACGCCCATATCGTGCGCGGCCTGGTCGCCATCATGCTGGCGCTGTTTTCGGGACGGCCCGCCAGCGAAATCCAGACGACCGACGCAGAAGCCACATTGAAGGCGCTCGGACTTGACGAGCACCTGTCGCCGCAGCGCGCCAATGGTCTTCGCTCGATGGTCAAGCGTATCAAGCGTGATGCCGAGGTAGCCCTGAAGCAGACCGCCTGACCGGACGGCATTGCCGGCAGTATGGCGGGTTCGTATATCAGCCGACCATCGACCTATAATGCAAACTATCGACCTACAATGCAAAACGGCGCCCGCAGGCGCCGCTTGGATCGTCAAACCGGAAAAGAGCCGCTTGTCAGCGTCCCTTGCGCTTGCGGCCGAGACCCATCTTCTTGGCCAGCTGCGAACGGGCGGCCGCATAGTTGGGCGCAACCATCGGATAGCTCGGATCCAGGTTCCACTTTTCACGATACTGATCGGGCGTCAGATCATAGTGGGTCATCAAGTGACGCTTGAGCGACTTGAACTTCTTGCCGTCTTCAAGACAGATGATGTAGTCGTCATGCACCGAACGCTTCGGATTTACCGCCGGCTTCTGCTTGTCGGCAGGCGGCTGCTCGGTGGCCCCGCCCACGCGCCCGAGAGCAGCGTGGACATCGGCAATGAGGTTCGGCAGTTCGCCGACCGGCACGGGATTATTGCTGACATACGCAGCCACCACATCGGCGGTCAGCTCGATCAGCGCATCGCTGTTTCTGGAAGGTGTTTCGATAATATCCATGGTGTTCAGGTCCCAACGAGAATTGTTTCTGTCTACGCCCTATTTTGGCAGGCGGGGCATCGCGCGCGAACTTGTGCAGGAAAAAGCCTCCGCGATTCGCGTCGCGGCATCTTAATGAGCCGACGCGCCAAGTAAGTCAATTCGCTTCTTGGGCTCTATTCAGCGATACAAGTCAAATATTCCTCATTCAGCTTCACTCTTTCGTGCAGAGCGTAACTTCGCCGTTCTTTCCTGGTCAGACCAGCATCGACTGACGCGGCGTCAGGCCGCCATTACACAAGCGGCATCGGGCAAATAGAGCTCGATGCTTGCTATGCTGACGGCATTACAGGGTGGGTGATTGGCGGATTCAGCAAAATCGCAGGTTGCGAAGCGCTGCTATTGCTCGTGAACCGGAAGCCGGAGCGGCGCGTTCCTATCCCTGAAACGGGACGATGTATTTTCCATAGACCCAACCGGTGACGAAATGGCCGTTCTGTGCGGGATCGTGCCAGAGTTCGCACCAGCGATTGCGGATCTTCTGTTTCTCGTTCCAGTGCGGCTGATTGGCAATGTCGAGCAGGTTTATCCCGCCGGTGGATTTGCCGGTCATCTGCAGAACCGTCCCGTTGGGATAGGCGGCCTGCTTCTGCGAAGTTCCTGAAGGATATTTGCGCACATTGAGCGCGTCGCCGAACGGCACATTGGCCACTTGCCAAGCAGCGAAGGCAGTTGCATGAGATTGACCGGCATGGGCCAGGGTCATCGAAGCGACGGCGAGGGCGCGGCAGTCCGAAAAAAAATATTCATTGTCCTTTCCTCCGGCCCATCTTCTCGAGCCACAATGACAATAGATCGTAGCCCTTGAACCCGCGCTGATCGGCGTGTTCATTCGCCATTCAAGTAACTTCCACAGCGAGACGCAATGACCAGACCCCCAGTGTTTCCGACCGCCACCCCACCGCAGCCGGAGAAGCGGCCGATCTTCGACACGCATCACGGCATGACGCGGACGGACGACTATGCCTGGCTGAGGGCCGCGAATTGGCAGGAGATGTTCCGCGATTCGTCCCTGCTGGACGGCCAAATCCGCGCCCATCTCGAAGCCGAAAACGCCTATCAGGCGATGCTGATGGCCGATACGGTCCAGTTGCAGAAGCAGCTTTTCACTGAGATGAAGGGACGTATCAAGGAAGACGATTCTTCCGTGCCGATGAAGGACGGGCCCCATGCCTACGGCTCCTCCTTCAAGCTTGGCGGCCAGCAGCCGCGTTATTTCCGTACCTCGCGCGATGGTGGCGATAAGCAGATCTTGCTCGACGGCGATGCCGAGGCCGAGGGCAAGGCCTATTTCCGGCTGGGCGGCGTTGATCATTCGGGCGACCACCGCAAGCTTCTCTGGGCCTTCGACGACAAGGGTTCCGAGTTCTACACGCTTCGCATCCGCGATCTCGCCGGCGGCAACGATCTGGCGGACAGGATCCCGGACACCGGTGGCGGCGGGGTGTGGGATGCCGGCAATGACGGTTTTTTCTATTCCCGCCTCGATCCCAACCACCGTCCTTCCAAAGTGCTGTTCCATGCGCTTGGCGACAGTCCTGAAAACGACCGGCTGATCTACGAGGAAACCGATCCCGGCTTCTTCATGGATGTCGGCGGCACGCGCTCCAACGAGTGGATCATGATCGGCATCAACGACCATGAGACCTCGGAATACCGCATCATGAGCGCCACCGATCCGTTCGCAGAGCCGAAGCTGGTTGCGGCGCGCGAGACCGGCTTGCAGTACGACATCGAGGAAGGCGGCGACATCTTTTTCATCCTCACCAATGCCGATGGCGCCAAGGACTTCAAGATCATGACGGCGCCGTCCCACGATCCGGTGCGCGCCAACTGGCAGGAGCTGGTGCCGCAGGAAGCGGGCCGGCTGATCCTTTCGGTAATCGGCTTCAAGGACCACATGGTCAGGCTCGAGCGCAAGGAAGGCCTGCCGCGCATCGTCGTGCGCGACCGCAAGAGCGGCGAGGAGCACCTGATCTCCTTCGACGAGGAAGCCTTCTCGCTCGGCCTGTCGGGATCCTACGAATACGACACCGAGATCATGCGCTTTTCCTATTCGTCGATGACGACCCCGGCGCAGGTCTTCGATTACAACATGCGCACCCGCGAGCGGGTGCTGCTCAAGACGCAGGAAGTGCCCTCCGGCCACGACCCGGAGCACTACGTCACGCGCCGGCTGATGGCGCCTGCCGCCGACGGCGAACTGGTGCCGATCTCGCTCCTCCACCACCGCGACACGCCGCTCGACGGATCGGCGCCTTGCCTGCTTTACGGCTACGGATCTTACGGCATAGCCGTGCCGGCGGCGTTCAACACCAATCTGTTTTCGCTGGTCGACCGCGGCCTTGTCTATGCGATTGCCCATGTCCGCGGCGGCAAGGACAAGGGCTGTGGCTGGTACGACGACGGCAAGCGGGCGAACAAGATGAACACGTTCACCGATTTTGTCGCTGCCGCCCACCACCTCGTCGCCGAACGCTATACGCAGCATGACCGCATCGTTGCGCAAGGCGGTTCGGCCGGCGGCATGCTGATGGGCGCGGTCGCCAACATGGCGCCGCAATGCTTCGGCGGCATCGTCGCCGAGGTTCCCTTCGTCGACGTGCTCACCACCATGCTCGACGCCAGCTTGCCGCTGACGCCGCCGGAATGGCCGGAATGGGGCAATCCGATCGCTTCGGCGGAGGATTACCGGACCATCGCCGCCTACTCGCCCTACGACAATGTCGCCGCACTCGACTATCCACCGATCCTGGCACTGGCCGGCCTGACCGACCCGCGCGTCACCTATTGGGAGCCGGCCAAATGGGTGGCGCGGCTGCGCGACCGCAAGACAGGTGAGAATCCGGTGCTGTTCAAGATCAACCTGGATTCAGGCCATGCCGGCGCCTCCGGCCGGTTTTCAAGACTGGAGGAAATCGCCTTCACCTACGCCTTCGCGCTCAAGGTGACGGGCAAGGCCGAGCTTGCGGCGTGAACACCGGCGGATGAGCGGTCATTGCCTTCCGTTCCGCGACGTGGCTTCATTGGCGGTGAGAGTTGCGGAGACGCCCACCAATGATCGATCTCGCCACGTTGATAGCTTATGTCGCGGTTGTGCTTGGCTTTGTCTTCATCCCGGGTCCCGCCACTCTTCTGACGGTGGCGCGGGCAACCAGTTCCGGAACCAGGGTGGGCATTGCGACCGGCGCCGGGATCGCGGCCGGCGACGTGGTTCACACCTTCATGGCGATCGTCGGCATTTCGGCGATCATTGCCACGTCGGCGGCGCTTTTCAGCATCGTGAAGTACATCGGCGCGGCCTACCTCGTTTATCTCGGCATTCACGCGATCATCGAGAAAACGCCGGCCTATCCGGCCGCCGGCGCACTTGCCATCCCCGCTGCCAAGGCATTTCGGCAGGCTATTTTGACCGAGGTGCTCAACCCCAAGACCGCGCTTTTCTTCCTCGCATTTCTTCCGCAGTTCGTGCGGCCTGAAAACGGATCGGTGATGCTTCAACTGGCGATATTGGGCATCATCTTTGTTCTACTGGGCCTCTTCAGCACGGTGGTTTTCGCCGTGGGTGCGGGCGGCCTCGGTGCATTCCTGCGCCGAAACCCGACGGTGCTGAGATGGCAAGGCAAGGCTGTCGGCGGTATCTATTGCGCCTTAGGCATCCGGCTGGCGCTGCAACAGCGCTAGGGTCTCGACAGGCGACGAGCCGTACGAGGCTTCGAATCATGGGCAGGCACAGCTGATTTTCCGCTCGCAATTGCAAAGGCCGCGCGCTACCCAGTGCGCGGCCTTTTCACAGCCGCCGCCAACCCCCAATCACCAAGGGATTTGCCATGTTGCTCGTCGATGTCTATCTCGACAAATCGCCCATCCAGGGCATCGGCGTCTTTGCCAAGAACCACATTGCCCGCGGCACGCTGGTCTGGAAGCTCGATCCCAAATACGACCGGCGCATCGAAGTGGAGAACTACGAGCAGGAAACCGGGCCGGTCAGAACCTATCTCGACCGCTACGCCTACCCGGACCGGCGCGACCCGAACTACATCGTCTTCGAAGCCGACGATGCGCGCTACATGAACCATGCCGACGATCCGAATTGCGACGTCTCGCAGCCTGAGGAGACCTATGCCTTGCGCGACATTGCGCCAGGCGAGGAAATGACCTGCGACTACAATCACTTCTTCGAAACCGGCTTCGACTTTCTCGGCGACCGCTGACCCAACAGCCGTCAGCTCGCCGGCTTCTTGCGCGCCGGATAGCCGTTGGGATGCGGCGGCACGGCCTTCAAATAGGCGGCGATCGCCGCTCGGTCCTCTGGCGTCAGCGCGGCCATGTTCCTTTGCACGTCGACCATCGCGCCGCCGACGGAATCGAAATCCGGCGTGAAGCCGGTTTCGAGATAATTGGCGATGTCGGCCTCCGACCAGTCCGCGATGCCGCCCTCGCCCGACGTGATGTTCGGCACGATGCCGCTGCCTTCGGCGGCGGCGGCGCCTGCCAGCCACTGGCTCTTCTTGGTGCCGCCGGTAAAGTCTCTCGGCGTGTGGCATTCGCCGCAATGACCGGGGCCTTCGACCAGATAGCGGCCTGCCAGCACCGGATCGGGCGTACCGTCGGGAAAGGAAACGACCGGCTGCTCGCTCAAATAGAGCAATTTCCACAGACCGAGGCCACGTCGGACATTGAACGGAAACCCCAGCGAATTGGCGGGCGCCTTGCCGGCGACCGCAGGCAATGTCTTCAGGAACGCATAGAGATCGGCAATGTCGGCCGGCTTCATGCGCGCGTAGGAAGTATAGGGAAATGCCGGATAGAGATGCTCGCCCGACGGCGACACGCCCTTCAGCATGGCGTTGGCAAGGTCGTCGACCGACCAGGCGCCGATGCCGTCCTTGGCGTCCTGCGAGATGTTCGGCGGCACGAAGGTGCCGAACGGCGTCTTGAGCTCGAGGCCGCCGACCAGCTGAAGGCGGGCGTCGCCTTGCGAGCCGGGCTTGGCATGACAGGATGTGCAGCCGCCGGCGTAGAAGATGCGCTTGCCCTTGGCGGCGTCGCCGGGGCCAAGCTGCGCCAGCGTGGCAGCATCGAGCCTGGCCGGAGCCAACAGGAACCAGCCCGCAATCGCGACGACGCCGCCCAGAACGAGGGCGGCGCCGACGAGTTTCTTCAGCAAGGGCATCGCCCGCGATCAGCCTTTTTTCACCCTGTAGCCCTTGTGGCAGGTGCCGCAGTCGCCGCCAATTGTGTTGAATTGTGCCTTCAACGCATCGGCATCCGCAGGCGCCGCAGCGACCGCTGCCTTGACGTCGGAGAGGTACTTGCCCTCGGCCGTCTTGAAGCCGGCCATGTCTTCCCATATTTTGGGGGAAGCCGCGGTGTCGCCGGTGTCGCTGCCCGCCGGGAAAAGCGTGTCGACGCCGGCATGGAATTTCTCGGCATTGGCCTGCAGCGCCTGCAACGCCGTCAGCACGGAAGCGGCGTCGTAAGGCGTCTCGCCCTTGACCACTTTCGACAATCCGGCGGCGATCTTGCCACGTTCCTTCATCAGGGCCTGCCGGTCAGCGACCGGTTCGGCAAACGCCGCCGAACCGGCGAAGGCGAGCATCGAGATGGCGAGGATAAGCTTTCTCATTCACTTGGCTCCATATTGAAGGCAATTCTGGACGGTCCCACCCCGATGATAACGGCAAGGATGGCTTAAAAATTCCGACGCTTCGCCTCACGCTTGCGTGAATTTTTGCAACTGTCGTTCTGTGCTGAAAAAGAAAAGCCCCGGTTCTGCCGGGGCTTTTCTGGAACGGATCAGGCCTTTTCGTAGAGTTCGAGCACGTAGTCCCAGTTGATGAGACTGTCGACAAAGGCTTCGAGATATTTCGGCCGGGCGTTGCGATAGTCGATGTAATAGGAGTGTTCCCAGACATCGACGCCGAGGATCGGCGACGCGCCATGGACGAGCGGGTTTTCGCCATTCGGCGTCTTCGAGATCGCCAGCTTGCCGTCCTTGACCGAGACCCAGGCCCAGCCCGAACCGAACTGGGTGGTTCCGGCGGCGATGAAGTCGGCCTTGAACTTGTCGTAGCCGCCAAGATCGCTGTCGACCGCCTTTTGCAAGGCGCCGGGCAGCTTGTTGCCGCCGCCGCCCTTCTTCATCCATTTCCAGAAATGGATGTGATTGTAGTGCTGGGCGGCATTGTTGAAGAGCCCCGCATTCTTGCCGAAGGACTGTTTGACGGCGTCTTCGACCGACAAATCGCCCATGCCCGCTTCGGCAGCCAGCTTGTTGCCGTTGTCGACATAGGCCTTGTGGTGCTTGTCGTGATGATACTCCAGCGTTTCCTTGGACATATAAGGCTGCAAGGCCTCGTAGTCATAGGGCAAGGCGGGCAATTCAAAAGCCATCGGTCGTACTCCCTCGTGGAAAAATCCGGTGTCGATACCGGACTAACATAGGACTGGATTGGTCTGGAACAACTCCGGAAACGAAGCGCCGGTGCGCTTTTTAGCGGGTCACTTGGCCGAAGTCGAATGCGCCCATTCCCAATAGAGTTCGCGCGCCTTCTTGGCCACCGGTCCGGGCTGCAGATTGCGGCCCTCGATGCGGGTGACCGGCACGACTTTCGAATGGTTTCCGGTCGAGAAGATTTCGTCCGCCTCCAGGAAATCGCGGATCGACAGCGTCTTTTCCGTCGTCGTGAACCCGTATTCGCCAAGCAGGGCCATGGTGCGCGCGCGGGTGATGCCGGACAGGAAGGTACCGTTCGGCGCGGGCGTCAGGACATGGCCGTCCTTGACCAGGAAAATATTCGAGGTTCCGGTCTCGGCGACATTGCCCAGCATGTCGAGCACGAGCGCATTGTCGAAGCCGCGCATCTTGGCTTCAAGGATGGCACGGCCGTTGTTGGGATAAAGGCAGCCGGCCTTGGCGTTGGTCGGCATGGTTTCGATGGTCGGGCGCCGGAACGGCGACACCGTCACCGAAAAACCCGCCGGCGAGATCATCGGCGATTCGTAGAGGCACAGGCAGAAACGCGTCGAGGCCGGGTCGGCCGGCACGCCCATATAGCCACCATGCTCGGCCCAATACATCGGCCTTATGTAGACCGCCGTCTTGCCGTCGAACTTCTTCAGCCCGTCCCAGGTCAGGCCGACGATCTTGTCGGTGCTCATCGTCGGCTTCAGACCAAGCGCGATCGCCGAGGCGTTCACCCTTGCTACATGGCGGTCGAGATCGGGGGCGACGCCCTCGAACCAGCGGGCGCCGTCGAACACGCTGGTGCCGAGCCACATGGCGTGGCTGCGCGGCCCGAGGATGGCGACGTTGCCCTCATACCAGTCGCCGTCGACGAAGGTCCATGTCGCGGATTGCGCCGCAGTCGCCAGTGTCATTGCCAGGTTCCGTTCGATGCTTCTTACGGCGCATTGGAAGATGCTTGGCGGCTGCCGTCAACCGGCATGGCCGAGATTTGTTGAGGCCAGCGGGATGGCGAATTGCAATCAGCGCTTGCGCCTTGCCTTGCGCAGCCGCAAAACTGTTGCATGCACCATGCGGCTTACGTTTTCGACGCCTACGGCACGCTGTTCGACGTGCATGCTGCCGTGCGCCGTCACGCCGACCAGATCGGACCGGACGGCCAGCTGCTGTCCGAGATCTGGCGCGCCAAGCAGTTGGAATATTCCTGGGTGCGCACGCTCATGGGGGCCTATGCCGATTTCTGGCAGCTCACCGAGCAGGCTCTCGATTTCGCCCTGCGCAAGGTTCCATCCGCGGATGCCGGGCTGAAGGCGAAGCTGCTCGAGGCCTATTGGCGGCTGGACTGCTATCCGGAGGTACCGGCCGTGCTCAAGGCGCTCAAGGCATCGGGAGCAAGGCTGGCGATCCTGTCCAATGGTTCGCCTGAAATGCTGGAAGCGGCCGTCAAGTCCGCGGCGCTCGACCAGGTCCTGGACGACGTCTATTCCGTCGACAGCGTCAGGCGCTTCAAGACCGACCCGTCGGTCTACGACATGGTCACCACGGGCTGGCGTCTCTATCCGGGGGCGGTCTCCTTCCAGTCCTCCAACCGCTGGGATGTCGCCGGCGCCACCCAATTCGGCTTCAGGACGGTGTGGATCAACCGCACGAACCAGCCTGAGGAATACCGGGATTTTCCACCGGCCCTGATCTTGCCGTCCCTCGATGGTCTGATCTCCGGGGTTTGACGGCCGGACATGTTGCCTCGGCGCAACAGTGACGATCCAGCCACAGCTTTGCCTTTGTTTGTCCACCCTGCGGCCAGAATTGCAACCGCCTATCGCGCCGGGCATTGCTCGGGTAACCGCGCAACCGGGCGCATTCATGCTTTGTTGCGATTTGAGACTTAAAAAAGGCAATCATGTTCACACCCCCATCGTCCTCTCTGCGCCTTAGCCGTCGCGGTTTCCTCAACGCAGCAGCGCTTGGCGCCGCCTCGGTCGCGGTCTCCAGTTGCACCACGCTGTCGCAACAGCCGGTCGAGCCACCGCCGCCGACCTATGTCGAGCCGCCGCTCAGCGAGTATGTGACGATGTATGGGCCGATGTCCGATGGCGGCTTCGAGCTGCCGGCCATACCGGTCGACAAGATCGACCCGCAGTTCCTGCGCCAGATCGTGGACGATCCGACCGGGCAGCAGCCGGGCACCGTCGTCGTCGACACCACCAATCACTTCCTCTACCTGGTGCGCCCGGGCGGCCAGGCGATCCGCTATGGTGTCGGCCTCGGCCGCGCCGGCTTCGAATGGTCGGGCGATGCCGTGGTCCAATGGAAGCAGAAATGGCCGAAATGGACGCCGCCGGACGAAATGGTCACCCGGCAGCCCGAACTAAAACCGTACAGCGCCGATAATGGCGGCATGCCCGGCGGACTCAAGAACCCGCTCGGCGCGCGGGCGCTCTATCTCTTCCAGGGCAACCAGGACACGCTCTACCGCTTGCACGGTTCGCCGGAATGGCGGTCGATCGGCAAGTCGGTGTCGTCGGGCTGCGTGCGCCTGATGAACCAAGACATTATCGATCTCTACGATCGTGTGCCGAACAAGACCCCGGTCGTGGTGACGGCCGATATCGGCCAGCCGATGGTGGCGACAGCAAACCGCAAAGCCATTCCGATCGACGCTGGCGTGCCGGAAGGATCGATCCTGCTCGGCCCGATAAAAGCGGTAACGAACTCGATCTTCTGAGCTGGTCGAAAGCACTGGGGCGGGATCTTCCTCGCTCCCGCTGGTTTTGCTGCGCGTCGGCGTGCCCGTACCGGTGCCCGCCTTCAGGTCCGATGCTTACGCCGAGCAGCGGATTTTGCCGCGCTGTGTGCAGACGCCACCAGTGACAGCTCATGTCACCGAAGCGGAAGTTTTCTCGCGGGACAGCGCATCGGGCGTAAAATCTTTCCCTTAGGTATTAACGGCACGCGGGATTAACATGCTCACCGGGAGGTGGGCGATGACAAACGTCTCGATCCGCCGGGCGGACTTCATGATGGTCCTCGCCTATGCGTCGGACCTTGCCACAGGCCATTCTCGCGACTTCGCGCTGAAATCCTGCGTGCTTGCGATGCGGATCGCCGATCTTGCGGGAGTTTCCGAGCAGGATCGGCGCAACGCCTACCACCAGTCGATGCTCCGCTATGTCGGCTGCAACGCCGACACGGATCTCATGGCGGCCGCCTTCGGCGACGAAATCGCGCTCCGCCAGGATCTCGTCGGTCTCGACATGGGCAACCGTGCGGAACTGGGCAGAGTCTTCGTACAGGCTTTCAAGCGGTTCTACTACGATCTCGAGCCCGCCGCGCAGGCAAAGGCGATCGAGGCCGGGCTATCGCAGGCGGTCGCGGTGAGCCGCCCTGTCCTGACCGCGCATTGCGAGGTCGCGCAGCGGATCGGCGAGCGGCTGGGCCTGTCCGAGGAGATGCGGCGCAATCTTGGACAGATATACGAACGCTGGGACGGCAAGGGTCTGCCGCGTGGGCTGAGCGGCGCAGATGTCCTGCCGGCCGTGCGCCTGATCACGTTGGCGCAGGACGCCATTGCGCTCAGCGATGCCGTCGGTATCGAAGGAATGGCCGAAATCATCGCCAGCCGCGCCGACGGCCCATACGAAGCGGATCTGGCACGGCTCGTTTCGGCCAACGCGTCGGCGCTGATGGAAGGCATCGGCGCGACGGTCGACCGCGAGACGATCCTCGCGCTCGAGCCCGATCCGCCGGTGACGCTGGACGAGGCAGCCTGCGACGAGGCGTTCCTCGCCATCGCCGATATGATCGACATGCGCATGCCACTTACCTACGGCCATTCACGGATGGTGGCGGAACTGGCTGAGGGAGCGGGTGGACAGATGAAGCTGCCCGCCGCCGACCTCCGTGCGCTGCGCTGGTCGGGTTGCATCCACGACATTGGCGAGCTCGTGGTGCCGGTGGCGACCTGGATGCGCAATGGTCCGCTGTCGGTCCGTGAGCGCGACGCAGCCCAGCTGCACGCCTATTACGGCGAGCGGGCCCTGGTCTCGTTCGGCCGCGAGGGCGAGGCGATGGCCGCGCTCGTCCTGCGCCATCACGAACGCCTGGACGGCTCTGGCTATCATCGCAAGGTCGGCGGCTCCGATCTGTCCCCGGCGGCGAGGATCCTGGCCGCTGCCGAAGCATTCCAGACGTCCCGAGAGGAACGTCCTCACCGCAGGGCACTGTCCAGCGAGGCGGCGGCAACCCAGTTGCGCGCCGCCGTTCGTGAGGGCTGTATCTGCCCCGACGCCGCCGAGGCCGTGCTGTCGTTCGCCGGGCAGCCGTCGCGCCGCGCGCCGCACCGGCCGCTGGCCGGAATGACGCCGCGTGAGATCGAGGTGTTGCGCCTGATCGCCGCCGGCCTTACGGCGAAGGAAGCGGCGCGGAAGCTGGATATCTCGCCCAAGACCGCGGACCATCATATCCAGAGCGTCTATTCCAAGATTGGTGTGACCACCCGCGCCGCCGCGGCACTCTATGCGGTCGAGCATGGCCTTGTCCGGCCGGGCGAGACACAGGCATAGGGAATCCTCCCCATGTGCGCCTGCTCCGAGGCGCGCATCGTGATCCTGTCGACGGACCAATGGTGGCCGCGACCGACAGGAGGAAAATCAGATGCTTCTCGCAACGACCAAGGTGGCGGATGTCGACCGCTTCATCCGTATCTTTTCGACCAAGGGCGCCGACAAGCGCCGGCTGCACGGTTCGAACGGCGCAACCGTGTTCCGCGACCCCAGCGAGCCCGACCGCGTGTGGGCGATCTTCGACTGGGACGCCGAGGGCTGGAAGAACTTCGTGTCGGACCCCGAAGTGCCGGCGATCCTGCAGGAAGCCGGCCACGTCGGCAAGCCGCAGGCGGCGATGCTGCTCGGCCACTATGAGGCCTGACGTGCACTTCGCGCCGCCTGCCACCGGCGGCGGCGCGCCCCACGAAACCCCAAGATCGGAGAAATGAGATGGACAAGAAACCCATCAAGATCGGCCTTGTCGCCGAACTCACCGGCCCGTTGTCCTTCATGGGCATCGCCAACGCAAACCTCACGACCATGCTCGTCGACGACATCAACACCGAGGGCGGCCTCCTGGGCCGACCGGTGAAGGTCGTCATCGAGGACGGCGAGACCACCGACAGCGTCGCCAAGGCGAAGACTGCGAAACTGATAGACGTCGACAAAGTCGATCTGGTCGTCGGCGGCATCTACAGCTCGACCCGCCAAGCCATCAAGAGCGAGGCGGTCGCACGCGGCAGGAGGCTCTACATCTACACCGAGCAGTACGAGGGACAGGAAAACGATCCCCTGATCTTCTGCACGGGTCCAGTGCCCGCGCAGCAGGTCGAGCCGCTGATCCCTTGGTTCATGAAGAGCACCGGGGCGAAGAAGTTCTACCTGCCTTCTGCCGACTACATCTGGCCTCATTTGCTGAACAAGGCGGCGAGCCGGGTGGTGCGCGCCAACGGCGGCAAGATCGTCGGTGAGGAGTATTTTCCGCTCGATACCATCGACTTCCGGCGGACGGTTGAGCAGATCATGGCGAGCGGCGCCGAGGTGGTATTCAACACCCTCGTTCCGCCGGGCTTGACGCCGTTCCTCGACGAGTTGCACAAGGCCGGCTTCGGCAAGCGGGGCGGCAAGATCATCTGCACCTACTTCGATGAGAACTTCTTCAATCTCGTGCCGTCCGAGCAGATCGAGGGCCTCTACAGCTGCCTCGACTATTATCAGGAACTCGACGACCCGTTTGGCCGCGCGCTCTTGCGCCGCTACCAGGACCGATTTCCCGGCAGCGCGATGTTGACCGCGGGCAGCGGGTGCACCGGCCACTACCGGGCGATCAAAATGTGGGAAGCGGCGGTGAACGAAGCCGGCACGGTCGAGCGCGACGCGGTCATCCGGGCGCTCGATCACGCCCGGATCAGCGAGGGACCGGGTGGCCCAGCCGAAATGGTCCCCGGCCAGCACCATGTTCGCATGAGCATGTACATCGCGCAGGCACAGGGCGGTCGATTCAGGGTCGTGAAGAACTTGGGTCCGATCGATCCCAACGAACGCGTGCTTACCGACGAACTCAGCGGCGCGGACTGAGCCGGCGGCGTCGATCGATGTTCTTGCAAGTGGCCGGGGCGAGCAGATGCTTGCCCCCGCCAAGCAAAACCGAGGCGATAGCGCTGTTCCAGTCACACACAAGGGGACTGGCAAGACCAGGAGGCGCTATCTGCGGCGCCGGACTCGAAGTCGCCGACGGGCAAATATCTCGAGCCTGTTCAATGTCCGCTCTTGGGCAGCATTGCCGCCGTCCGTTGCCCTCCAAATTTGGCTGCCGGCGCTTGATGCCTAAGACAGAATTTGCCAACGCCGACGCCGGCCCTTGGGTCCGACGCTGTTTACCGCCCTCTGGACAAGCTCCCCAGAATCCCGCGGACGATCGCTCGTCCGACCGACGAGCCGACCGAGCGCACGACGGATTTGATTGCCGCCTCCGCCACCGTCTGGCGGTTGGACTGCCGCGGCGCGCGGCGGCCGCCGGCTGGCTGGGAATCGTCATTGCCGAAGCCGGGAATGGTCCAGCGCGAGCGGCCGCTGTCCTGTTGCTGCGCCTGCGCCTCCTGGGCGTCCTTGGCCTTTTTCTGCAGGATCTCGAAAGCCGATTCGCGGTCTATGGTCTGGTCGTACTGTCCGGCAACCGGGCTTTCGGCGATCAGCTTGCGGCGCTCGTCGGGCGTGATCGGGCCAAGCCGCGACGATGGCGGGCGGATCAGCGTCCGCTGCACCATGGACGGCACGCCCTTGGCTTCCAGCGTCGAGACCAGCGCCTCGCCGGTGCCGAGCTGGGTGATCACGGTTGCGCAGTCGAAGTCGGGATTGGGCCTGAAGGTCTCGGCGGCTGTCCTTACTGCCTTCTGTTCGCGCGGCGTATAGGCGCGAAGTGCGTGCTGCACCCGGTTGCCGAGTTGGGCCAGAACCGTTTCAGGGATATCCAGCGGATTTTGCGTGACGAAATAGACGCCGACGCCCTTCGAACGGATCAGCCGGACCACCTGCTCGACGCGGTCGATCAGCACCTTCGGCGCGTCGTCGAACAAAAGGTGCGCCTCGTCGAAGAAAAAGACAAGCTTCGGCTTGTCCGGGTCGCCGACCTCGGGCAGTTCCTCGAACAGCTCCGACATCAGCCACAGAAGGAACGTCGCATAAAGCCGGGGATTCATCATCAACTTGTCGGCGGCGAGCACGCTGATGGCGCCGCGTCCGTCGCGCGTGGTGCGCATGATGTCGGCGATCCGCAACGCCGGCTCGCCGAAGAAATTGGTCGCTCCCTGTTGCTCCAGAACCAGCAGCGTGCGCTGGATCGCACCGACCGAAGGCTTCGTCACATTGCCGTAGCGAGCGCCGATCTCTTCGGCGCGATCGGCGATGTTGGCGAGCAGTGACTGCAGGTCCTTCATGTCGAGAAGCAAAAGGCCTTCATCGTCGGCGATGCGGAAGGCGATGTTCATGATGCCTTCCTGCGCCTCGGAGAGGTTCATCAGCCGCGACAGAAGCAGCGGCCCCATCTCCGAGATGGTGGCGCGGATCGGGTGGCCCTGCTCGCCGAAGAGATCCCAGAAGATGACCGGGAATTCCTGGAATTCGTAAGGATCGAGCTTGACCTGCTCGGCCCGCTTGACCAGAAAATCCTGCGCCGTGCCCATCATGGCGATGCCCGACAGGTCGCCCTTGATGTCGGCGCAGAACACCGGCACGCCGGCGTTGGAAAAACCCTCGGCCAATATCTGCAGGGTCACCGTCTTGCCGGTGCCGGTCGCGCCGGTGATCAGGCCGTGACGATTTCCATATTGCAGCAAAAGCTGTTCGGGCCGCTGATAGCTGTCGTCCGGCTTGCGGCTGGCTCCTATGAAGATACTGGTGTCGTCAGCCATGTGTCCGGTCTCCGCAAACCTATAGGGTTGAAAGCCCTGATCCCTTGAAGAAAAGGGAACCCTGCCGCAGGTATAGTGAGGCCGTTGCGGAGCGACAATGGGCATCGTCGAAAATGGCTTTTGGAGCTTGCGGAAGCTGCCCATATTTGGCAATCGGTTGACGGTCACCGTCACGGAAGGCGTGTTGCACGGGAAGTGTGCTGCATTGTGATATGGGACCGGGGACCGTAGACTGACATCATAGGCTGATGCGGCCGCTAGAACGAGGAGAACGGATGGGCGCCGGTGCCTTGACCCACGATGCCGAAATTCCGAACGCCGACCGGCAACGATGGCTGGCGCTGGCGGAGAAGGCGCTGGCCGGCGGCTCCTTCGAGGAAAAGCTCGTCTCGCATACGGACGACGCCATCCGCATCGAGCCGCTCTACGAGCCTTCGGTCACGGCGGAGCCCGTGGTGCGCGCCAACCCGAGATCACCGTGGATCGTCAGCCAGCGTGTCGACGATCCGGACATAGACCGCGCCAGGGCGCAGGCGCAGGAAGACGTCGCGCAGGGTGCTACCGGACTGTCGCTCGTCTTCGAAGGTGCGCCCAACGCGTTCGGCTATGGCTTGCCGAGAACGGCGGAGGCGCTGGAGACCGTGCTCGACGGCGTGCCGCTCAACCGCATCCAGATTCGCATCGACGCCCATCCCTGGAGCCGCGCCGTGGCCGATTGGCTGGTGGCGTTTTTGACCAAGCGCCGTTCCGACCCGGCAAAGCTCAACCTCTCCTTCGGCATCGATCCGGCGGCGATATTTGCCGGGACCGGCAGGCTGCGCATGTCGATCGAGGCTTTGCAGGCTTCGATGCCGCAGTCGCTCGCGCATTTCTTTTCGATGGGCGTGCCCGGCGTCCTGCTGGAAGCCGACGGGCGGGTGTTCCACAATGCCGGCGCAACCGAGGCGCAGGAGCTTGGCACCATGCTCGCCTCGGCGGTCTCCTATTTGAGGCTGTTCGAGAAGGCGCGCCAGCCGCTCGTCTATGCGGCGCCGCATATCGGTTTTGCGCTGAGCGTCGATCAGGACCAGTTCGTGTCGATGGCCAAGGTCAGGGCGTTGCGCGGACTGTGGGCGCGTGTCCAGGAGGCCTGTTCGATACCGCCCTCCACCGCCAGCATCCATGCCGAAACCTCCTTCCGGATGATGACGGCGGCCGAACCGGAAACCAACATTCTGCGTACCACCATCGCCGCTTTTGCCGCGGCAGCCGGCGGGGCGGATTCGATCGCCATCCTGCCGCACACCATCGCGCACGGTCTGCCGGCGGGTTTTGCCCGCCGCGTTGCCCGCAACGCACAACTGATCATGGCCAATGAAAGCCACATCGGCCACGTCGCCGATCCGGCTTGCGGTTCGGGCGCCGTCGAGGCGCTGACTTCGGAGCTCTGCGCGGCGGCCTGGCAAGAGTTCCAGCAGATCGAGGCGGAAGGCGGCGTGCTGTCCAGCCTCGAGCAGGGCCATATCCAGAAACGCGTCCAGGCAGCTTCCGCCCGCCGCAACACTGCCTACCAGGCGGGCGAGCGGGCGATCGTCGGCACGACGCTGCACCCGTCGAAAACCGAGCGTCCGGTCGAGACGCTGGCGGCGGAGCGGCGGCCAGCGTTCACCGGAGGCGTTGCGGTGTGCGAGCCGCTGTTTCCGATCCGCATCGATCAGGCGATCGGAGCCGCACCATGATCCCGGATTTCAGCCAGATCGGCTGGTCGCCCCCACGTCTGGCGCCGGTCGAGATCAAAGGCCAGCGGATGACGCCGGAAGGCATCGCCGTCAAGCATCTATACAACCAGGGCGATCTCAAGGGATTGCCGCATCTCGACACGTATCCCGGCCTGCCGCCCTTCGTGCGTGGACCCTACCCGACGATGTATGTCCAGCAAGCCTGGACAATCCGGCAATATGCCGGCTTCTCGACGGCCGAGGAATCCAACGCCTTCTACCGGCGCAACCTTGCCGCCGGCCAGAAGGGTCTGTCGGTCGCCTTCGATCTCGCCACGCATCGTGGTTATGACAGCGATCATCCACGCGTCGCCGGCGATGTCGGCATGGCCGGCGTCGCCATCGATTCCATTCTCGACATGCGCCAGCTGTTCGACGGCATCCCGCTGGATGAGATGACGGTATCCATGACGATGAACGGCGCGGTGCTGCCGATCATGGCGCTCTATATCGTGGCGGCGGAGGAACAGGGCGTCGCGCAGAAGGATCTCACCGGGACCATTCAGAACGACATTCTGAAAGAGTTCATGGTGCGCAATACGTACATCTATCCGCCAAAACCTTCGATGCGGATCGTGTCGGACATTTTTTCCTACACGTCGAAGCATATGCCGAAGTTCAATTCGATCTCGATCTCCGGCTACCACATGCAGGAGGCAGGTGCGACGGCGGATCTCGAACTCGCCTACACGATCGCCGATGGTATCGAATATGCCCGCGCCGGCATCGCGGCCGGCCTCGACATCGACCGTTTCGCGCCGCGCCTTTCGTTCTTCTGGGCGATCGGCATGAACTTCTTCATGGAAGTCGCCAAGCTGAGAGCAGCGCGCCTTTTGTGGTCGAGCCTGATGCTGAAGAATTTTTCGCCGAAGGACGAGCGCTCGCTGTCGCTGCGCACCCATTGCCAGACTTCGGGCTGGTCGCTGACGGCGCAGGACCCCTACAACAACATCATGCGCACCATGCTCGAGGCGATGGCGGCGACGCAGGGCCACACGCAGTCGCTGCACACCAATTCCTTCGACGAGGCAATGGCGCTGCCCACCGACCATTCGGCCCGCATCGCCCGCAACACGCAGCTCATCCTGCAGAAGGAATCCGGCACGACGCGGATTATCGACCCGTGGGGCGGCTCTGCCTATCTCGAACGGCTGACGCATGATCTGGCGGCGCGCGCGCTTGCCCATATCGAGGAGGTGGAGAGCCTCGGCGGCATGGCCGCGGCGATCGAAAAAGGCATACCGAAGCTGCGCATCGAAGAGGCTGCCGCCCGCACCCAGGCGCGGATCGATTCCGGCGAACAGATCGTGGTCGGCGTCAACGCCCACCAGCCTGGGACGGACATCGATGTCGACGTGCTGAAGATCGACAATGCCGAAGTCAGAGCGCGGCAATTGTCGAAGCTGCAACGGCTGAAAGGCACGCGTGACGTCGCCGCCGTCGAGAGCGCGCTCGATGCGCTGACCCGTGCTGCTGGGAGTAACAAAAACCTGCTGGAATTCGCAATCCGGGCCGCACGCGCCAATGCCACGGTCGGCGAGATTTCGCTGGCGCTGGAAAAGGTCTTCGGCCGCCATGTCGCCTCGGTGCAGACGATCTCCGGCGTCTATCGCAAGGCACTCGGTGACAATCCGGTGGTCGACCGGCTGCAGGACAAGATCGTAGCGTTCGAGGAAAAGTCCGGCGGCAAGCCGCGCATTCTGGTCGCCAAGATGGGCCAGGACGGCCATGATCGCGGCCAGAAAGTGATCGCCACCGCCTTTGCCGACCTCGGCTTCGACGTTACCGTCGGGCCGATGTTCCAGACGCCGGACGAGATCGCCAAGCTCGCGGTCGAGCATGACGTGCACATCGTCGGCGCCTCGTCGCTGGCGGCCGGCCATTTGACGCTCATTCCCGAACTCAAGCATGCGCTGAAGAAGCTCGGCCGCGACGATATGCTGATCGTCGCCGGCGGCGTCATCCCACCACAGGATTATGATGCAGTCCGGCAGGCAGGCGCCACCGAAATCTTCCCGCCCGGCACGGTCATCCCGGAAGCGGCGGACCGGCTGATGGACCGGCTGCTGCAGGCCGGCTGACGCGGGTTATAATGTCTGTTGCAACGGCCGTCGCGCTGAGTTATAATTAGCGTTGCAACAGGATGTCTCACCATGAACACGACCATTCGCAAGATCGGCAATTCCGAAGGCGTCATCCTGCCGAGGGAGCTTCTCGATCGTCTGAACCTGAAGGCCGGCGACCAGCTTCAAATCATTGAAACAGGTGACGGTCTTGCGCTGAAGCCGGTGGACGATAGCTTCGAGCGGCAAATGAAAGCTGCCCGCGAGGTCATGGACAAATACAAGATCGCGCTTCAGAAGCTCGCCGAATGAGCTGTGAGTTTCTGACGCGGCGTGCAGTCGAAGCGATGCACGCCGAGCAGTTGCGCCGACACGGCGGAGCACAAGGCTTGAGGGATGAAAATGCCCTCGAATCGGCGCTCGCCCGCGCCGAGAACAAGGCCAACTACGGAGATCCGTCGATTGAAGATCTCGCTGCTGCCTACGTCTTCGGCATCGCCCGGAACCACGCCTTTGTCGACGGCAACAAGCGCACCGCCATTGTCGCGGCTGGCGCATTTCTGATCGTTAACGGTAATGCCCTGACGGCTGACAACGGCACGATCTACGAATTCGTCATGGGCGTTGCCGCCGGCGAGATCGACGAGGCTGGTGCCGCGGCGTTCTTCCGCGACCATGTCGTCAAGATCGAGGCCTAACTGGCAGTCAGCTTGACGATTTCCCACTCCTTGCCGTTGACCACGGCAATTTCGCCGACCCTCTTGCCGTACAAGGCCAAGGCCATCGGCGAAACATGGGAAATTGTGCCCTTGGCCGGATCGGCCTCATCCTCGCCGACGATCTTCCAATGTACCTTTTTGCCGTCATCGCTTTCCAGCGTGACGCCCATGCCGAAGCGAATAAGGTCGCTACCCGGCTCCGGCACGGAAAGCTCGGCGCTTTCGCGTCGCGCGGTCCAATAGCGCAGGTCGCGCGAGATGAGCGCGATGCGCTCGCGGTCGGCCCTCTTCTCCGCTCTGCCCAGTTCATCGCGCAGGGCAGCCAGTTCGGCGTCGATCAGCGTCAGGCCGCGTTCCGTCACAAGATTGCGGTGCTGACTGATCGGCCGCTCGCCGATGCCGGCGATGGCGTTTTCGCTGTCTTCCTCGCGGGTGAAAGCCCTGCTCATCCGATGAACTTAGGCTCGGAATGGCAACTCCACAAGCCATTGCTGAAGAAGAGCCTAGTGGTGAAGATCTGAGCTCAACACCCGAGATTAGACAGTTGCTTGGGGGTGGAAAGCGGACCATGCGAATGCCCCAACTTGACATACCTATCGCGCGCCGAGGGCCGCAAGGCTAAGGTCCGGTTGCGCTATTAGATAACGGAGCCCCTTGGTTCCGACGTCGCCTCGCTCAACGGTATTGAAGCCGTGCCGGCCGAGATCCGCTGCAACTTTGTCCAAATCGACGTAACCATGCCGGTGGAGCCGAAAGGTGCTCCTCTGGCGTGGCGGTTTTGCAAAATCGACGATAAGCACACGACCGCCCGGCTTCAGGACGCGGAAGGCTTCTCTGCCGAATTCCTCGCGGCCTTTCTTTGGAAGATGGTGGAACATCAGCGTGCTGAGGACGACATCGAATTCCCCATCCTTGAAAGGCAGTTCCTGAGCGGTGGCGGTCGAGAACCCGACTTGTAACCCGGCTCGCCGGGCCTTTGCCGCTGCGCGCGCAACCATTTCGACGGAGGCGTCGACGCCGTTCACACGCCCCTCCGGCCCCACCTTCTGTCTGGCGAGGAGCGCGGTGGTGCCGGTGCCGCACCCGACATCCAGGACCACTTCTCCCGGTTTCAGCTTGGCAAAGCTTAGTATCCTTTCGCGAAAAGTACGTTCGCGGCCGAAAGTCAGAAGCCACGCGAGCGTGTCGTATAGGGCGGCGGAATGAAGCGTGATGCCGACATGCGGCGCCTTCTCGTCTGCGGCGGCCGGTCTGCGGACCTTGGCGGACAGCCGCCCGTGAGCGCTTTGCCAAATCAATAGGCTTGCGATCACGACGAGTACACCAGCATGAAGCAGAAGGACGGGAATTCCCAAGGAAAAGACCGCATTTGCCTGTCCCAACGAGAAAAATGCCGCAAGCACCACGGCCACTTTGACGAGCGCGACTAGCGCATGCCCGCCAACTATTGTTCCAAAAAGCCGTTGGTGCATTGCTTTATCTCCTGCCAGCCGGCCCCGCGCTGGGACTTTCGCAACAGCATATGATACTGGACAGTGTGTCCAGTATCGGTTTCACTGGCCAGATCGCACCGGTCCGCCCAATACTGGACGGTTTGGTGTCCTATGACCGGAAAAAGGATGTTGCCGATGCCAGCCGGATCGATCGACCGTCGGATCGCCAGGACCCGCAGCCGACTGCAGCAGGCGCTTTTCAGACTGACCGCCGAGAAGGGGTATACGGCGATCACGGTCGAGGACATCTGCAGGGACGCCGATGTCGGCCGCTCGACTTTCTATACGCACTATCCCGACAAGGACTGCTTGAGGAAAGCAACGATCGACGAGCATATGAAGGGCTTGCAGGCACGCGGTGCCGAACGCCATTCGCAGAGAAATGCCAAGGGTTTTTCCTTCAGCGGTCCGGTGTTCGAGCATGCTCATGCCACGCGGGAGATGCACCGTGCGCTGATGGGCGGGAAAAAGCGCGAAATGCCAGAAGAGATCCGTGGCTGGATAAGCAAGCAGGTTCGCCACGAATTGGCGAATATCCAAGGTGATGACGGCGGAGCCAGACTTGAGATCGCCACACGCTTCATCGTTGGCGCGTTCTTTGAAGTGATGCACTGGTGGCTTGAGAGGGATACGAAGCTGTCCCCCACGGAGATCGACCAGACATTCCGGCAACTTGCCTTCAACGGGATAAATGCGGTGTTCGCTGAACCGACGAGGATCGAATAGAGGCCAAAAGGGGCTTCGTTTGATCGCCCACAGAAGGGCGCAAGCGATATTCCGTCTTGGCGAGCAAGCTTCAGATTTTCACCACGAGTTCGACCGGGCTAGTCTGGCACGAATCCTGCCGCGTGACCGTTGAACGCAATGGATCTGTGCCGATGTTGAACAGAAGAACGCTGCTTGCGCAGACCGCCGGCTTTGCGGTCATGGGGCTTTCGCTCGGGAAAGCAGCGGCGAAAAACCTGCCCGGCATCGAGAAAGCCGCGATGCGCGGGGCGATCAACGCAACCGAGCTCGGCGTCCGGCCCGGCGCGCTTGACGACCAGAGCAAGACTTTCGCCAAGCTGCTGCGCGATGCGCACGACCGCGACATGCCGGTGTTCCTGCCGCCGGGGACCTATATCGTTTCCAACCTGTCGCTGCCCGGCCGCGTGCGCCTGTCCGGCGTGCCGGGCGCATCGCGGATCGTCTACGGCGGCAATGGCCATCTCATCATGGCGGAACAGGCGGAGCACATCGAACTCAGCGGGCTGGTGTTCGACGGCAGCAACCGCTGGATGGGCGACTACACGCAAGGCCTGCTCGATCTGCGCCGCATCGCCCATCTGGTCGTCGACAATTGCCAGCTTACCGGCAGCGGCAAGAACGGCCTGGCGCTCGAGCACGCCTCGGGCCGCATCGAGCGCTCGGAGATTTCCCGCGCAGCCGACGCCGGCATCTATTCGGTCGAGGCCAATGGCCTGGAAATATCAGGCAATAGCGTCTCCGACTGCGCCAATGGTGGCATTCTCGTGCACCGCTGGCAGGCGGACGAAGACGGCACCATCGTCAGCGGCAACCGGATCGAGCGCATCCAGGCGCGCAGTGGCGGAACCGGCCAGAACGGCAACGGCATCAATGCGTTCCGCGCCGGCAATGTCATCATCTCCGGTAATATTGTCTCGGATTGCGCGTTCTCGGCGATCCGCGCCAACAGTTCCAGCAATTTGCAGATCACCGGCAACACCTGCTCGCGTTCGGGCGAGACGGCCGTGTATTCCGAATTCTCGTTTGAAGGCGCCGTCATCAGCAACAACATCGTCGATGGCGCCGCCAATGGTATTTCGATCGTCAATTTCAACGAAGGCGGCCGCATGGGCGTGTGCTCCGGCAACATCGTCCGCAACCTGGCGACCAGCGGTCCCTACCCTGCCGACGCGCCCGGTTTCGGCGTCGGCATCAGCGTCGAGGCGGACACCACCGTTTCCGCCAATGTCGTCGAGAATGCGCCGCTCTACGGCATGCAGATCGGCTGGGGACCATTCATGCGCAACGTGATCGCGACGGGAAATATCATCCGCAAAGCCGGAACCGGCATCGTCGTCACCGTGGTCGAAGGTGCCGGGACGGCAATCATTTCGGACAATGTCATCGACGGGGTCCATAAGGGCGCGATCATCGGCCAGCGCTGGGCCGAGCCGGTGACCGGCGACCTCGCCGCCTCAGGCAATGCCGGCTATGCGCATCTGACCGTCGAGCGCAACCACGTCAGTTGAGTGCGGCGGTGGGCCGGAGCGCGCCTACTTTGGCGCCGATCCGGCTTTCGATGGGCGGATTTGCTTGTTCGATCAGCTTTGCCGCCAGCGCCTGGTCCGCGTGCAAAAGCTTTGCCAGCACGGCCGCGACCACCACTTCGGCGGCACGGCCAGCGCCATCATCGCATTTCAGCGCGATGCCAAGGCCAAGCTCCGGAAGGGCGGCACAATGGACGCCCTCGGCCCCTCCCTTGGCGAAAATCCGGCCGGAGGCGGCCGCCATCAGCGCGACATCCGCCCTGCCCGTACCGGCGACGAAAAACGGCTCGGCCATGCAGGCGGAAAGCAGCCGCTTGGCCGCCCGGGCGCGCACCGGCTCGAAGCCGGCGCCCGTCGCCATGCGGGCAAAGCCAAGCGCGAAACTGCGGAGAGGCACGGCATAGGTCGGGATCGAGCAGCCGTCGGTGCCACGGTGATCGGCGTCATGGGCGGCGCCGGTCACTGCCTGCATCGCGTCGCGCACCATCTCCTGCGAGGCATGGCCCGCCTTAACGTAGCCGCGATGAGCGATGCCGCTGTGAACGCAGGTGCAGAGAAAGCCCGAGTGCTTGCCGGAACAATTATTGTGCAAGGCGTTCGGCGCACGGCCGGCGCGCGCGAGCGCCAGCGTCGCCCCGTGGTTCGACGGCCAATGCGCGCCGCATTCGAGCGCGGTGTCGTCGAGGCCGGCTTTCGCCAACATGGCGCGCGCCAGCTCGACATGCGCCGGCTCGCCGGAATGCGAGGCGCAGGCCAGCGCCAGTTCCCGGTCGCCGAAGCCGTAGGAATCGGCGGCACCGCTCTCGACCAGCGGCAACGCCTGAATCGCCTTGACCGCCGAACGCGGGAACACCGGGTGTGCCGTGTCGCCGATCTCCCAGACGGGCTTGCCGTCGGCGTCGAAGACGGCAACAGCGCCACGATGGGCGCTCTCGATGATCGCGCCGCGCAAAACTTCGACCAGAACCGGATTTGTCATGAATTCCCCGTGAAATGCGGGGCCGCTTTTATCTGATCCGGTCGAGAATGGAAACGTAGTTGGCGACCGCCGCGCCGCCCATGTTGAAGACGCCGCCGAGCTTTGCTCCCGGCACCTGGATGCCGCCGGCCTCGCCGACAAGTTGCATGGCGCTCAGCACATGCATCGATACGCCGGTGGCGCCGATCGGATGGCCCTTGGCCTTCAGCCCGCCGGACGGATTGACCGGCAGCCTTCCGTCCTTCGCCGTCTCGCCATCCAAGGCCAGCTTGGCGCCCTCGCCCGGCTTGGCCAGGCCCATCGCCTCATACTCGATCAGTTCGGCGATGGTGAAACAGTCGTGCGTCTCGACGAAGGACAGGTCGCCGAGCGTCACGCCCGCTTTCTTCAGCGCCTGGTTCCAGGCCTGCTCGCAGCCTTCGAAGGCGAGGATGTCGCGCTTCGACATCGGCAGGAAATCCTGCACATGCTCGTTGGCGCGGAACGCGACGGCGCGGCGCATTTTCAGCGCCGTCGCCGTGTCGGCGAGGACAAGGGCGGCGGCGCCGTCCGACACCAGCGAGCAGTCGGTGCGCTTCAGCGGGCCGGCGACGAAGGGGTTTTTTTCGCTTTCCTGGCGGCAGAACTCGTAGCCGAAATCCTTGCGCATTTGCGCATAGGGGTTGTCGACGCCGTTCTTGTGGTTCTTGGCGGCGATCATCGCCAGCGCGTCCGACTGGTCGCCGTAGCGCTGGAAATAGGCTTGGGCGATCTTGCCGAAGACGCCGGCGAAGCCTGCCGGCGTTTCGCCGTCCTCCGGCAGATACGAGGCCTTGAGCAGGTTCTTGCCGATCTCCGGACCAGGCGTCGTCGTCATCTGCTCGGCGCCGACCACCAGCACGATACGGGCGGCATTGGCGTCGATGGCGCGGATGCCTTGCCTGACTGCCGCCGAGCCGGTGGCGCAGGCGTTCTCGACGCGGGTCGCCGGTTTGAAGCGCAGCCGGTCGTCGGCCTGGAGAACCAGGCTCGCGGTGAAATCCTGGGCGGAAAACCCAGCGTTGAAGTGGCCGAGCACGATCTCGTCGACCTCATCTGGACCGATGCCGGCATGATCAAGCGCCTCGACTGCCACCTTGGTGATCAGGCCCTCCAGCGTCTCGCCTTCGAGTTTGCCGAAGCGCGAATGCGCCCAACCGACGATGCATGCTGTCATGGCGATCTCCATCCTGCAGGCCCGGCTACGCGATGTCGCAGCGGCTCGGCATTGTTCAACCATGAACCGTTCCTCCGACTTCGTGAAGGGGCCAGAACCGCACAATCGCTTGATCTTGATATCTGGTCATAATGTCTGGCTTTTGCCAGCAAATCAGGCTGAATTTTTTGTTGATTGATGCGTCAATAAAAAATAATCTCGTCACAACAGGCCGGAGCAAGTATGCCGAAACTCGGAATGGAGCCGTTGCGCCGCAGGGCGCTCATTGACGCAACGATCTCGGCGATCGGCGAGCGTGGTTCGCTTGATGTGACGATGTCGGAAATCGCCGGGCGCGCCGGCGTGTCCTCGGCGCTTGCCCACCATTATTTCGGCGCCAAGGACGAATTGCTATTGGCGACGATGCGGCACATCCTGAGCGAGCTCACCGCCGATACGCGCCGCGCGCTTCGCGCGGCCGGCACGGCGCGCCAGCGCGTCTCGGCAGTGGTCGCGGTCAATTTCTCTGATATCCAGTTCCGGCCGGAAACGATCGCCGCCTGGCTCGCCTTCTATGTCGAGGCGCAGAAGTCGGCAGCACTTCGCCGGCTGCTCAAGGTCTATGCGCGGCGGCTGCATTCCAATCTGCTCAGTGGGCTGAGCGGCATCCTGCCGAGAAGCGAGGCCGACCGGGTTGCCGAAGCGACGGCGGCGCTGATCGACGGGCTCTTTATCAGGCGCGCGCTGAAGGACGGCGTTCCCGATGCCGCGACCGCGATCGCACTGGTCGAGGACTATCTCGAAACTAAACTCAGCGGACGGCAGCAGCAGTGACATCCAAGCGACCCAACATCCTGATCGTCATGGTCGATCAGCTCAACGGAACGCTGTTTCCAGACGGGCCGGCGGACTTCCTGCACGCACCGCATCTGAAGGCGCTCGCCGCGCGTTCGGCGCGTTTTTGCAACAATTACACCGCATCGCCGCTCTGCGCGCCGGGCCGGGCCGCATTCATGAGCGGCCAATTGCCGTCACGCACCGGGGTCTATGACAACGCCGCCGAATTCGCGTCCTCGATCCCGACCTTTGCGCATCATCTGCGCGCCGCCGGTTATCACACCTGCCTCTCCGGCAAGATGCATTTCGTCGGTCCGGACCAGTTGCACGGCTTCGAGGAACGGCTGACCACCGACATCTATCCGGCCGATTTCGGCTGGACGCCGGACTATCGCAAGCCCGGCGAGCGAATCGACTGGTGGTATCACAATCTGGGTTCAGTGAGCGGCGCCGGCGTCGCCGAGATCACCAACCAGCTGGAATATGACGACGAGGTCGCCTTCCACGCGGTGCAAAAGCTCTACGATTTCGCCCGCGTCTCCGACGATGTGGCGCGCCGGCCCTGGTGCCTGACGGTTTCCTTCACCCACCCGCACGACCCGTACGTCGCGCGGCGGCGCTACTGGGATCTCTACGAGGATTGCCCGGCGCTCGAGCCCGAGATCGGCTTTATTCCCTACGACAGGCAGGATCCGCATTCGCAGCGGCTCTACCGCGCCAGCGACTATGACAGCTTTGAGATCACGGCGGAGCAGGTCCGCCGCGCGCGGCGCGGCTACTTCGCCAACATCTCCTATCTCGACGACAAGCTCGGCGAATTGCTGTCGGTGCTCGACCACACGCACATGCTCGACGATACGATCATCCTGTTCTGCTCGGATCACGGCGACATGCTCGGCGAGCGCGGTCTGTGGTTCAAGATGTGCTTCTTCGAAGGTTCGGCGCGGGTGCCGCTGATGATCGCCGGCAACGGCATCGCCGCCGGCCTGATCGACACGCCGGTCTCCAACCTCGACGTGACGCCGACGCTTTGCGGCCTCGCCGGCATCGACATCAGTGCGATTGCGCCGTGGACCGACGGCCAGTCGTTGCTGCCGCTGCTGAACGGAAAGAAACGCTCCGCGCCGGTGCTGATGGAATATGCCGCCGAAGGCTCCAACGCGCCGATGGCGGCGATGCGCGAGGGTCGCTACAAATTCATCCATTGCGAGATCGATCCGCCGCAACTGTTTGATCTGGAATCGGATCCGCGGGAATTGACCAATCTCGCCGTCGATCCGGCCAATGCGGCTTTGGTGAGCGCTTTCACCGACAAGGTGCGGGCGCGCTGGGACATGGCGGCGTTCGATGCCGCGGTGCGTGCAAGCCAAGCCCGCCGCTGGGTGGTCTACCCGGCGCTGCGCAACGGCACCCATTATCCCTGGGAATTCCAGCCGCTGCAGAAGGCGTCGGAACGCTACATGCGCAACCACATGAACCTCGACCTGCTCGAAGAGCAGAAGCGCTTTCCGCGAGGCGAATGATGGCCGACAGTCTCGTCCCGTCGCTCGACCATCTCAGGCAGGCCTATGCCGTCACCTCCAAGGCGACGCAGATCACGCCGCTGCTGGAATCGGCGGCACTCGCCGGCGAGACCGGCGCTGCCCGGGTCTTCGTCAAGCCGGAATCGCTGCAATGGGCCGGCTCGTTCAAGGTGCGCGGCGCCTATTGGCGGCTGAAGCGACTGTCGCCCGATGAAGCCAAAAAGGGCGTCGTCGCCTATTCCTCCGGCAATTTCGCGCAAGGGCTGGCGGCCGCCGGCCAAGCGCTCGGCATTCCCGTCACCATCGTCATGCCGATCGACGTACCTGCCGCCAAGCGCGACGCCACATCAGGCTATGGCGCGCGCGTCGTGCTGACCGACCATGGCGAGCGCGCGCGTGAGGAGGTCGCCGCTGCCAAGGCGCGCGAGATCGCCGAGAGCGAGAACCTGGCGCTGCTGCACCCGTTCGACGATCCGGAGATCGTCGCCGGCCAGGCCGGCGCCGGACTGGAAGCGCTCGACCAGCTCGCCGCAATGGGAGCGGAGTCCGATCTGTTGTTCTGCTCGGTCGGCGGCGGCGGGCTGATCGGTGGGGTTTCGCTGGCCTTCCACTATCTATCGCCGGCGACCGAGATCATCGGCGTCGAGCCGGAAGGTTTCAACGGCATGGGCGCGTCGCTGGCGCATGGCGCCATCGAGACGATGCCGGCCGGGCCGAAATCGATCTGCGACGGGCTGATGTCGCGGCGGCCCGGCGACGCGCCGTTCGCAGCGGTGAAGGCCGCCGGCGTTCGCGGCATAACTGTCGACGATGTGTCGGTGCGGCGGGCGATGCGCATCGCCTTCGAGCGGATGAAGCTGGTGCTTGAGCCATCCGGCGCTGCCTCGCTGGCGGCGTTGCTCAGCGGCAAGGTCGACGTAATCGGCAAGACCGTTCTCGTGATCGCAACTGGCGGCAACGTCTCGCTCGCCGATTTCATGGCGCACATGACCCATGTTTGAAGCGGATTTCGTCATCATCGGCTCCGGCTCGGCCGGTTCGGCCATGGCCTACCGGCTGTCGGAGGACGGCAAGCATTCGGTGATCGTCATCGAATATGGCGGCAGCGATATCGGGCCGCTGATCCAGATGCCATCGGCGCTATCGATACCGCTCAATATGAGCCTCTACGACTGGGGCTTTGCCAGCGAACCGGAGCCGCATCTCGGCGGCCGCGTGCTGGCGACGCCGCGCGGCAAGGTCATCGGCGGCTCATCCTCAATCAACGGCATGGTCTATGTGCGCGGCCACGCCCGCGATTTTGACCATTGGGCCGAACAGGGCGCGGCCGGCTGGGGCTTTGCCGACGTGCTCCCCTATTTCAAGCGCATGGAGGACAGCAATGGCGGCGAGAATGGCTGGCGCGGCCACGGCGGCCCGCTGACCGTACAGCGCGGCTCGCGGACCAATCCGCTCTACGGCGTCTTTGTCGAGGCAGGCCGTCAGGCCGGTTTCGAGCTGACCGATGATTACAACGGCGCGAAGCAGGAAGGCTTTGGGCCGATGGAGCAGACCATTCGCGGCGGGCGTCGCTGGTCGGCGGCGAGCGCCTATCTCAGGCCGGCACTCAGGCGGAAAAATGTCAGCCTGGTCAAGGGCTTCGCCCGACGGGTGATCATCGAGAATCAACGCGCAATCGGCGTCGAGATCGAAACGCGCAAACAGGTTCAGGTGGTCAGAGCCCGGCGTGAGGTGATCGTTGCCGCGTCCTCGATCAATTCGCCCAAAATCCTGATGCTGTCCGGCATCGGCCCCGGCCAGCACCTCAGAGAGAACGGCATTCCGGTGATCGCCGACCGGCCCGGCGTCGGCCGCAATTTGCAGGACCATATGGAGCTCTACATTCAGCAGGAATCGACAAAGCCGATCACCCTGAACTCGGTGCTGAACCCGTTCTCGAAGGCATTGATCGGGGCGCAGTGGCTGTTCTTCAAGTCCGGCCTCGGCGCTACCAATCATTTCGAGGCGGCCGCCTTCGTGCGCTCGCGCGCCGGCGTCGACTATCCCGACATCCAGTATCACTTCATCCCGGCGGCGGTCCGCTATGATGGCAAGGCGGCGGCGAAGGCGCATGGCTTCCAGGCGCATGTCGGGCCGATGCGGTCGAAGTCGCGCGGTTCGGTCACGCTGCGCTCGCCCGATCCCAAATCGAAGCCGGTGATCCGCTTCAACTACATGTCGCATCCGGACGACTGGACGGAGTTCCGCCACTGCATCCGGCTGACCCGTGAGATCTTCGGGCAAGCGGCCTTCGATCCTTACCGCGGCAAGGAGCTGTCGCCGGGTTCACATTTGCAATCGGATGACGAGCTCGACGCCTTCATCCGCGACCACGCCGAAAGCGCGTATCACCCTTGCGGCACCTGCAAGATGGGCCGTGCCGACGATGCGATGAGCGTCGTCGACCCGGAATGCCGCGTCATCGGCGTCGACGGGCTGCGGGTCGCCGATTCCTCGATCTTCCCGCGCGTCACCAATGGCAATCTCAACGCGCCGTCGATCATGACCGGCGAGAAGGCCGCCGACCACATTCTCGGACGCTCGCCGCTGGCGCCCTCCAACCAGGAACCATGGATCAATCCGCGCTGGCAGGCGTCGGACAGATAGGCCATGATCCGGCGGACGCATATTCCCGCATGCCGCGATAGACGATTTGGAGAACAGCCATGCGCGCCCAGCCAACGGCATCGCACTATGTCAACGGCCGCTATATCGAGGACGAGCGCGGCGCGCCGCTGCCGGTCATCTATCCGGCGACCGGCGAGACCATCGCCATGCTGCGCTCGGCGACACCGAACGTGCTGGAGCTCGCTATCGAGGCCGCGCGTGCGGCACAACCCGCCTGGGCGCGGCTGAAGCCGGTCGAACGCGGCCGTATCCTGCGCCGCGCCGCCGACATTTTGCGCGCCCGCAATGCCGATTTGGCGCGCATCGAGACCCTCGACACCGGTAAGCCGATCCAGGAAACACTGGTCGCAGACGCCCCGTCGGCCGCCGATTGCCTCGAATATTTCGGCGGTGCGGTCGCCGCCTTTAATGGCGAGGCCGTCGATCTCGGCGGTCCCTTTGCCTATACCAGGCGCGAGGCGCTCGGCGTCTGCGTCGGCATCGGCGCCTGGAACTACCCGATCCAGATCGCCGGCTGGAAATCCGCACCGGCCCTCGCGATGGGCAATGCCATGGTGTTCAAGCCGTCGGAGAACACGCCACTTTCAGCACTGGCGCTCGCTGAAATCTACACCGAGGCCGGCCTGCCCGATGGGCTGTTCAACGTCGTGCAAGGTTTTGGCGATGTCGGCGCCGGCCTTGTCGGCCACGATGTCGTCGCCAAGGTCTCGGTGACTGGCTCGGTGCCGACCGGCCGCAAGGTGCTGTCGCTCGCCGGCTCGAAGATGAAGAACGCGACGATGGAGCTTGGCGGCAAGTCGCCGCTGATCGTCTTCGACGATGCCGATCTCGAAAATGCCATCGGCGGCGCCATGCTCGGCAATTTCTATTCGACCGGCCAGATCTGCTCCAACGGCACGCGGGTCTTCGTGCAGAGCAGCATCCATGACCGTTTCGTCGAAAGGCTGACCGAGCGGACCAAGAAGATCCGTATCGGCGATCCGCTCGACCAGGAAACGCAGATGGGGCCGCTGGTCTCGAAGGCGCAGCACGACAAGGTCGTCTCCTACATCGAGGCCGGCAGGCAGGATGGTGCCGTGCTCGCCTGCGGCGGCAACGTGCCTTCGCTGCAGGGCTTCCAGGGCGGTTTCTTCGTCGAGCCGACTGTGTTCACAGGTGTCACCGACACGATGCGCATCGCCCGCGAGGAGATTTTCGGGCCGGTGATGAGCGTGCTGAAATTCGACGGCGAGGACGAGGTGGTCGAGCGCGCCAACGACACCGAATTCGGCCTCGCTGCCGGCGTGTTCACGCGCGACCTGCAGCGCGCCCACCGCGTCATCGCCGAGCTGCAGGCCGGCACCTGCTGGATCAATGCCTACAATCTGACGCCGGTCGAGATCCCCTTTGGCGGCTTCAAGCAGTCCGGCATCGGCCGCGAGAATTCGCTGGCGGCACTGGCACTCTATTCACAGCTGAAGTCGGTCTATGTCGAGACCGGGGACGTCGCCAGCCCGTACTGATCCTTGCGGGCCGTGCCGTCCAGATATTGCGTCAGCGCGCAGACCAGATGGTAGAAGATGCTGGCCGGCACCTCGTTTGCCAGCGAACGGCCACGCTCGTCGATGCGGTCGATCCACAGGCCGAGCGGTGCCGGATTGATGTGCCAGCGGAACAACCGGCCGACCCGAGCCTCGATCTCCGGCTTCAGGTCGGGACCGCCCGAACCGTCCAGCGCGATTGCCGCCTTGATGGCTTCGGCCTGCGGCCAGCTGCGCGAGACGCGGTCGAGCGGCAGGCCTTGCCGCGAGACGGCGCCGTAGGCGAGGCCGGTGGCGCGGTTGAGGCCATTGGCGATCGCCGACGCGTAGAGTTTCCTGGCGAGGCCGGTCAAGCCGCTCTGGCCGCTGCGGCCGGCGAAGTCGACCAGCAGCGAGGCCCATTCGAAATGATGGCCTGGTTCCGTCCAGGTGCCTTTCTCGCCGGGAGCCGGCCGCCATTCATGGTCGAAATACTCGCCAAGCGTCCAGCTCTCAGGATCGAAGAAATGGCTGCGGAACAGATCGACGATGCGCGCGGCGCGGCGGAGATGGGCGCGCTCGCCCGTCGCCTGATGCCAGGCCAGGAACGCCTCGAGCAGATGCATGTGCGGGTTGGAGCGGCGCTCGCCCTCGCCGCTCGAGGTCTCGAGAAAACCGGTCAGGCGTTGGTCCTCGAGATGCGCGTCGAGGAACGCAAAGGTTTCCTCGCCAAGCCGCAATGCGTCCGGATTGCCGCACATATGGGCATGCGCCAGCGCCAGAAGCACGCAGGAATGGTCGTAGGCATCCTCCGCAGCGTCGGCGACGGTGCCGTCGATGTTGAGCGTGCGCACCCAGCCGCCATTGTCGGTGCGGCCGTTCCTCGCCATGAATTCGATGCCGTGGCTGATCAACCGATCGGCCGGGCCGTTCCAGCCACGCGCCTTGGCGACGGCGAAGGCGTAGATCTGCCTGGCCTGCGTGCGCATGCGCTTGGGTTTCATCAGCGGGGTGGCGTCGAAGCCGAGCGCTTCGTGGAACCCGCCATGGCGTTCGTCAACGCCGACAGTCGACCACAGCGGCACCGTCTCCTCGAACAGCCAGTGGTGCACGCGGCGCTGCCAGGCGCCGCTTTCGATGACGCGATCGTCGGCGGGCGTGAACCTGGTTTCCAGGCGGCCGCTCTTTTCGAGCTGTTCGACGATCTTCTTGACGTTCTGGCTGTGGCTGACCGGAGCCACGAAAGTGGCGTCGGCGGTCGACACGATGGCGACGTCCTTCATCCCGATGGCCGACAGCAGGCGGCCGTCGCTGCGGATATAGGAGTTCTCGCAGTCGATGGCGACGACGTCGCCGACGATGACGTTGCCCTGCGTGTCGGAGGGCCCGACGTCGAGCAGCGACTGCCAGGAACCGAGATCGTTCCAGCGAAAGCCGGCCGGCACCATGGCAATGCCGCTGGCGCGCTCCATGATCGCGTAGTCGATCGATGTCGACGGGATGGCGGCATAGAGCTCCAGAGGCATATAGAGGCCGGAAAGATCTGATGTCGCCGCCTGGTAGGCAGCCTCGGTGGCGCTCCAGATATCGGGCTGGAAAGCCATGAATGCATCGCGCATGGCGCTGGCGCGAAACAGGAAAATGCCGGTGTTCCAGTAGAAATTGCCGGCCTCGAGATAGCTCTGCGCGGTCGCGAGATCGGGTTTTTCGACGAAACGCGAGACGTCGTAGATGCCATCCCGCTCGCCGGCCACCTCGATGTAGCCATAGCCGGTCTCGGGTTGCGCGGGCTTGATGCCGAACACCACCAGCCTGCCCTCGCGCGCCGCCGCAGTGCCGGCCTCGACGCTCCGCCAGAATTGCTGCGCGGTCGCAATCTCATGGTCGGACGGCACCACCAGCACCAGGCTGTCGCCGAATTCCGACAGCGTGCGCAGGCTTGCCAAGGCAACGGCCGCGGCAGTGTTGCGTCCGGTCGGCTCGAACAACGGGCCGCCGCCGGAAAGCTCGTGGCCGGCAATATCGGCATGAACGCGGTCGGCGTGCCTTTCCGAGGCAATCAGAAAAACCGGCGTTTCGCCTTCCGGCCGCGCGGTCAGCCGGCGCAGCGTCTTGGCCAGCATCGAACCATCGCCCGAGAAATCATGGAACTGCTTGGGATTGTCCTCGCGCGACAGCGGCCATAGTCGCGAGCCGACGCCGCCGCTCATCACAAAACTGACGATCCGTTCGGTCATGAAAACAAGCCCCGCATTCAAAAGGTCTGATTGTAGGCGCCGACTTCGGGGCTGCGGCGCAGCACCGCATCGACGGCTTCGAACATCTGCCGGCGCCGCTCGGACGATACCGGGCTCTCCACCACCACCACAAGCTCCGGCTTGTTCGATGATGCCCGCACCAGCCCCCAGGTACCATCCTCCGCCACGACCCTGACGCCGTTGACGGTGATCAGCTCGGCGATCTTTTGGCCGGCGAAGACCGCGCCCTCGTCCTTCATCTCGCGAAAATCGCCAGCGACCCGCTCGACGACACCGTATTTGAGCTCGTCGGCGCAATGTGGCGACATGGTCGGCGTGCCGAAGGTCAGCGGCAGATCGCGGTAGAGGTCGGCCATGCTGCTTTGCGGGCTGCGGTCCAGCATCTGGCAAATGGCGATGGCCGTGACCAGGCCATCGTCATAGCCGCGGCCGATCGGAGGATTGAAAAAGAAGTGGCCCGATTTCTCAAAACCGGCGGCGGCGCCGAGTTCGGCGACGCGCCGCTTGATATAGGAGTGTCCGGTCTTCCAATAGTCGGTGACCGCGCCATTTTCCCGCAGCACCTTATCGGTCATGAACAATCCGGTCGACTTGACGTCGACGACGAAAGTCGAGCCGGGATAGAGGTGCGAGATGTCGCGCGCGAGCATGACGCCGACCTTGTCGGCGAAGATCTCGTTGCCTTCATTGTCGACCACGCCGCAACGGTCGCCATCGCCGTCGAAACCGAGCCCGACATCGGCGCCCGTTTCCAGCACCTTGTCGCGAATGGCGTGCAGCATCTGCATGTCTTCGGGGTTGGGATTGTAATTGGGAAACGTATGATCGAGCTCGACGTCGAGCGGGATCACCTCGCAGCCGATCCGCGCCAGCGCTTCGGGGGCGAAAGCGCCGGCGGTTCCGTTGCCGCAGGCAGCCACCACCTTGAGCTTTCTCGATATGCGTTTTCCGTTGGTCAGATCGTCAAGGTAGGTTTTGCGGAAATCGGGAACAAAGGCGTAGGAGCCGCCACCGACAAGGTCGAAATCGCCTGACAGCACGATCGCCTTCAGCGCGCTCATCTCCTCGGGACCGAAGGTCAGCGGACGCGCCGCGCCCATCTTGACGCCGGTCCAGCCATTCTCGTTATGCGAGGCGGTGACCATGGCGACGGACGGCGTGTCGAGCGCGAACTGGGCGAAATAGGCCATCGGCGACAAGGCCAGCCCGACATCCTTGACCCGCGCGCCGGCGGCCATCAGCCCGGAAACCAGCGCCAGCTTGATGGCAAGCGAATAGGCGCGGAAATCATGGCCGGTGACGATGTCGGGTCCGGCACCCAGGCGCCGGATCAGCGTGCCGAGCCCCATGCCGAGCGCCTGGACGCCGATCAGATTGAGTTCCGGCGGCTCGTTCGAGCCCGGATGGCCGAACCACCAGCGTGCATCATATTCGCGAAACCCGGACGGCTTGATCAACGCCGAGGTTTCGAACTCGAATGTGTTTGGTCTGGCATGGCTAACGATCTTCATCGACAAGACTGCGAACTCCAAGCGGCTGAATCAATGTTTCGAGGCAAGTGGACGGTTACCTGCCAGGAAGCCTTTAAGCTGTGTTTGTGCGACAGGAAACTGAAACCTGTATGACGTTGCGGCGAAAGCGAAAGAAATGCGACGGAAGCGCTGCCATTGGCGCTTGCAGGAACCAAACGCGGCGGCTATAAGCCCGCGGTCTGGTCACGGAGTGTAGCGCAGCCTGGTAGCGCACATCGTTCGGGACGATGGGGTCGCAGGTTCAAATCCTGCCACTCCGACCAGAAAAAACATGTCCGACCCGGAGACATGGTTCACGGCCCGGAGAGCCTACAGGCTCTCTTTGCAAGTCGCCGCCTTGCATTCGACCAGAAGGAAGGTTTGGCCGAGGAGAGGCCAAGGGGTTGCCCGCAGTGGCTCGGATCGCGGCCATTGCCGAGGCGAGCGGATGCTCGTCGTCACCGACAACGGGAGGGATTTCCAAGGCATCGGAATCCTCAATCCGCTTCGGAATGCCAAATCGCCCCGCGAAGGCCGGCATGGGGATCAACACCTCAGCTGCAAGCGCAACATGGGATGGCCCGTGGCCATCATATCGGTGCGGCAGTGAGTCACCCCTCCCCGAACTCGCCAAACTCTTTGCCGGAGGGATAGCCAAGCCGGTGCGACTCCTGCACCGCATCTCGCAAGTCTCTGCACGTCGCCGCACCATCGCCCAGTTTGCTTGTTGCAAAACCGGTGTTCCTGCCTCTTTTATTCATCCCCGGCCGCAAGACGAACCAGTTCACAGCGAGAAAAAGGGGCCATCGTGACGACCCGTCATCACGCCAGCAAGGGAGCGGTGTCCAGCGGTGCAGGTATGCTGCGCACCCCACTCGGGCCTGCCATCGCCGGCAAATACCAGCCGCCGGTCTGCCGGACCGACGCCCGTAGCCTGACAGTCTGTGACATCCTCGCCGCCTATGTCGATGCGCGCCAGGCCAAGATTGCCGGTCGCAAGGAATTTCTCGCCAGGATCCGTTTTCTGAACGAATTCTTCGGCACCGAACCGGTCGCCAGCATCAATAGCGACCGCTGCCGCGCTTATGTCGAGCACCGTTCGCGCGAGCGCAACCGGGTAGAGCGCGAGCGCGTCGTCAAACTCAACGCCGCCGCAATGGCGACCCGCAGTGCGAGACTGCCGCCGTGGCAGGACAAGGACTTTACGTCAGGCCCACGTCGCGATCTTGAGGATCTCCGCTCGGCGATCAACTTCTATGCCAGGGAATACGGTCTCGATCCGAAGCCGTCCGTCACCTTGCCAGACAAACCAGCAGAGCGCGAACGCTGGCTGACGCGCCAGGAAGCGGCGGGACTGCTGCGCGCGGCCTTGCGGCTGCGCCGGAAGCATGGGCAGTACGCTCATCTCTGCCGCTTTGTCATCATCGGCCTCTATACCGGCGGCCGGCATCGTTCGATCCTGCAGCTCAATTGGAATGCCGAGATCAGCGGAAGCTGGCCAGACCTTCAGCGCGGCGTGCTCCATCGCAAATTCCATCGCGCAAGAGAGAGCAAGAAACGGCGGCTGCTGGAGCAGCTGCCGCCACGGCTGATTGCCCATATGCGCCGATGGAAGCATATTGATCGGGATCACGGGCCGGTCGTCCATGGCAGCCTCGGCGAACCTATCAAGCGAATTGAGAAGGCGTTCCGCACCTGCCGCGTGGCAGCCGGGCTGGGCGACGATGTCGTCCCGGATGTACTTCGCTACACCTACATCGCCTGGCTGATGCAGCGCGGCGTCGACATCTGGTAGGTCGCCGACAATGTTGGCACGACCGTCAAGCAGTTGGAAAAGACCTATGGTCGCCATCCCGATTTCCAAAGCGTAGCGCCGAACCTTTCGCCCAGAAAGCGCCCGAAAACACTGTTTTTCGCTCAGTGTGAACCGGAAAAAAGGGTGAGACGACGCGTGTAAGTGACTGATACTATTGAACGGCCGGTGAGCAACACTCGTTTGGCCGCTGGGAACGCAGGCTGAAATCCTGCCACTCCGACCAGAAAAAACAGCGGCTTAGCTGTTTTTGTTCCCGAAACAACCCCCATCCGCTGTAGTTCTGACCAATCGCGCTATGCGCTCAGGCGAAACCGCGTCACGTCGATAGCCGCGGCCATCAGCGTCTGGGTGTAGGTGGCTTGCGGATTGCTGAAGATCGCCTCGGCCGGCCCCTCTTCAACGATCTTGCCCTGCTTCATGACAATGATGTAGTCGGCCATGGCGCGCACGACGGCGAGGTCATGGCTGATGAACAGATAGGACAGCTCGTGGTCGGCCTGCAGCTTGCGCAGCAATTCGACGATCTGCTTCTGCACGGAGCGGTCCAGCGCCGAGGTCGGCTCGTCCAGCACCACCACTTTCGGCTTCAGGATCATGGCACGCGCAATGGCGATGCGCTGCCGCTGACCACCGGAGAATTCGTGCGGATAGCGGTTGCGCGTGTTGGGGTCGAGCCCGACTTCGAGCAAGGCCTCTACCGCGCGGAGATCACGCTGCCTGCCCGACAAATTGGGCTCGTGGACCAGTAGCCCTTCGGTGATGATCTGGCCGACGGTCATGCGCGGCGACAGCGAGCCGAACGGGTCCTGGAAGACCAGCTGCAATTCGCGCCGCAGCGGCCGCATCGCCTGGCGGTCGGCGTGGGAGATGTCGCGGTCGCCAAGCCGGATGATGCCGTCGCTGGGCAGGAGCCGCAGCAAGGCGCGGCCGAGCGTCGACTTTCCCGAACCGGATTCGCCGACGATGCCGATGGTCTGGTTGCGCTTCAGCCGGATCGAAACGCGATCGACGGCGCGCAATATCAGCGGTTCTCCGCCAAGAAAGCCGCCGCCGATCTTGAAGGTCACTTCGACGTTCCTGCCTTCGAGCAGGATGGGGGCATTCGGAGGCGGCGGCGCCTTGGTGCCGGTCGGCTCGGCGGCGAGCAGCATCTTGGTGTAGGCGTGCTGCGGGTTGGCGAAGATCGCTTCCGCCTCGCCCTCCTCGACCACCTCGCCGTAACGCATCACATAGACCCGGTCAGCAAAGCGCCTGACAATGCCGAGATCGTGGGTGATGAAGACGATCGCCATGCCGAGCTTGCGTTGCAATTCGGCGAGCAGCATGAGGATCTGCGCCTGGATGGTCACGTCGAGCGCCGTCGTCGGCTCGTCGGCAATCAATATGTCGGGGTCGTTGGCCAGCGCCATGGCGATCATGACGCGCTGGCGCTGACCGCCCGACATCTCGTGCGGGTAGGATTTCATCCGCCGCTCCGGATCGGGAATATGGACCAGCCGCAAAAGTTTGAGTGCCTCTTCGCGTGCCTCGGTGGCGCCAAGTCCACGATGCTTGCGGATCGGCTCGATCAGCTGGTTGCCTATCGAATAGAGCGGGTCGAGCGAAGTCATTGGCTCCTGGAAGATCATGCTGATCTTGCGGCCGCGGATCTTGTTGAGCTCGGGCTTGCTCAGCGTCAAAAGGTTGCGGCCGCGGTAGTCGACGGTCCCGGTGGCCTCGCCGTTCGAGGCCAGCAGGCTCATCGCCGCCATCATGGTCTGGCTCTTGCCTGAGCCGGATTCGCCGACGACGGCAACGCTCTCGCCTGATTTGACGTGGATGTTGATGCCCTTCACCGCCTCCACCGCGCCGTCGAGGGTGCGGAAGCGGACGCGAAGGTCCTTGACGCTGAGGATCGTTTCGGAAGCAGCCATCTCAACGATCCCTGGGGTCGAGCGCGTCGCGCAGCCCGTCGCCGACGAAATTCAACGCGAACAACGTCGAGACGAGAAAGAAGGCCGGAAACAAAAGCAACCAGTTGGCCGAGCCGATGTTCTGGGCGCCGACCGAGATCAGCACGCCCCAGCTGGTCATCGGCTCCTGGACGCCAAGCCCGAGGAACGACAAAAAACTCTCTAGGATGATGACTTGCGGCACCAGCAGCGTCATGTAGATCACCACCGGCCCGAGCAAATTGGGGATGACGTGGCGCAGCAGAATGCCGCGCTGGCCGACGCCCATCGCCTCCGCCGCCTGGACATATTCCTGCCTGCGGATCGACAGCGCCTGTCCGCGCACGATGCGCGCCATGTCGAGCCACAGCACCGCGCCGACGGCCAGGAACATCAGCACGAAGTTCCTGCCGAAAAACACCACCAGCATGATGACGAAGAAGATGAACGGCAAAGAATAGAGCACGTCGACGATACGCATCATCACCTCGTCGACCCTGCCGCCGGCAAGGCCGGCAGTGGCGCCGTAGAGCACGCCGATGACCACGGCCACAACGCCGGCAAGCAGGCCGATGGCCAGCGATATGCGCCCGGCCATCAGCGTTCGCGACAACAGATCTCGGCCGGTGTTGTCGGTGCCAAACAGGAAATATTGCTGCTTGATCGATGCACTCATCACCATTTCGAGACCATCCGGCGATTTGCTCTCGATCTTTGTGCCGTCGAAGGTATCGGAACGATCAAGGTAGCGGATGTTGCGGTCGTCGATCGGCTTGGACGACCTGACGGTGACGAAGATACGATCGCCTTCCTGCCGCCAATCCTTGATGTCGACGCGCATGCGCCTGATCGCCTCATCGAGAGCGCCTTCGATCATGTCGATCTTCGGATAGGCGGAGAAGCTCGGCGGCGTGCGGACATAGTCGGCATAGATGGTTGTGTATTGATGCGGCACGAACCAGGGACCGAACACGCTGATGAGGGCAATGAAAGCAAGATAATAGAGACTGAACATGGCCGCGCGATTGGCCTTGAGGCGCGCCCAGGCGTCACCCCACAGAGATCGGCCGACGACCGGTGCGGCAACTGCGATATCAGTCATAGCGCACCCTCGGATCGACGACCCCATAGAGGACGTCGACGATCAGGTTGAAGACAATGGTGAAGAGCGCGATGACCACCACCGTCCCCATCACCAGTGTGTAGTCGCGGTTGAGCGCGGCAACGACAAAATGGCGGCCGATGCCCGGGATAGAGAAGATGGTCTCGACGATGATCGAGCCTGTGAGAAGGGCTGCAGCTGCCGGACCGGTGAAGGAGACGATCGGGAGGATGGCGCCGCGCAGCGCATGCTTGACGACGACTGACCAGCCGGACAGGCCGAGAGCGCGCGCGGTGCGGATGTGATGCGATTGCAGCGATTCGATCATCGAGCCGCGCATCAGGCGGGCAACGATGGCGATCTGCGGCAGAGCGAGCGTCAGTACCGGGCCGATCTTGTTGATAAGGGCTCCATCGCCCCAGCCACCGATCGGCAGGAGCTTCCAGGTCAATCCGAATACAAGCTGGATTACCGGGGCGATGACGAAGGTCGGAATGGTGCTGCCGGCGGTCGCCAGCGCGATCACCGAATAGTCGGCAAGCTTGTTCTGGTTGAGCGCGGCAACAGTGCCGAGCACGCTGCCGAGGAGCAGCGCCAGAATGAGCGCCGAAGCGCCGAGCTGGATTGAGATCGGCAGGCCCTCCTTGAACAACTCGCCGACGGTGAAATCCGGCATGTTGTAGCTGGGGCCGAAATTGCCGCGCAGAAGATTGCCGAGATAGTGGACGTACTGCAACCAGAGCGGATCGTTGAGGCCGAACTGAGCTTCGAGATTGGCCCTGATCTCGGGGCTCAGGCCCCGCTCCTGGTTGAACGGGCCGCCCGGCGCGACGCGTATCAGGAAGAACGCCATGGTCACGATGACGAACAGCGTCGGAATGGCGGTCAGAAGCCGCCGGAATACGTAACGCAGCATCGGTGCCCCGCTTGCCTATCGTGCCGCGCGTCCTTTTGGACAGGCAAAGACGCCACAGCACTTTGATTTGCGCATGATCGCCAGCGAAACTCGATTCTGACTTTCGTGGTCATACGCCGGCAACCAGAACCGCTGCCCCGAACGAGGCGGCGGTTTGGCCAAGGATCAATCCTTGGAGATGAAGCGGGACGGATGCACGTCCATCACATTGTCGACGAAGCCGTGAAGCTTCGACGAAACAATGTCGTGATAGCTATAGTAGAGGATCGGAATATTGCCGACCTCGTCGATGAGGATGCGCTCGGCTTCAGCGAGTTCCTTCATCCGCTCTTCCGGCTTGCCGCCGGCGGCGGCCGCCTTGTCCATCGCCGCTTCGTATTGCGGGCTGTTGTAGACCGAATAGTTGTTGCCGCTGGCCTTGCGGGAGATGCCGAGGAAGGTTTCGGGATCCTTGTAGTCGGCGATCCAGGCAGCGCGCGCCACGTCATAGTCGCCCTTCTGCTCGAGGAAGGAGTAGTGGGTCTTGGTGTCGGTATTGAGGAGTGTGATCTCGACGCCAAGCGGCTTCAGCTGTTCCTGAATGGCGACCGCTGTGTTCTTGTGGTTCTCCGAAGTGTTGTAGCGGATCTGCATTTTCAGCGGATGCTCAGGCGTATAGCCGAGTTTCTCGAGGATCTTCTTGGCAGCGTCCTCGCGGTCGATCTGCGACATGTCGGCGTATTTAGCCATTGCCGGCGTGTAGCCCTCGATCCCCGGAGGCACCATCGAATAGCCGGGCAGCATCGAATTCTGCCAGACCTTTTCGGCGATGAAATCGCGATCTATCGCCATCGAGATGGCGGTGCGTAGCTCGACATTATCCCACGGCGCCTTGTCGGTCTTGATCGCATAGTAGTAGGTGCCGAGGTATGGCCCGACGTGGATCTGATCGCCAAATTTGGTCTTGAGGTCGGCGAGCTGTTCAGTCGGGAGATCGTCATAGCTGTCGAGTTCACCGGCCTCGAAGCGCTTCATCGCCGACGAGCGATCTTCGGTCGGGATGTAGTTGACGACATCGATCTTGACGTTTGCAGCGTCCCAGAATTTTGAATTCTTGACCAATTTCATGTGATCGTTGGGAACCCACTCGGCCAGCGTGTAAGCGCCGTTGGAAACCAAATTGCCAGGCTTGATCCAGTCGGCGCCGAGCTTTTCGATGGAAGCCTTGTTGACCGGATAGGTCGCCTGGTGGGTCAGCATCTCCAGGAAATACGGCGTCGGCGCCTTCAGCGTCACTTCCAGCGTATTTGCGTCGATCGCCTTGACGCCCATCTCCTCCGGCTTGGCCTTCTTGGTGTTGACCTCTTCGGCATTCTTCACCGGATAGAGCATCGAAGCGTATTCGGCGCCGGTGGCTGGGTCTTCAAGCCGCTGGAAAGCATAGACGAAGTCATTGGCGGTCACCGGGCTGCCGTCCGACCAGAGCCCATCCTTGCGCAGCTTGAAGGTGTAGACGGTGCCGTCGTCCGATACCGTCCAGCTCTCGGCTGCGCCCGGAATGAGGTTGGCCTTCTGATCTTGCATGGTCAGCCCCTGGAACAGGTCACGCAAGACGTTGGCTTCATAGACCGTCGAGGTCTTGTGCGGGTCGACCGACTCCGATTCGGCGGCGGTGCCTCTGTTATAGACGACTTCGGCGAAAGCCGGCGTGTAGAACGCACCGGCGGCCAAGACCATGGTCGTGGCGAATACCGTCGCCTTCAGCATATGTTTCAGCATGGAGTTCTCCCTAATGACGTCGCCCTTCAGCCACGTCTCTAAGTGTTGACGCCCCGAAACCGATTGGTTGGTTCCTTTCGAGCGCGCAGCCGGTTCCCTTTCCGGTAGCTGGTGGCCAAACAGTAACGTGGAGATTTTTTATTTCAACAGACTCTCGGGGTAACCCAAAGTAAGGCGCCGGGACAGTCGCTTTGCAACCGGCCAATCATTAATCGAAACCATGAGCTTGGCTGGGTTTCCTCACCGGAACCGCTCACCTCGGGGAAAATAATCTGGCCGATCACTTCAGTTTGCCGGAATGTCTTAATCCGTTCTTAGGCAACCAAGGGTTACAAATTTCGATGGGTTCTGCACGTCGACCTTATGTTCCAGTGGGCAAGGGCAATGAACAAGATAGACAGTAAAACTGTCGCGTTGAAGCGTAAGATAGCACCTCAAATAAGGGCAAATCTACGCGAAATCAGAGACGAATCCGGAACTTCCGCGGTCGAATTCGCCCTGCTTTCGCCGATCTTCATCCTGCTGGTACTCGGAATGGTTGCATATGGTATCTATTTTGGTGCAAGCAACTCCTTGCAGCAAATCGCCGCCGATGCCGCCCGCACTGCAATTGCCGGATTGAACCAGACCGAGCGCCAAGCGCTGGTGGCGGGTTTCGTCAAAAACAACGCCAGTGGATACCCCTTCGTCGATGCCGGCAAGCTGACCTATCAGGCCACGGACAGCACGGCCGATGGAAATCAGTTCGTCGTGTCGATCCAGTACGATGCCAGCAACCTGCCGATCTGGAGCCTGTTGCCAAGCCTTGCCATGCCGCAAACCACGATCTCACGCAGGTCGACCATCAGGATTGGAGGCATTTGAAATGTCGCACTTCTTGCTGAGCAGCATCGGCCGGATCGGGCGCTCGATGCTTGGCGACGTGAAGGCGAACTTTGCCGTCATGACGGCGCTGATAGCACCGTTCGCGCTGGGGCTGGCGGCCTTCGCTGTCGACGAAGGTTCGATCTACACGGAGCGCAGGGAAGCCCAGGCGATGACCGATCTGGCGGCGATCACCGCGGCGTCGAACATCAACAATATGGAAGCCGCGGCGGTAACCACGCTCAGTGACAACCGGATGCCCGGCATCATTGTTCAAAAGCCGGATCAGACAATCGTTCCTACGCTTGGAAAAACCGTCATATCGGTCACCGGCGGCCGATATTCAGCGGCGTCCTCGGTTGGCGTCGATAAGCGCTTCGAAGCCGGCAAAACGCCTTACAACGCCGTTCGCGTCACTCTGCGCAAAATCCCCGCCCGGTACTTCGCCAGCTCGCTCATCCCCACACCGGTCGTCGGCACCGAAGCCACCGCCAGTATCACCCCGCAAGCCATGTTCTCGGTTGGGTCCAGGCTTCTCAGCGTCAATGGCGGCATTCTCAACGCGCTTCTCAGTGGGCTGCTAGGCGGCAACATCTCGCTCTCCGTTATGGATTACAACGCGCTGATTTCGGCCGACGTCAACGTGCTTTCGTTCATCGATGCCCTTGCGGTGCAGTTGCAACTGACCGGCGTCACCTATTCCGACGTGCTAGCCTCGAAAGCAACGGCAGGCCAGATCGCGACCGCGATGGCCAACGCTTCTGGGTCAGGCAGTTCGAGCAAACTTGTGCTGCAGACGATCGCGTCGAGGGCCACCAACACGGTCAAGATACCGCTCAATCATCTTGTCGATCTTGGTTCGATTGGCAGCCTCGGGCTTGGGCAAAAGCCGGCCGGCTTTTCCGTCGACGCAAGCGCGATGGGCATGCTCGGCGCCGCCGCTGCGCTGGCCAATGGCTCAAACCAGGTCCAGGTCAATCTCGGTGCCACCATTCCGGGGCTTACCTCCACCACGCTTGCCATCGCCATCGGCGAACCCATGCAATACTCGCCCTGGCTGGCGGTCGGTGAAAAGGGCACCGTGGTGCGCACCGCCCAGACACGAATCAAGCTGGTCGCCACCGTCGGTATCGGCAGTTCCAATCTCGGCGGCGGCGTCAGTCTGCTGTCGGTCAACCTGCCGCTGCATGCCGAAGTGGCCTATGCGGAAGCCAAGCTGACCGACATCAGCTGCCCGACGGGCCGGCCAGAAAGCCTGAAGGTTTCCATTGCCGCGCAGCCCGGCGTGGCCTCGCTGCACCTTGCCGCCAGCGACGCCGACAACAGCTCATCCGCCTTCGCCGATTTCAGCAACCCGCAATCGTTCTCCGATGCCACGATTGCACAGGTAAGCGTGAAGCTTCTGCTGCTCACCCTCAATCTGCTCGATGTGAAGGGTTCTTCATCACTTGCTATTACCAACAACGACCCGACCACATTGACCTTCGACAGCACCGATATCGCCAACAAGACGATAAAAACTGTTGCCACAAAGAACCTGACGCAATCGCTTACCACGTCACTGGTCAGCGGGTTGTCGCTCTCGGTCAATGCGCTGGGCCTCGGGCTGGACGTGACCGCGCTGCTCGGAACAGTTAAGCCGGCGGTGGTAACGCTTCTGAACGGCGTGACGGCGCCAGTCGACGCACTGGTCTATAACGTGCTTGCGGCGCTTGGCGTGCATGTCGGCGAGGCCGATGTGCGGGTTGTCGGTGCGACTTGCGGGCGCTCCGCACTCGTTCAATAAGATCAATAGAGGTCAGCCGATCCGACCGAGGAAGCAGCCGAGCGGCGGCAGCGACAGAGTTCTTTCCTGCAAGACGCCGGCAGTACCGCCAAGATCTATCGGCTCTATCGCATCCAGATCCTGCGGCAATGGCCAGCTGGCCGGCTCGTCGGCAAAATTGAAGACGCAGAGCAGCTTTTCGTCACCGCCTTCTCGAATGAAGGCAAGGACGTCGCCCTCGGCATCGAAAAACCGGATCGAGCCTCGAACCAGCGCCGGATGCTGCTTGCGCAAGGCCAGCATCGCCCGGTAGCTCGCCAGGACGGAGGTTTGCACGCCGGCCTGGACGTCGACCGCGCGGGCGCGATGGCTTGCCGCGATTGGGAGCCACGGCTTGCCGGTTGAAAAGCCGGCATTGTCGGCGCCAGCCTCCCAGACCATCGGCGTGCGGCATCCATCCCGCCCCTTGATCCCCGGCCAGAAGCGGATGCCGAAAGGATCCCGCAAATCCTCAAACGCCAGTTCGACCTCGTCCAGCCCGAGTTCCTCGCCCTGGTAGAGGCAGATCGATCCGCGCAGGCAAGAAAGCAGCACAATCGAGAATTTCGCCACCCTGTCCGGATCGCTGCCCGGCCTTGTCCAGCGGCTCACATGGCGCACGACATCGTGGTTGGAGAACGCCCAGCAAACCCAGCCGTCGAACACCGTACTCTCGAAGGCCTCGACACAGCCGCGCACATGCGCCGCGGAGAATTGCGGGCCAAGCAGGTCGAACGTGTAGGACATTTGGAGCTTGTCGCCACCGCCGGTGTAGGCAGCGAGCGTCTGTAACGAACGGCTTTCGTCACCAATCTCGCCGACGGCGGCGCGGCCTTCATATTCGTCAAGCAACGCCCGGAATCGCCTGAGGAAAGCCAGGTTTTCCGGCTGGCTCTTGTCGAACAGATGCTCCTGATAGAGATAGGTGCTGGTTGCCGTATTGGTGCCGGCGACGCTTTCCGCCAAAGGCGGGTTGCTGCGCAGCCAGCGGTCATGGACATAGTAGTTGACCGTATCCAGCCGAAACCCGTCGACGCCGCGTTCGAGCCAGAACCGTACCGTTTCCAGCAAGGCGTCCTGCACCTCCGGATTGTGGAAATTCAGGTCCGGCTGCGAGGCAAGGAAATTGTGCATGTAATACTGCCTGCGGCTCGCATCCCATTCCCAGGCAGGACCGCCGAAAAGCGACAGCCAGTTGTTGGGCGCGCTACCGTCGGGCTTCGCATCGGCCCAGACGTACCAGTCGGCCTTGGGGTTGTCGCGGCTGGCGCGGCTCTCGACGAACCATTCGTGCCGATCCGACGAATGCGACAAGACCTGGTCGATGATCACCTTCAGGCCGAGCCGGTGCGCCTCGGCAACCAGCGCGTCGAAATCCTCTGATGCGCCGAACATCGGATCGACGGCGCAGTAATCCGAAACGTCGTAGCCCATGTCGGCCATGGGCGACTTGAAGAAAGGCGACAGCCAAACTGCGTCGACACCGAGCGATGCGACATGGGCCAGCCTCGAGGTGATGCCGCTGAGATCGCCGCTGCCGTGGCCTGTCGTGTCCTGGAAGGAGCGCGGATAGATCTGGTAGATGACGCAGCCGCGCCACCATTCGGCATTGTCAGCCATCATGGCTCTCCCCTGCGCCCGCCTGCGCGGCGCTGCGTTCGATCATGAATATGACCGTTCGCCCCGACACCGGCCGTGAGATATCGCCACTATCCGTTTCGATGGCTGGGCGCCAATGAAAACCCGCCCGTTCCGGCAGCGTGAACATGCAGGCCCGGCGGTCGCCATTGATGATCACCGCAAGGCGACTGTCCTCATCGCCACCGAGAACCATGACCAGCCGATGCCGCCTAGCGTCATGCCAGGCTGCCTCGTCGAGCGGCACGCCGGTTTCCGCCAGCCAGGCGACGTCTGGCATTTCCGAGCCCGCAGGCGGCTCTCCGGTCAGGAAGCTTGTGTCCAAAAGCGCCGGCGCGGCACGACGCATAGCGGCAAGCAGAACCGTGTACTGCTCGAGCGCCTGATCGCGCCCGGCCCAGTCGAGCCAGGTGATGTCATTGTCCTGCGCGTAGGCGTTGTTGTTGCCGCGCTGGGTGCGGCCGAATTCGTCGCCCGCCGTCAGCATGATCGTGCCGCGCGAGGCAAAAAGCGTCGCCAGCACCGCGCACCGGTCATCGAAACGGGCCGTATCGATCTCCCGGTCGTTGGTCTCGCCCTCGACGCCATTGTTCCAGGACAGGTTGTTGTCGTGGCCATCGCGGTTCTGTTCGCCATTGGCCGCGTTGTGCTTGTGCTCATAGGCAACTATATCGGCCAGCGTCATGCCGTCATGCGCGGCGATGAAGTTGACGCTGCGGCTGGTCGCCTGGCCTGCCCTGGCAAAGACCTCGGACGACCCCGCCAGCCGGGTCGCCAGCGCACCGATCATGCCGCTGTCGCCGCGCCAGAAGCGGCGGATATCGTCACGGTATTTATCGTTCCATTCGAGGAAGGGCCATGGAAAATTGCCAAGCTGATAGCCATCCGGTCCGATGTCCCAAGGCTCGGCGATCAGCACCCGGTCGCCATGAACAGGGTCGTTCCGAATGGCGTTCAGCAGCGGCGCATCGGGGTCAAAAACGCCGTCGACACGGCCAAGGATCGTCGCCAGATCAAAGCGGAATCCGTCGACGCCGGCGTGCTGGACAAAATGGCGAAGCGTGTCGAGGACCATTTCCCGGACGACCGGATGGCTGCAGGCGACCGTATTGCCGGTTCCGGTTTCATTGACCAGCGTGCCGTCCAGCGCGTGCCGGTAGTAGGCGCGGTTGTCGAGCCCGCGCAGCGACAGCGTCGGCCCAAACCGGTCGCTTTCGCCAGTGTGGTTGAACACCAGGTCGAGGATGGTGCCGATGCCGGCGTCGCGCAGCGCGACGACCGTTCCGCGCAACTCGGCCAGACCGCCGGGCGCCAGTCGTGGATCGAGCGCCATGAAGGTCACGGGATTATAACCCCAGGCATTGCGCAGCCCGAGCGGCGGCAAATGCCGTTCGTCGATCGATGCAGTCACCGGCATCAACTCGACGGCTGCGACACCGAGTTTTTGCAGATGCTCGATAACAAGGGGATGAGCGAGGGCTGCAATGGTGCCGCGTTGCTTCTCGGGAATGTCCGGATGCAGTTTTGTGAAGGCGCGCACCGGCACCTCGTAGATGAGGCCGCCGGGCCGAAACAGAGGCGGCAAGGCGGCCAAGGGTTCCGGCAAGGCGCCGGCAATCGCCTTCGGCATCAGCGGCGCGGTGTCGGCCCCCTCGCTCCGGCGCGCGGCCAGCCGGCTGTCATATCTGTAGGGGCTGTCGATCTCGACGGCATAGGGATCGGCCAGCAGCTTGTCGGGATCGAACCAGAAACCCTGTTCCGGCGCGTAGTCGCCGTCGGCACGGAACCCGTATCGGGTGCCGGCGGCGAGACCGGCAACAAAGAGCGTATGCACGCCCTCGCCTTCGGGCTGGAGCTCAAGCCGGTCGATCTCGCGGTTGCCTCGCTCGTCGAAAATCGAGACCCAGATGCGCCGAGCCGACGAGGACCATGCGGCGAAGCGAATGCCTTCTTTGGTGATGGTTGCGCCGAGCTGGCTCACGCGCGCCAACCTTGTTGTGGAGCATCGCAAAGGTTCGGGATTGGCCGAGGCCTTCCCAACTTCGTCATCCCTGGGCGAAGCAGGAGCGAAGCTCCGTCGCGCAGACCCCAGGATGACGAAGCGATGGGCGTTTTGGCCGATTTCCAAGGCGTGCGATCCGTCAGCGCAAGCACATCCGACCTGTCAAGCTTCTGCGCCAGGAAACCAGCCCTCCGATCGGCAACGCGGATAGGCTCACGTAATCACGCTCGGCTTGGCGCGGCCGGTATGGCTGCGAATCCCGGCAATGTCGTCCGCCGCCGCAATCAGATCGGCAAGCGCCTCCTGGGTGTCGAGATCGTGACGGCTCTTGTCCGGCTCGTAGCGCTCGACATAAAGGCGCAGCGTCGCGCCCGAGGTGCCGGTGCCGGACAGGCGGAAGACGACGCGCGAGCCGCCTTCGAACAATACTCTGATGCCCTGGTTCTTGCTGACCGAGCCGTCGACCGGATCGTGATAAGCGAAATCGTCGGCGCTGGCGATCGTCATGCCGCGCACGCTGGTGCCAGGCAGCGAGCCCAGCTTGGCGCCCAGTTCGTCGACCAGCGCATTGGCGCGATCGGTCTCGACTTCCTCGTAGTCGTGTCTTGAATAGTAATTGCGGCCGTAGGCCGCCCAATGCTGGGTGACGATCTGCTTAGCGCTTTCGCCGCGCACGGCAAGGATGTTGAGCCACAAAAGCAAGGCCCACAGGCCGTCCTTTTCGCGGACATGGTTGGAGCCGGTGCCTGCACTTTCCTCGCCGCAGATCGTCGCCATGCCGGCATCGAGCAAATTGCCGAAGAACTTCCAGCCGGTCGGCGTTTCATAGATGCCGATGCCGAGTTTTTCGGCGACCCGGTCGGCGGCACCGCTGGTCGGCATCGAGCGGGCGATGCCTTTCAGCCCCGCCTTGTAGCCCGGCGCCAGATGGGCATTGGCGGCGAGCATGGCCACTGAATCCGATGGGGTGATGAAAATGCCCTTGCCGATGATCAGGTTGCGGTCGCCGTCGCCGTCGGAGGCGGCGCCGAAATCGGGCGCGTCCGGTCCCATCATCTCGTCATAGAGGTGTTTTGCGTGGACCAGATTGGGATCGGGATGGTGGCCGCCGAAATCCGGCAGCGGGATGAAATTACGGGCGGTGCCGTTGGGCGCACCGAGCCGGTTTTCGAGGATCTCCTTGGCATAGGGACCGGTCACCGCATGCATGGCATCGAAGCGCATGCGGAAGCCTGATTTGAACAGAAGCCGCAAGGCGTCGAAATCGAACAGGCTTTCCATCAGTTCGGCATAGTCGGCGACCGGATCGATGATCTCGACGGTCATGTCACCCGCCTTCACCGTGCCGATCGTATCGATATCGACCGTGTTTATATCGGCGATCTTGAAGCTGGAAATCACCTTGGTTTTTTCGAAGATCGTGTCGGTCAGCTTTTCCGGCGCCGGGCCGCCATTGCCGGCATTGTATTTGATGCCGAAATCCTCATGCGGGCCGCCCGGATTGTGGCTGGCCGACAGGATGATGCCGCCGAAGGTCTTGTATTTGCGGATGACGTGCGAAGCGGCAGGCGTCGACAATATACCGCCCTGCCCGACCATCACCTTGCCGAAGCCGTTTGCCGCGGCCATGGCGATGGCCTTCTGGATGACCTCGCGGTTATAGAAGCGGCCGTCGCCGCCGATCACCAGGGTTTTGCCCTCGAACCCTTCCAGCGCGTCGAAGATCGACTGGATGAAGTTCTCGGCATAGTGCTCCTGCTGGAACACCGGGACTTTCTTGCGCAACCCGGAGGTGCCGGGCTTCTGGTCGGTATAGGGTTTGGTAGCGACAGTGCGGATCATGCGTCAGGCAGCCCTTTTCGAAAGCAGCAAGCGATAAAGTTCGACATATTTTTCGGCGCTTTTGTCCCACGACACATCGGCCTTCATGCCTTGCCGCTGCATCGACGTCCAGACCGTGGGGTTGGCATGCGCCTCGACAAGGCGGCGGATGGCATGCAGCAGGGCGCCGGCCTTGGCCGGCGCAAACTGGAAGCCGGTCGCCACGCCGGCCGAGATGGCGGCTTCGTTGGCATCGATGACCGTGTCGGCAAGGCCGCCGGTGCGCGCGACGACCGGCACGCAGCCATAGCGCAGCCCGTAAAGCTGCGTCAGCCCGCAGGGTTCGAAGCGCGACGGGATGATAATGGCGTCGCAGCCGCCCTGCATGGTGTGTGAGAGCCCCTCGTCATAGCCGACGACGACGCCGATGCGGCCGCGATGGCGGGCTGCGGCTGCAAGCAATGCGCCTTCGAGACCGGCATCGCCGGACCCGAGGATTGCCAGCCGCGCACCTGCCGCGACGATACCGTCGACGGCCGCCGCCAATATGTCCATGCCCTTTTGCCAGGTCAGCCGGCTGACGACGCAAACGATCGGGCTGTCGTCGCGATCGAGGTTGAAGCGATCCTCGACCGCGGCCTTGTTGGGCATCCGCGCCTTGAGCGTCTTTGCTGTGTAGTTGGAAACCAGATGCTTGTCAGTTTCCGGGTTCCAGATCTCGGTATCGATGCCGTTGACGATGCCATGGAGATCGACGGAGCGCATGTTGATCAGCCCGTCGAGGCCCATGCCGAATTCGGGCAAGCGGATTTCCTGCGCATAGGTCGGGCTGACCGTGGTGATCGCCCAGGCGGCCTGCAGGCCGGCCTTGAGGAAGCCGACGCCGCCATAATATTCGACGCCGTCGAGCGCCATCGCCGCCGCCGGCAGGCCAAGCTCGCCAAAGATGCCGGCGCCGAACTGGCCCTGGAAGGCGAGGTTGTGCACGGTGATCATCGACGGCGTGCCGATCGCCTTGCCGTAGCGCATGTAGGCGAGCGTCATCGCCGACTGCCAGTCATGGGCATGGACGATATCGGGCAGGTAGCCCGAGATAGCGCCGCCGGCGATGTCGCCGCCGACCCGGCTCAACGCCGCGAACCGCCGCCAATTGTCCGGCCAGTCGGCGCCGGTCGCATTGCCGTATGGGCCGCCGGGACGGTCGAAAAGATGCGGCGCGTCGAGCACGAACAGGTCGAGCCCGGCGATCTGGACGGCATGCACCGAAGCCTTGCCGCCGTGCAGCAGCGGATATTGTTGAACCGCCTTCTTTTTCCTGAAGGCGTCCATCACCTGGGGATAGCCGGGGACGAGCGTGCGCATGGCGACGCCGTTGCCGGCCAGTGCCACGGGCAAGGCGCCGGTTACGTCGGCGAGCCCGCCGGTCTTGACCAGCGGAAAGATCTCGGGCGTCACCGACAGAACCTGCATGCACTACGATCCCAGCCTGTTGACCATGTCCTGCGTGACCAGGCAGATGCCTTTTTCCGAAACGCGGAAACGCTTGGCGTCGAGGACGGGATCCTCGCCGACCACCAGCCCCTCCGGAATCCTGACGCCGTGATCGATGACCACGCGCTTCAGCCTGGCGTTGCGGCCGACATGAACGTCGGGCAGCATGACGACCTCCTCCAGCGTCGAATAGGAATTGATGCGCGCGCCGGTGAAGATCAGGCTTCGCTTCAGCGAAGCGCCCGAGACGATGCAATCGCCCGAGACGAGGGACGAGACGGCCGACCCGCGGCGGCCATCCTCGTCATGGACGAACTTTGCCGGCGGCTTCAATTCGGCATACGTCCAGATCGGCCAGTCGCGGTCGTAGAGGTCGAGTTCCGGCGTGATGTCGGTCAGGTCGATATTGGCTTCCCAATAGGCGTCGACCGTGCCGACGTCGCGCCAATAGGCCTCGTTCTCGGCGGTCGAGCGCACGCAGGATTTGGCGAAACGATGGGCGATCGCCTTTCCGTGCTCGACGATGTAGGGGATGATATCCTTGCCGAAGTCGCGGCTCGAGCCGGGCTCCGCCGCATCGCGACGCAATTGCTCCATCAGGAACTTGGTCTTGAACACATAGATGCCCATCGAGGCCAGCGCAAAATCCGGTTTGTCGGGAATGCCGGGCGGATCGGCGGGCTTTTCGATGAAGGAGATGATGGTGTCCTTGGTGTCGACATGCATGACGCCGAAGCCGGTGGCTTCCATGCGCGGCACTTCGAGGCAGCCGACGGTGACATCGGCGCCAGCCTCGACATGCTGGCGAAGCATCAGCTCGTAGTCCATCTTGTAGATGTGGTCGCCGGCAAGGATGACCATGTATTCCGGCCCGTAGGCCTCGATGATGTCGATGTTCTGGTAGACGGCATCGGCGGTGCCCTCATACCATTGCGTTTCCGAGACGCGTTGGCTGGCCGGCAGGATGTCGAAGCTCTCGTTGCGCTCGGGCCGCAGGAAGTTCCAGCCGCGCTGCAAATGGCGGATCAGCGAATGCGCCTTGTACTGGGTGGCGACGCCGAGGCGGCGGATACCGGAATTGAGCGCGTTGGACAGCGCGAAATCGATGATGCGCGTCTTGCCGCCGAAATAGACCGCCGGCTTGGCGCGGCGGTCGGTCAGTTCCTTGAGCCGGCTGCCGCGGCCGCCGGCCAGCACATAAGCCATGGCGTCGCGTGCCAGCGGCTGGGTTCGTTTTATTTCAGCCATTCTTATCCTCCCACATTATTCGTTCAAGGACATAGCTCAGTCCGGGACGAATTCGAGCATGATCGTCGACAGCGGCGGCAAAAGCATCGTCGCCGAAATGCCTCCTCCCGCTTCCGCCTGGGCCTCGACGGCGCCGCTGTTGCCCTTGCCGGAACCGCCATAGTCCGTGGCATCGGTGTTGATGATCTCGCGCCATTTTCCGGGCTGCGGCAACGGCACGCGGTAATTGTCGCGCGGCACCGGCGTGAAGTTGGAAATGACGGCGACCGGATTGCCGCCCGGCGCGCTGCGCAGCCAGGCAAACACCGAATTCGCGCTGTCATCGACGATCAGCCAGGAAAAGCCCTCCGGCTCGCAGTCGCGGGCATGCAGCGCCGGGCGCGAGCGGTAGAGATAGTTGAGGTCGCGCACCGTCTGCCAGACGCCACGGTGGAGCCGGAAATCGAGCAGGTTCCAGTCGAGCGCGCGCGCCTCGCTCCACTCGCGGCGCTGCGCGAACTCCTGGCCCATGAACAACAGCTTCTTGCCGGGATAGCCCCACATGAAGGCGTAATAGGCGCGCAGCGTCGCGAATTTCTGCCAGTCGTCGCCGGCCATCTTGTTAAGCAGCGTGCCCTTGCCGTGCACGACCTCGTCATGGGACAGCGGCAGCACGAAATTCTCGCTGAAGGCGTAGACCAGGCCGAAGGTGATGTCGTTGTGGTGATGCTTGCGGAAGATCGGCTCCTTGGAGAAATACTCCAAAGTGTCGTGCATGAAGCCCATGTTCCACTTGAAGCCGAAGCCCAGTCCGCCTTCATGCACCGGCTGCGAGACTTTCGGCCACGAGGTCGATTCCTCGGCGATCGTCATCACGCCGGGATGGTGGCCGTAGACCTCCTTGTTCATACGCTGGAGGAAACTGACCGCCTCGAGATTCTCGCGCCCGCCCTTCTCGTTGGGTATCCATTCGCCCGCCTTGCGCGAATAATCGAGATAAAGCATCGAGGCGACCGCGTCGACGCGCAGACCATCGATGTGGTATTTTTCGGCCCAGAACAGCGCATTGTTGACAAGGAACGAAACCACTTCGCGACGGCCGAAATTGTAGATCGCGGTGTTCCAGTCGGGATGGAAGCCTTTGCGCGGATCGGCATGCTCATAGAGCGCGGTGCCGTCGAACTTTGCCAGCCCGTGTTCGTCAACCGGGAAATGCGCAGGCACCCAGTCGAGGATAACGCCGATGCCGGCACGATGGGCGCCGTCGACGAAGCGGGCAAAACCGTCCGGATCGCCAAAGCGGGCGCTCGGCGCATAAAGACCCGTCGTTTGGTAGCCCCAGGACGGGTCATAAGGGTGTTCGGAGATCGGCATGAATTCGATGTGGGTAAAACCCGTCTCGACGACATAGGGGATCAGCCGGTCAGCGAGTTCGTCCCATGACAGGAAGCTGCCATCGTCGTGAAGCCGCCATGAGCCGGCGTGGACCTCGTAGATCGATACGGCTTCGCGCCTAAGGTCGGCATTGCGCCAGTAGTTCCGGTGCGCCTCGTCACCCCATTCATGCGCCGGCGGCAGCGCCGTCACTGAAGCGGTGGCCGGGCGCAGTTCGGACTTGAAGGCGAACGGATCGGCCTTGAGCGGCAATCTCACGCCATCCGGCCCGATGATCTCGTATTTATAAGGGCGGCCAGCGCCGATGTCGGGAATGAACAGCTCCCAAATGCCGGTATCGCGACGGTCGCGCATGGTGTGCCGGCGGCCGTCCCACTCGTTGAAGTCGCCGACCACCGAGACGCGCCTTGCATTGGGCGCCCACACGGCGAAATGCACGCCGGACGCACCCTCATGATCGATGAGATGGGCGCCGAGCTTGTCGAACAGCCTGAGATGCGACCCTTCGGCGATGTAATAGTCGTCCAGCGGGCCGAGTACGGGACCGAAAGAATAGGGATCGGTCAGCCACCAGTCAGCGCCGGCATTCCTGGCGTGATAGCGCAGCGGCTGGCGTTTGCGCAGCGACAGTCTGCCTTCGAAGAAACCGCGATCGTCGCGCCTCGACAGCTCGCCAGCCTTCTTGCCGGTCAGCGTATAGGCGGTGACGGACTCTGCATGAGGGACGAAGCAGCGGGCGACAAAGCCCTTCTCCGCCTCATGCACCCCGAGCACGGCAAACGGGTCGCCATGCGTGCCGGCGACAATCGCCGCGACATCGCCGGCTGGCGCCAGTCCATCCGGCCCGCTTGTCGCAACGGTCGCGCGCGGCTTGCTCATCAGGCAGTGACCCTCCCCGGGCACCAAGTGTATGTTTCTAGTGGAGTTTTTAATTCGACATTCGCATGCCGCATGACCCTCCATCGGATGCGAAGGTCAAATTCACTCCACTAGGGCTACATTGTTCGTGGCCTCATGCAATCATATCAGGCGGGCACGTGCCAGATGTCTTTCGCATATTGGCGGATCGTTCGATCGGACGAGAACCAGCCGACGCGGGCGACATTGCGGATGGCTCTGGCGTACCAGTCCGGGCTGTTGCGCCAGACGGCATCGACATCGCGCTGGGTGGCGGCGTAGGCATCGAAATCCGCAGCGACCATGAACCAGTCGCTCTGGTAGAGGCCGTTGATCAGGTCCCGATAACGGTCCGGATCGTCAGGCGAGAAGACCCCGGACGAAACCGCGGCAAGCGCCTGCGCCAATTCAGGCGATCCCTCGATCACGGCGCGCGGATCGTAGCCATTGTTGCGCCGCTCGGCGACCTCATCGGTAGTCAGGCCGAAGATGAAGATGTTGTCGTCGCCGACGCATTCCTTGATCTCGACATTGGCGCCGTCGAGCGTGCCGATGGTCAGCGCGCCGTTCAGCGCGAACTTCATGTTGCCGGTGCCGGACGCTTCCATGCCGGCGGTCGATATCTGCTCCGAAAGATCGGCGGCCGGCATCATGATCTCGGCAACGCTGACATTATAGTTCGGCACGAACACCACTTTCAGCAAGCCGCGCACCGCCGGGTCGCGGTTGATGACCCTGGCGACGTCGTTGGCAAGTTTGATGATAAGCTTGGCGTTGTGATAGCTGGGCGCCGCCTTGCCGCCGAAGAACTTGACGCGAGGCATCCAATCGCGCTCCGGATGGGAGCGGATCTGGTCGTAAAGCGCGACCGCTTCGAGAATGTTCAAGAGCTGGCGCTTGTATTCGTGGATGCGCTTGACCTGGATGTCGAACAGCGCCGATGGGTCGACCTTGATGCCGAGCCGGTCGGCGACGAGATTGGCCAGCCGTGCCTTGTTCGCCCGTTTGACGGCAGCGAACTTGTCGCGGAAGGCGGCGTCTTCGGCAAAAGGGTCGAGCCCCTTTATCTCGTCGATGTCGTCGAGGAAGCCGTCGCCGATCGCCTCGCGGGTGAGTGCCGTGAGGCCGGGATTGCACTGGATCAGCCAGCGCCGCGGCGTGATCCCATTGGTCTTATTGTTGATGCGGTCCGGGTAGAGCTTGTGGAGATCGGCAAACACCGTCTCCTTCATCAGCTCGGTATGCAGCGCCGAGACGCCGTTGATCGAGTGCGAGCCGACAAAGGCCAGATTGCCCATGCGCACCCGGCGCTCGCCATTTTCCTGGATCAGCGAGATGTGGCTGATCTGCTCGTTCGAGAACTGGTCGGAGGCGCGCGCCTCGAGCAGCACTTCGGAGTTGATGGCGTAGACGATCTGCATGTGGCGCGGCAACAGCCGCTCGAACAGCGGCACCGGCCAGCTTTCGAGCGCTTCGGGAAGCAGCGTGTGATTGGTGTAGCCGAAGGTGCGCTTGGTGATACTCCAGGCCTGGTCGAAATCCATGCCGTGGACATCCATCAACAGGCGCATCAGCTCGGCCACGGCGATCGCCGGGTGGGTGTCGTTCAGATGGATCGCCGCCTTGTCGGGCAGCGACTTAAGGTCTCCATACTGGCTGAGATGGCGCTGGACGATGTCCTGCAGCGAGGCGGTGGAGAAGAAATACTCTTGCCTGAGCCGCAGCTCCTGGCCGGCCTTGTGGGAATCGGCCGGGTAAAGGACGCGCGACAAGGCATCGGCCTTGTTGCTTTCGGCGAGTGCGCCGATGTGATCGCCGGCGTTGAACTTGTCGAGCAGGATCGGATCGATCGGCATGCCGGACCACAGCCGCAGCGTGTTGACGCGGTTGGCCCGCCAGCCAACCACCGGCGTGTCGTAGGCGACAGCCAGAACATGTTCGGTCGGCTTCCAGACATGGCGCTCGAGCCTGCCGTCCTTCGAGGTGATCGATTCCACCGAGCCGCCGAAGCCGACCTCGAAGGAGCGCTCGCGGCGCTCGAACTCCCAGGGGTTGCCGTGATCGAGCCATGTCTCGGGCAGTTCGACCTGCCAGCCGTCATGGATCTCCTGCCGAAACATGCCGTTGGCGTAGCGAATGCCGTAGCCATGCGCGGGGATATTGACGGTCGCCATGCTTTCCATGAAGCAGGCGGCGAGCCGGCCAAGACCGCCATTGCCAAGGGCCGCGTCCGGTTCGAGCGCAGCAATGATGTCGAGGTCGACGCCAAGCGACGACAGCGCCTCGCGCATATTGTCCATCAGGCCGAGATTGGAGAAGGCATCGCGCATCAGGCGGCCGATGAGGAATTCCAGCGAGAGGTAATAGACGCGCTTTTCCTGCTGGGCGTAGGCCTCTTGCGTCGCCTGCATCCAGTGATCGACGATGCGGTCACGCACAACCTTGATCGAGGCGGTGAGCCAATCGTACTGCGTTGCAACGCTGGTGCCCTTGCCGACCCTGTATTTGAGGGCCTGCAAGACTTCGTCGGCGAGTGTCTTGGGATCCGGGTTTTCGAGTGTGGGCAGAGGAGCTTCGGTTGTCATCGCGCGCGTCATGCTGCCTCTCGTGCGGTTGCTATGATCATACCGGCTTTCACCGTTCCTCCCAGCCCATGCTAGCGCATATCGCTATATGTTCAATCGATTAGGCGGCGACGGGTCGGCTTACCCCGCGGCAATTTGGCAAATTAAAGCGCGCCGCAGAGATCCAAACCGACGCGCTTCACGTTCTTGTTTTTGCATGTCGTTGTCCCAAACCGCTGCGCACTTTTGGGCGACATGCATCAGGCCGCCAGCACCGCCTCTGGCGGAAGCTTCGCTCCGGTCATGAAGGCGACGGCGTCGGACATCGTATATTGCTTGGGATCGATGACGCAGAGGCGACGGCCCAATCGATGGATATGAATGCGGTCCGCCACCTCGAAGACATGCGGCATGTTGTGCGAGATGAGCACGATCGGCAGGCCGCGCTTCTTGACGTCGAGGATCAGCTCGAGCACGCGGCGAGATTCCTTGACGCCGAGGGCCGCCGTTGGCTCGTCCATGATGACGACCTTCGAACCGAAGGCGGCAGCGCGCGCCACCGCTACGCCCTGACGCTGGCCGCCCGAGAGCGTTTCCACGGCCTGGCTGATGTTCTGGATGGTCATCAGGCCGAGTTCGGAGAGTTTGTCGCGGGCGCGCTTTTCCATCGCCCGGCGGTCCAGCATCCGAAACCATTGGCCGAGCAAGCCAGGTTTGCGGATCTCACGGCCAAGGAACATGTTGTCGGCGATGGAGAGCGCTGGTGACAGGGCGAGGTTCTGGTAGACGGTTTCGATGCCGGCATCGCGTGCCTCCATCGGCGACTTGAAGGACGTAACCTTGCCGTCAAGACGGATTTCGCCTTCATCAGCGGTGATGGCGCCGGAGATCGCCTTGATGAGCGACGACTTGCCGGCACCGTTGTCGCCGATCACCGCGAGGATTTCGCCGGCGTAGAGATCGAAATCCGCATTGTCGAGCGCGGTAACGCGGCCGTAACGCTTGACCAGACCGCGGGTTGTGAGGATGGGTTCGCGCGACATTAGCCTGCAACCTTTCTGATCCACTGATCGACCGCGACGGCACCGATGATGAGAACTCCGATCAGGAAGAACGTCCATTGCGGATCGGTGCCAATAAGCCGAAGTCCGAGCTGAAAGACGCCAACGATGAGCGCACCGAAGATCATGCCGAGGATCGAGCCGCGGCCGCCGAACAGTGAGGTGCCGCCGATCACCACGGCGGTGATGGATTCGATGTTGGCGAAAGCGCCCGCCGTGGGCGACACCGAGCCGATGCGGCCGATCAGCACCCAACCGGCGAAGGCGCAGATCAAGCCCGAGATCGTATAGACCTGGACCAGCATGCGCGGCACGCGCACGCCGGACAGATCGGCCGCGTCCGGATCGTCGCCCGTCGCGTAGACGTGGCGGCCCCAGGCCGTGTAATTGAGGATATACCAGAGCAGCAAGACGAGCAGCACCATGGTGACGACGCCGAGCGTGATGGTCGCCCCGACGAGGGACAGGCCGTCAAACAGCCATCTGACCGGCGGTACGTAGTCGCACACGAAGTTCTGCCAGAGGTGCCCGTCGCATTTGAGCTTGTTGCCGAACAATTGCAGAAGCGGAGCCTGGGCCTCGACGTCCTGGCCGCGGATCGTCTCGTTGCGGGAATAGAGGAAGTTGGCAGCCGAAAAGATCTGCCAGGTGCCAAGCGTCACGATGAAGGGCGGCAGCTTCATGTAGGCGATAAGGACGCCATTGATGAAACCGCACAGCGCGCCACAACCGAAGCCGCAGAGAAGGGACAACGGAACCGGCAAGCCATAGCGAAACGCGAATTGCCCCATCACCACCGACGACAGCACCATGATGGCGCCGACCGAAAGATCGATGCCGGCGGTGAGGATGACGAGGGTCTGCGCCGCCCCGATGATGCCGGTGATGGCCACCTGCTGAAGGATCAGCGTGAGCGCGAACCAGTTGAAGAATTTGGGACCGGCGAGGATACCGAAGATCAGGATCGACACCACCAGCACGATCAGCGGAACAGCCGCCTGGTTCGCATGGAGCGCATGCTGGAATTTTTCAATCGGCGACTTGCTGTGGGTATCGAAGCTCGCCACGGACGCGTCACTGTCAGCGAGAACCTTCTCGTACTCTTGCGGTCGCCCGGCGCTCGCCGATGCGTCGGTCATCTCGATTCCTCCCGCGATGTTGTTTCCTCCTTCGCGCAAAAGGGCGGCCTGGAGACCGCCCTCCCGCACGAAAACGATATTCGCGCTCTTAGTCAGCGCGTGTCAAATCAGCCCCAGCACTTGGCCAGGCCTTCCTTGGTGTCGATCGAGGGAACGCCTTCCACCGGATTGTCGGTGATCAGCGTGACGCCGGTGTCGAAGAAGGTCTTGCCTTCCGTCACCTTCGGCTTCTCGCCGGAGTCGGCGAACTTCTTGATGGCTTCCACGCCCATCGACGCCATCAGCAGCGGGTACTGCTGCGAGGTTCCACCGATGACGCCTTCGGCGACATTCTTCACACCCGGGCAGCCGCCGTCGACCGACATGATGAGAACATCTTTTTCCTTGCCGACCGCCTTGAGAGCTTCATAGGCACCCGCGGCCGCGGGCTCGTTGATGGTGTGGATGACGTTGATCGTGGGGTCCTTCTGCAGAAGGTTTTCCATGGCCTGACGGCCGCCTTCCGGATTGCCGTTGGTATAGTCGTGGCCGACAATGCGCGGATCGTCCTCGTCACCGATCACGTTGACATCCTTCACGTCGATGCCGAAGCCCTTCATGAAGCCCTGGTCGCGCAGCACGTCAACGGTGACTTGCTTGGTATTGATGTCGAGGAAGCCGATACGGGCATCCTTGGCTTTGTCGCCGAGCTTGGCGGCGGCGTAGGCGCCGATCAGCCGGCCGGCTTCGAAGTTGTCGGTGGCCATGGTCTGGTCGGCGGCATCGATCGGGTCAAGCGGTGTATCGAGCGCGATCACGAGGATGCCGGCGTCACGCGCCTTCTTGATCGTCGGAACGATGGCCTTGCTGTCCGAAGGGGTGATCAGAATGCCCTTGACGCCATCCGCGATGCAGGTTTCGACCGCTGCGACCTGGCCTTCATTGTCGCCGTCGTCCTTGCCGGCATAGGCCTTGAGGCTGACACCGAGTTCGGTGGCTTTGGCTGTGGCACCTTCCTTCATCTTGACGAAGAAGGGATTGGTATCGGTTTTGGTAATCAGGCAGGCGCCGATGTCGGCGGCGTATGCAGGAGCGGCCAATACAACAAGGGCACTTGCGGTCGCGCCGAGCAACGCAGACTTCAGTACGGACGTTTTCATCAAGGTACTCCTCCCAGACAAGCCATGCAGCACCGGGCCACCCGGAGCCATCATGCAGGCGTTCGCGCACTCTTCCCAGTCGAGCGCCCTTATGCTGACGAAACACCAATCGCGATCGCCTGTCAATAATTAAATCACTCTTATTTATTATTGACAGCCTTGCATCGTTCCCCCATTCTGACCCAAAAGCATTGAGGGTAACGACGGAGGAACAGGGTGGAGACCGGCATTGCGAGGCACGGTTCGCCCGAGGCAGCCGAAAGCCATATTCACCGCGGAACCAACCAGAGCGGCATGCGGGACCACAATGAGCGGCTGGTGCTGTCGCTGGTGCGCCAGCACGGCAGCTTGGCCAAATCCGACATTGCACGCATGACGGGCCTTTCGGCGCAGACGGTCTCGGTCATCATGCGCGAGCTGGAGGAGGACGACCTGCTCGTCCGCCAGGCGCCGTTGCGCGGCAAGATCGGCCAGCCCTCGATCCCGATGGCGCTCAATCCCGACGGCGCCTATTTCATCGGCCTGAAGATCGGCCGCCGCAGCGCCGAGCTGGTGCTGATCGATTTCCTCGGCAACGTACGCTCGATGCTGCAGCATTCCTACCGCTATCCGGCGCCGCGCGAGACGGTGGAATTCGTCACAAGCGGCATGAAGAAGATGCGCGGCGAACTCACCCCGGCGCAGGACAAACGCATTGCCGGGCTTGGCATCGCGATGCCGTTCGAATTGTGGAACTGGGCCGACACCGCCGGCGCGCCGCGCGAAATCATGGACGAATGGCGCCATCGCGATATTCGCGGCGACATCCAGGCGCAATGCGAATTTCCAGTCTATCTGCAGAACGATGCCACCTCGGCCTGCGGCGCCGAGCTCGTGTTCGGCCAGACGGCGGGCGCGGCGCGCGATTTCGTCTATTTCTATATCGGCGCCTTTGCCGGCGGCGGCATCGTGCTGAACGGCCGGCTTTTTGGCGGCCCAACCGGCAATGCCGGCGCGCTGGGCTCGATGCCGGTGCCCGGGCCGGACGGCAAGCCGACGCAATTGATCGACGTGGCCTCGATCGCCACGCTGGAAAAGGCGCTCAACGCGCGTGGCGTCGAGGCGTCGCATCTGTGGACCTCGCCGCAGGACTGGGGCGAGATCGGCGCCGAGCTCGACGACTGGATCGCAAGCGCCTCGCAGGCGCTCGCCTATGCCATTGTTGCGGCGTCCTCCGTCATCGATTTCGAAGCCGCGGTGATCGACGGATGGATGCCGCTCGGCGTGCGCAGGCGGCTTGTCGATGCGGTCATCCAGGCCATCGGCAGGATCGACGGCGAAGGCCTGCGGCTTCCAGCCGTTCGCGAGGGAACGGTCGGCATCCATGCGCGGGCGCTGGGTGGTGCCAGCCTGCCGCTATCGGAGCGCTTCCTCATCGGCTCGACCACGATTTCCCGGAGCTTCTGAGCATGCTGATCGGCATCCCGGCGCTGCTCGGCCCGGAGCTTCTGGCGATATTGCGCGCAATGGGCCATGGCGACGAGATCGCGCTGGTCGACGGCAACTACCCGGCCGAGCAACAGGCACAACGGTTGATCCGCGCCGACGGTCATCATCTCGTCCCGGTGCTGGATGCCGTATTGAGCGTGTTGCCTGTCGACGACGCCGTGCCGCAGGCGCTGTTTCGCGCCTCGGCCAAAGGCGATCCCCTGCTCGCCGATCCGGTTCATCATGAGATCGAAGCGATCTGCGCCAGACGTGCGCCGGGCCGCAAGGTGGTTGCGCTTGCCGGCCCCGACTTCTATGCACGGGTCAAGGCCGCGCACGCGATCGTCGCGACGAGCGAGCCGCGGCTCTACGCCAACATCATCATTCGCAAGGGCGTGATCTATCCGCCGGAAAGCAACAATTCATGATTCTCTGCTGCGGCGAAGCCCTGATCGACATGCTGCCGCGCACCACAACCGACGGCGAGCCGGCCTTTGCCCCCTATGTCGGCGGTGCCGTGTTCAACACGGCAATTGCGCTCGGCCGGCTTGGCGCGCCGGCCGGCTTCTTCTCCGGCCTGTCGTCGGATCTGTTCGGCGGCCAGCTCAGGGAGGCGCTGGGGGCCAGCAAGGTCAGCTCGACCTATGCGCACACCTCACCACGACCGACCACGCTTGCCTTCGTGCGGCTCACCAACGGCCAGGCGACCTACACGTTCTACGACGAGAACACGGCCGGGCGCATGCTGACCATCGAGGACCTGCCGGAACTCGGCAGCGAGATCGAGGCGATGCTGTTCGGCGCCATCAGCCTGATCTCGGAACCCGCCGGATCGGCCTATGAGGAGTTCATGCGGCGCGAGCACGAGCACCGCGTGACGATGCTCGATCCCAACATCCGGCCAAACTTCATTCTCGACAAGGCCAGGCACCTCAGGCGCATCCGCAGCATGATGGCGATGGCCGATATCGTGAAACTGTCGGACGAGGATTTGAACTGGTTCGGCGAAGCCGGCTCGCATGAGGACGTCGTCCGCAACTGGCTGGATCGCGGCCCAAAGCTGATCGTCGTCACCCACGGCAGCGAAGGCGCGGTCGGTTACAGCAGCCAGCACCGGGTCACGGTCGTGCCGGACAAGGTGAAGGTGGTCGATACCGTCGGCGCCGGCGACACGTTCAATGCCGGCATTCTTGCCTCCTTGCACGAGCAGGGCCTGCTATCGAAGACGGCAATCGCCAGCCTGCCGGAAGAAGCCATCCACAAGGCGCTGACGCTCGGCGCCAAAGCCGCGGCGGTGACGGTATCGCGGGCCGGCGCCAACCCACCGTGGCGGCATGAAATCGCCTGACCGGCTGACAACAGCCTCATGGACTGCTTGCCGGCGATCACTTTATGTTTCGCCCAGCTGGTGAGGCGGGATACAAAGGCCACATCAGCAGGCCGAATCCCGGATTTCCCCGCGTTTAAGAGGGCAGATCGGAAATCAGAGGTAACAGGCTGCGACACTTGAGCAATTCTGGGTTTTGCCCTGCGGCTTTCTCGGCCGTGCCAAGTCTGCTACCAGCGGCCGGTTATCTGGCTAAAACCGTTTGAGGCCGACATGCAGTTCATCGATCTTGGCGCGCAGCGCGAACGCATCCGCGACAGGCTGAAGGCGGCAATCGACCGCGTCGTCGACGAGGGCCGCTATATTCTGGGGCCTCAGGTCACCGAATTCGAAAACAAGCTCGCCGCCTATATCGGCACCAAGCATGTGGTCGCTTGCGCCAACGGCACGGACGCGCTGCTGCTGCCGCTGTTTGCTGCCGGCATCGGCCCGGGCGATGCGGTGTTCGTGCCGAGCTTCACCTTTGCCGCCACAGCCGAAGTGGTGGCGCTGACCAAGGCCGAACCGGTGTTCGTCGACGTCGATGCCGACAGCTACAATATCGACATCGCCAGTCTCGCGGCGGCGATCGCCATGATCAAGGCGGAAGGCCGGCTGAAGCCGAAGGCGATCATTCCCGTCGACCTGTTCGGCCTCGCCGCCGATTACGAGGCGATCGTGGCCATCGCCAACCGGGAAGGCCTGATGGTCATCGAGGATGCGGCGCAGGCGACCGGCGGCTCGGCTGACGGCAAGATGTGCGGCTCGTTCGGCACCGTCGGCTCAACCAGCTTCTATCCGGCAAAACCGCTCGGCTGCTACGGCGACGGCGGTGCGATGTTCACCAATGACGGTGCGCTGGCCGAACAGCTGCGCTCGTTCGCCTTCCACGGCAAGGGCGAAACGCAATACGACAATGTCCGCGTCGGCATCAACTCGCGGCTCGACACGCTGCAGGCGGCGATCCTGATCGAGAAGCTGGCCATTCTCGAAGACGAGATGGTGGCAAGGCAAGCGGTCGCCAATCGCTATGCCGAAGGTCTCGGCGATATCGTCAAGGCGGCGCGTAATCTGGGCGGCGGCCGCTCGGCCTGGGCGCAATACGCCATCGAAACGCCGAAGCGCGACGGGCTCAAGGCACATCTCGGCGATAAGGGCATTCCGTCGGTCATCTACTATGTGAAACCGTTGCACAGCCAGCTCGCCTATCGCGATTATCCGCGCACGCCGACCGGTCTTGCGGTTTCGGAAGACCTGCCAAAGCGCATCCTGTGCCTGCCGATGCATCCCTATCTGAGCGAGGCCGACCAGGACCGGATCATCGAAACGATCCGTAACTATATCGGTTCGAATTCGGCGCATGTGGCGGCAGCATAAATTCGAAAGTTTCAGAGAGTGGTCGCGGATTACATCGACGAGTTCATCATGTTCTGCGCCGGGTTGTGGATGGCTGGCGTCGGCTTTGGATTTCTCGCGGACCCCTCTCAAGCTCGACCCGGCCAGCAGCAAGCATGGTGGACCAACTTTGGGACCCACTTTAAATGGATGGGACCGCTCTTGATCCTAATCGCGATATTGCTCGCGTTCGCGGCACCTTCCTAGCGGACCGTGTTCGGCGGGCTATTCACGAGTTTGGTGTGATCAGCTTGAGCGACGGAAAGTAGGTACGGTAGCGGCCAACGTCGCGCGTGAGTAGCGGCAGCCCATTGACGGCGGCATGAGCACCGATGAAGAAATCAGGCAGCACGCCGGTGCGCAATCCCCCCGATCTCCGGTACTGCGTAAAAACCTTTCCCGCGAGGAACAGTGCTGCCCGTGGCATAGGAGCCACTTCGAGACCAGCTTCATCAACAAAGGCGTCGAGATCCTCGATGCGCTCGTATCGGACGGCAAGCTCTGCATAGACAGCATCGTTGATCAATAACGGGCCATTCAGGCTTTGCGCCTCAAGCTGGGCGATCGACCAGTCCGCCCAGTCCGGATCGTCCGTAACAAGATCAAGCAGAACGTTGGTGTCGACTAGCGTCACACGTCGCCACGCGTCAGTGCCATGATCGCGGCGGTACCGAGGCCCTTGCCGGCATGGCCGCGCAATTTCGCGAAGCGGCTCGCGGGCTGCTTCTTGTCACTTCGCGTTATCACGACGCTGCCGTCATCGGCGCGGCGGAAATCGACTCCGCTGCCCGGAACAATCCCAAGCAGTTCGCGAACCGGCTTTGGGATGGTCACCTGTCCCTTGGCTGTGACTTTGGTGGTCATGTTCACACCTCGGTAATACCAACAGCCAACAAGGTATTACCGGTCATGGTGGATTTCAACCGCTATATCCACATTCATCCCGCCATTCGCGATCACACGTTCGCCTTCAGAACTGCCAAAACTCCTCCCCTGCCCTTCTCCACAAATCTGCCGGAGCGGCTTTGAAGATTCCCGTCAGGGCGGAATTTTGGGATGCTTTGCTCCGCGCCGAAGCATAATCTGCATCTGTCTCCCTCTAAGCTGGCTCTCTTATGAAGAAGATTGGTTTTCTCTCGTTCGGGCATTGGACGCCCTCGCCGCAATCGCAGACGCGGACAGCAGCCGACGCGCTTTTGCAGTCCATCGACCTGGCCGTCGCCGCCGAGGAACTGGGTGCGGACGGCGCGTATTTCCGCGTGCATCACTTCGCCCGCCAACTCGCCTCGCCGTTCCCGCTGCTGGCGGCGGTTGGCGCAAAGACCAGCCGTATCGAGATCGGCACGGCGGTCATCGACATGCGCTATGAGAACCCGCTCTACATGGCCGAGGACGCTGGCGCAGCCGATCTGATCGCCGGAGGGCGTCTGCAGCTGGGCATCAGCCGCGGCTCGCCGGAGCAGGTGATCGACGGATGGCGCTACTTCGGCTATGCTCCGCAAGAGGGTGAGAGCGATGCCGACATGGCCCGGAGACACACCGGAGTGCTGCTCGAACTGTTGCTGGGCAAAGGCTTTGCCCAGCCCAATCCGCGGCCGATGTTTCCCAATCCGCCCGGCCTGCTGCGCGTCGAACCACACTCGGAGGGCCTGCGCGAGCGCATCTGGTGGGGCGCCGCCACAAACGCCACCGCAGAATGGGCGGCGAAACTGGGGATGAACCTGCAGAGTTCCACGCTCAAATTCGACGAAGGCGGAAAGCCATTTCACATCCAGCAGGCCGAACAGATCCGGGCTTTTCGCGAGGCCTGGAAGGCGGCCGGTCACACGCGCGAGCCGCGTGTGTCGGTCAGCCGGAGCATTTTTGCCCTAGTCGACGATCGCGACCGCGCCTATTTCGGCGGCAATGAGAGCGGAGATCAGTTCGGTTACATCGAGGCAGACAGGCGCGCCGTGTTCGGCCGCTCCTACGCCGCCGAGCCGGACGTGCTCATCGAACAGCTAAAGGGCGACGAAGCCATTGTGGAGGCCGATACGCTGCTGCTTACCGTTCCTAACCAGCTCGGCGTCGACTACAACGCCCATGTCATCGAGGCGATCCTGACCCATGTCGCTCCGGGCTTGGGTTGGCGCTAACGCGATGTGTTGAGTAGAAACCTGCCCCTCTGCCCGGCTCAGGAGCCGAACAGGCGGCTATCCCAGTATACGGGTTGATGCAGGCTGGCTGTGATCAGGGAAAACTCCCGATGGGCCGGATTGAGCAAAACGTTGTTGTCGAGGCGAGCGACGACGCTTGGCACGATCAGGATCGCGCTGCGGCGCTCGACACACCATGTCTCACCGAATTCCTTGCTAACCGTTGCCGGCATCATGTCCCATCCGGGCAACGACGGCTGAGAAAAGATTTCGTAGCTCAGCCCGCGCGGAAGCATGATCTGGATGTAATGCTGGTTGGGCGGCAGTCTGCCGCTGCCGTGCACCAGCTTTTCCAGCAAGGCCGTCGAATAATGCTCGCTGGTGTAGATCAACGGGCTGCCGGGCGTGTTCCAGCGGCCAGGCGCTATCGTCGAGCCCGTCGCATCGAAGATCGGATATGTGCCGGCTGGATCACCGATCCTGAAGCACTGCAGAGTGCGATCGAGTATCTGCGCCGTCAAGCAGCGGTGCCGTACTTCAGGCCTGAAAGGATATCGAGCACCAGTTCGGCACCGATCTCGCTTTGAATGACCACGTCGATCGGGCGCCGGTCTTCCAGCATGGGATGAGGCCGAAACAGAAAGTCACGAGCCTCACCTTCGATCTGCCAAACGTCGAGCGCCAGGTTCCATACGCGCGCCACCCGCGCCACCCGCATGCCCTCTTCCGACGAGAGTCGAAGAGCACCTCTCTTGCGGCGCTCATAAGTTGCCTTTGGGACGAGGCGATATTTGAATTGGGTATCGGCCGGTGCCAGCAATTGTGAGACGCGTTCAAGCGCACCCAACGGCAATCCGTGTTCGATTCGAGCCATCAGTCCGAATGGCGACCGTGCAGCCGTCTCCTTGGGCGGCAGCCCCAGCACGTCGGCTATATTTCCAAATGCCAACATCACTGCTCTCCATTCATGTGAAGCATGATATAGCCTCATGTGAGGCCAAATGCAAGTATTTTCCTGCGGTCTCACGGCTGCTTCCCGTCCGCCCGTTTGAGCATCGCACATGCGCGACTGATCCGTTGCAGCGCTGTGGCGTTGGCCAGCACCGCGTACAGCGCCAACCCTCCCGCCAGAATCCACGGCGAAGCGGCCCCCATGGCGGTTGCGACCCCGTCGGCGGCGAGCAGCACGCAAATGAACACCAGACGTTCCATCCGCTCGAAGAAATCCGGCCACCCGTAGTTTTCGACAGGGATTTCCAGCGCCGTCCGCGCCTTGGCATAGCTCGTGAGAATGCCGCCGGCGAACGCGAACATTGCGATCGCCCACAGATCGGCGACCCAGCCTATTGCCGCAAAGACCGCCAGTTCCTGGTACCGGTCGACCATTGCGTCGAAATAGCCACCGGCCTTGGTGATCATATCCCTCCGGCGGGCGACCGCGCCGTCCAGGGCGTCGAAGGTGAAGGCAAACGCCAGGCACAGGCCGAAGGCCACGCTTGACTGGTGGTACAGGTAGGCACCCGAGGACAGCGCGACGAGCACGAACCCGCCGGCCGTAACCTGGTTCGGTGTCATGCCGATCGCGATCAGCGGAGAGGCGGCCTGCTCCCACAGCGGGTCGATGCGACTTTTCATGAGACCGGCGATCATGGATGACTCGGCTCCTCTGATGATGTCGTTTCACGGAGCTTTACCAGCAATTTGCGGGTTTGTTCCACCGTCGCTACCGTTCGACTTGGTCAACGCGGGCGCAGAACCGGGCTCGGCAACGTTCTCAACTCGCCGCAACAGCGATTTCTTTTGGCGAATGCGGCCAACGGATTAAGGTGCTTGCCAAGCTGACGGCGAAACAGAACGTCCGGGCACAGCGACAACTGCCCGATGGCATTTCACCGTTTGGGCAATGCCCTTGTGACGGTTGTGCAAATCGACCGCGGTCTGGCGGCAGCAGCCGAACGATGTGACTATGATGCTTGCCATCCGTGGGAAGCCGGCCGAAACTCGATGCATAAATTTCCACCCAAGCTCGCCTACCTGCTCGCAACCTCTGTCGGCGCAGGATTGTCTCCAATATGGCCGGGCACGGCCGGCGCAATGGTTGGAGTGGCTGTTGCAGCGGCTCTGATACCTGCATCGCCTTGGCTGACCGTGCTTACCTATGCGGCCCTATTCGCCGTCGGCGTATGGGCGTCGTCGCACGTTGTCACCCGTACCGGGACGGAGGACCCGCAGATCGTCGTCATTGATGAAACCTTCGGCGCCGCCGTGACACTTTCCATGCTGCCGCTCGACCCGCTGTGGTGGGCAGCAGGCTTCCTTGCTTTCCGGTTTTTCGACGTCGTCAAGCCTTGGCCCATCCGTATCGCGCGGCCGGCATCATGCTGGACGACGCGGCTGCGGCTGTGGCCGCCGGGGTGCTGCTGCTCCTGCTGAACGGCTTGATTGACCATTTGCCTTAACGGCGACATTCGGTCTCGACTGCCAACGGCCAGGACGATGGTCCATGGGAGTTTAGCAGCACAAGGGGAGGACCGGACCAATGCGAAGCTATAGAATCGCAGCCATTCCAGGCGATGGGATCGGCAAGGAAGTCGTAGCAGCCGGCCTTCGTGCGCTGGCCGCCTGCGCCACGCGCGACGGTGGTTTCAATCTCGAAGTGCAGCACTTCGACTGGGGCTCGGACTACTACAAGGTCAACGGCGTGATGATGCCCAAGGAAGGCACTGAGCGGCTGAAGGCCTTCGACGCGATCTATTTCGGCGCCGTTGGCGCGCCCGACGTGCCTGACCATCTGACGTTGTGGGGGCTGCGGCTCGCGATCTGCCAGCCCTTCGACCAATATGCCAACGTCCGCCCGACCCGCATCTTGCCCGGTATCGAGAGCCCGCTTCGTGGTGTCGCGGCAGGCGATCTCGACTGGGTCATCGTCCGGGAGAATTCGGAAGGCGAATACGCCGGTCAGGGCGGGCGCTCGCATCTCGGCCTGCCCGAGGAAGTCGCCACCGAGGTCTCGATCTTCACCCGCACCGGCGTAACACGCATCATGCGCTTCGCCTTCGAGATGGCGCGGTCACGGCCGCGCAAGCTGTTGACCGTGGTCACCAAGTCGAACGCCCAGCGTCACGGCATGGTGCTGTGGGACGACATCGCCCGTGAGGTCGCGGCCGATTTCCCGGATGTCGCATGGGACAAAATGCTGGTCGACGCAATGACGGTGCGCATGAGCCTCAATCCGCGCTCGCTCGACACCATCGTTGCCACCAATCTCCACGCCGATATCCTGTCGGATCTTGCGGCGGCGCTTGCCGGATCGATCGGCATCGCGCCGACTGCGAACCTCAACCCCGAGCGGCGGTTTCCGTCGATGTTCGAGCCGATCCACGGCTCGGCCTTCGACATCACCGGCAAGGGCATTGCCAATCCGATCGGCACGTTCTGGTCGGCGGTGATGATGCTGGAGCATCTTGGCGAGCCGACTGCCGCGGCGCGCCTGATGCGCGCCATTGAGCGCGTGACCGCGGACGCCTCACTGCACACGCCCGACCTCGGCGGAACCGCCACCACCGACAAGGTCACCGAAGCGGTTTGCGCGGCACTACTCGGCGACAACGAGTAGGAAAAGGAGCAAGCGCCTGGACATCGCTGTCATTCCCAGTGATGGCATCAGCAAGCAAGTCATGCCCGAAGGCGGCAGGCATCTGCACTCGCCGCCGCTCACCGATGGTGTTCGTGTGCCTGTGTGTGGAAACCGAACCCATCAAGTGTTTCGATCAGACCTGTACAGGATCAGGCACACCGTGCGTTGACCGCCACGCGACAAAGCCGTCCGGCCTGACCAAGGCGGCACCGCCGCTACGTATACTCGGAAGCGTATAAAGACTAAAATACGCTAGAGCCTATAATCTTCGATCCGCATGGACCTTCACGGCCATGCTTTCCAGCTTGTCCGGCCGCCGCCGGCCAATGTGACCGAAGCGAATAGTCGGCACGCTCATAAAGCTCCAAGGCAAAGCGAGGTCGGTCCTAGCAGACTGCGCCAACGGATCGGTTTTTCAAACGGATCGTGCGGCACTCACCCAATCGAGTCGTGCGGCAGGGACAAGGCCGTAATTGTAAAAATTGATGCCGTCGACATCCGGCGCCATCGCAGGTTTTACCTTGGCGGTGAGGATGTCGGGGCCTGCCATTTCCGGATAGAACAGCCGGTAGCCGGCGCCGAGGAATTTTTCCGCGCCAAGGGCTGCGCGTCCGGCCGCCATCAGTCTGGCGACATCGCCGGGCTGCATGTCGTAGGCACACAGGATTGCCCCGTCACAGACCTTGCCGAGCGCCGCGAGATCGCAGCCGCCAAGCCAACCGTCTTTCAAATCGATGATGACAACGCGGGTCGCCGGATCGGCCACCTCGCGCAGTTCGGCGAGCAGGCTGGTCACCGGTTCGAACCGCCACAGCAGGTAGCCATGGAGTTCCGGCCATGGCAAAAAAGTGTCGAGGCCGCTCCTCGGAAAATCTGGAAAGCGCCGTTCGGGCACGGCGCGCTCGCAGGTCTCGACGATCCATTGCCCGACGAGCTTGCGCGCTACTTGGCCGTCGACGCCGGCCCCGGCCGCGCGCGCAAGGCAGGACGGACAAAAACATATCGACAACAGAAAATCGTCTTCCGGCGTCAGCCCGACACCATCTTTCTCATGATGGTATTCGTGGGCGAAGCCCATGAAGGACGGGCTTTCGAGCTCGATCCTGTCCGGCTTGTAAGTGTGCGTAACGTCGGCGACCAGCGCGCGGACATAGGCGCGCGCATCCGGATGCGACGGACAGAGGTTGTAATAATTGGGATCGCCGAAGGCATTGCGGGTGACGGCCTGCGGATAAAGCATGCCGAGGCGGGTATTGTGCAGGCAGACCGTCCAGCACGAAACACCCAGCCCATTGGTGTCTCGTCTGCGGACAAGCTCGCCAAGCACGTCGCCGCCTTCGGAGATCACGTCCGCCACCTTGGGCTGGATGGCAAGGTCGGCCCAGTGTGCCGCGTCTGGCTTGAAATAGATGGTTCCGTCTTCCGGAAAATAGGCTTTCCGGCGCGGGCTGCGCGGCTGCAGGAACCGGCCAGCGTGATACGAAGTCGCCAGACTGATCATGTTGAGCCCGGCACGCTCGACAAGATCGCGCTCGACCGTCTCCAAGCCCAGATCCTGGACATCCCAAGGATAGGTCCACATGGAGAGTTGCATTGGTTATCCTCAGTCTTGATCCCGACATGGGCGTGTGGTCGGGAGGGCTTCTTATCAGTCGACCGGCTCGGCGACCTGCATGAGGCAGTCTCCCGCCTCGCACATCGTGTGCAGCCGGCGCGAAAGCACAATGCCGCTTTCGGCGAAGTGCAGGGCTTCCTCGGCGAGGTCGAGCCGTTCGAGGTCGTGGTACCAGCCCGCCAGTTGTTCGGCGTTCACGCTGTCGCCAAGCTTGACGGCGGGTTCAAACCAGCCGCGGCGGGTGGCATAGAGACCTTGGCTATGCCGCGAAAGCGAAAGCAGTCGCGTCGGCGCCGACGGCTTTGACTCCGCGCCAAGAACTGGCCCTTCAACCACGCCGAGCGCAATCAGCAGATTGTCGATCGCGCGGGCGGTAGTCTCCATCGTATCGACCGTGACAGTGCCACCGCCGCCGAATTCTCCGCTGACGCCGATGGCGCCGGCCCGGCGCGCCGCACCCATGGAGGTCGGTGAGGCCTGGCCGTTGTCGGCCACGAAGCCATATGGCATGCCGAGCGACAGCATCAGCTCCACCCCGCGCCTGTGACGTTCGGGATCGGCGTTGCGCTCGACAAGCGCGGTCGGCAGATGTTCCATCGAGGTGCCGCCCGAATGGATGTCAAAGACCACGTCGTGGCTGGGGAACAGCTCCGTCTCGAGGAAATTGGCAAGCCGGCTGGTCGGCGTGCCCGACGGGTCGCCGGGAAAGGCGCGGTTGAGATTGCCGCCGTCGAGCGGCGAGCAGCGCTTTGCGGCCATCACCGCCGGCACGTTCGCCATCGGCAGGATGGTGACGCGGCCCTTGATCCGCTTCGGATCGAGCCGGCGGATCAGCTTTGCCAGCGACAGCTCGCCCTCATATTCGTCGCCGTGATTGCCGGCCATTAGAAGCACCGACGGGCCTTTGCCGTTGCGGACAAGGCAGATCGGGACCTTGACCTGGAAATAGGGCGAACGGTCGATCGAAAACGGAATGCTGAGATGGCCGAGTGTCTTGCCGTGCCGGTCGAAGTCGAGCGTATGGCTGAGGCCGGTGTGCATGGCGGCGGCTCAGACAGCTGCGATCGCAGTGACCTCTATGCGGAGGTCGGGATCGGCCAGACGCGCCTCGACACAGGCGCGCGCCGGCAGGCGCGCAGGATCCACCCAGGCATCGTAGATGCTGTTCATGGCATCGAAATCGGCGATCTGCGGCAGGAAGATGTTGATCGCCACTAGCCTCGACTTGCTGCTGCCGGCCTCGACAAGGAGCGCCTCGACCTTGGAGAGCACGTCGCTCGTCTGACCCTCGATGCCGGCCTTGCGGTCGTCTGCCACCTGGCCTGCGATGTGCACGAGGCCGCCATAGACGACCGCCTGAGACATGCGGGAGCCGGACTGGAAGTACTTGATCATATCAGATCCTTTCGAGGTTCTCTTTTTTGGAATTGGCCGCGATATCTGGTCAGCCGAAATAGGTAGGAAAGGCGTGGCGGACATACCCGGCCGCGTCGGCGCCGAAGATCACGCGATAGCGATCGAGGCAGGTGCAGGGGTGCGAGATGCCGAATTCAACGACGTCACCAACGGCAATATCGTCGCCCGACGCAATTGTCAGGAAGGCGTGCTGGTCGTTGAGCTTGAAGACCTCGGCACGCGCTTTCGGCAGCTGCTTGCCGGAACGAAAGATGGTCACGACCGTCGGAAAGCCCTGGTCGAACGACACGTCGCGCATGCCCATACCGCAGATAGCAAGGCCGGGCTCCGGCCGCGACAGTACCTCGGCCCACAGGCGCAAAGCCGGATGGAACGAATTTCGTGCGGAAGCACTGACGCCGCCGATCGCAAAACCGTCGCGGGCATCGAGTGCGCCGAGCGACCTGTCGTAGACGCCATGGTCGTGAAAGAAGATGGCGCCGCTGCGCAGCACCAATGTGGCATTGCCGTCCCTGGAAACGAGGGGCGAAAGCGCTGCGACCACCTTGTCGAAGTACACCGAGCCGCCGGCGGTGACGATCAGCGGGGTGTCGCCGCCGACGCGGGCGCGGAGCCGCAGGAACATATCGGCTGTCATTGCCAACAGGGCGGATATCGCCTCATCGGTGCGGCCAGGATCGGCTTGCGCCGCGGCACCTTCGTAGGTTGCGACGCCGGCGATCAGCAGCCGCCCGCCGGCTGCTACAACCGCGTCGGCGATCGCCTCGGCTTCGCCGGTGGTCCGGGCGCCTGCCCTCCCCGCACCAAGTTCGACGAGCACGCGCAATGGCGGCAGCGTCGCATTGGCGCGCCAAGCTTCAGCAAGCGCATTCACGGCGTCGAAAGAGTCGGCAAAAACGTAGAACTCGGCGCTTGGCCAGGCGCCGACAAGGACAGCAAGTCGGTTCGCACCACCTGGTCCGCCGACCTCATTGGCGATGATCAGCCGAGAGAGCCCGGCTCTGAGCATCACTGTGGCCTGCCTTATGTCGGCGACGGTCGTGCCCCATGCTCCGGCCTCGATCAGGGACCGGGCAAGGTCAGGCGCCATCGGGGTCTTGGCATGCGGGGCGATCACGGCGCCCTGTTCTCGCGCATACCCCAGGAACAGATCACGATTGGCGATGAAGGCCTCCTCGTCGAGGGTCAACACCGGCAACGACATACGTCCATGCGCTGGATGCCAGCGCTCAGATGCGACAAGGCTGCTGTCCAGCCCGAGGGTGCCAGGCGGCACGCCGCGGATACGATCGTCGAGCAGGAAATTTTCACGGGTCGCGAGCGACAGTACGGGTGAGTTTTCGGTCATCCGATGCTAGTCCTTTTGCTGTCGCAGGATGAAGTCCGGATCGATTTTCGATGCCGGCCACACCATGAGAGAGATGCGTGCCAAAGCGTTACTCCGGACCGATCATCGATGCCCACCATCACCTTTGGGATCTCGGCCTCGGCCGCCATCCCTGGCTCACGCCCACGGCTGGCGAACGCGGCGGTCTGGGCGAGCTTGGCCCCTTGCGGCGAAACTACCTTCCTGAAGATTATTTGCGCGACGCCGGCCAGCACAATGTCGTCGCCACCGTCCATGTTGAAGCCGGTTGGGCCGGGGATGACTGCGCCGGTGAAACGCGGTGGCTTGAAACCCTCGACAAGTCGCGCGGCGTGGCCGCCCGTTATGTCGTTCACGTACCACTGGCGAACCGCCAAGCGCCGACGCTGGTCGAGGCGCAGGCGGCATTCGACCGTGTCGTCGGCATACGCGACATACTGAGCTGGGATCCGGATCCCGCCCGTCGTTTTGCCCCCCGTGACGGCATCATGGACGATCCGGCCTGGCGTGCCGGCCTGTCCCTGCTTAGGCGCCACCGGCTGGTTTTCGACCTGATGGTGTTTCCGCGCCAGCTCACCGGCGCGGCGCACCTCGCAGCGGCCTTTCCGGACCAGCTCTTTGTTCTCAACCATTGCGGCAGCCCGATCGATCGCGATGCGGACGGGATGCGGGTGTGGCGCGAAGGGCTGCGGCTTTTGTCGGAGCGCGAGAACGTCGCCATCAAGATATCGGATCTGGTCGCCTACGATCATGATTGGACGCTCGACAGCCTAAGGTCGGTTGTCATGCATTGCATCGACTGTTTCGGTACCCGGCGCGCGATGTTCGGCAGCGACTTTCCGGTCGCCGGCCTGCATGCATCGTTCGATGCGGTGTATGACAGCTTCAAGGCCATTGCAGGAGAGCTTTCCGCGGACGAGCAGACGGCACTGTTCTACGGCAATGCACGGCGCATTTATCGGCTGGACGATATGTCATCGGCGGGCCTGCTCTCTGCCTGAGAGAAGCAGCAGCCCTAGGATCAGCGACCCGAACAGAATACTGCGCCAGCCGGGCGATGCGTTGACGACGGTGATCAGCGCCGTGATCGTAACCAGCAGGATGGCGCCGGGGATGGTGCCGGCATAGGTGCCGAGCCCGCCGAGGATCGAGGTGCCGCCAAGCACCACGGCGGCAATCGAGGCGAGCAGATAAGGATCGCCGATACCGACATAGCCTTGTCCGTTCATGCCGAGGACCAACACACCGGCAAGTCCCGAACAGAAGCCGCTGATGCCGTAGACCGCGAGCGTGGTCGAGGCGACGGGAACCCCGGACAGCGCCGCGGCGAGCGGATTGGCGCCCATCGCGAATATCCGGGCGCCAAGGGATGTCGCATGCATCGTGGTCAGAACGATAACTGAAATGACCACCCACAAAAGCACGCCTGCCGGAATACCGACCGGCCGCGCATTGCCGAGCCAGCGGACCAGCGGGTTCTCGGCGGTCACGGCACTGCCGCCGGCGATGATGATCAGCAGACCTTGCAGGAATGTCGCCATCGCCAGTGTCATGATCATCGGATGAACGCGCAACAGCGCCACGCCCAGCCCGTTCACCAGGCCGATTGCGGTCGTCAGCGTGAGAACTGCAAGAACGGCGGTGAGCCCTGTCGGATCCGCCTGCCACGAAAGCAGCGGCAGGCTGACAGCGCTAACAGTGACGATCGCCGCGACGGAAAGGTCGATGCCGCCGGCAATCACCACGAAAGTTTGGCCCGCCGCAACCAGGCCGACCACCGCGCCCAATTCAACCAAATAGCGCAAATGCCCATAAGCGCCGAAGCCAGGTGAAGCGAAGCTCGCCGCGATCCACACCGCCGCAACTATAGCGATCGTAAGGAAGGGCCGGCTGCGCAGAATCGTCAGCGCGCGCCTGCCGCTCACGCTCTCTTTCCGTGCTGTCATTGCTGCACCTTGCGGAATTGCGGGATGGCGACCGCGCCGATGATGATGAGGCCCTGGGCGACATATTGGGCGACCGGCGTGAAGCCGAGGAAGAACATGACACTGATCATCAGGCTGAGCAGCAGGCTGCCCGCAAGAGCGCCGCGCATGGTACCCTGGCCGCCAAGGAAACCGATGCCGCCGAGCACTGCGGCGGCAATGGAATTCAGCGTGAACGCCGTGCCGATGACTGGATCGCCCGAACCCGTTTGCGCGGCGACGAACAGGCCGGCGCCTGTGCAAAGCAGGCCGCTAATCGCGTAGGCGGCGATTCGGGCACCGTCGACCGGCACGCTGGAGCGGTAGGCGCCGACGGGATTTTCGCCTGCAGCATAGATGCTCAAACCAAGCGGCGTGGCGAGATAGAGTTTCCACAGAAGCACGATGAGTACCAGCAGCACGAATGCCGCCGGCGTGTTGCCGGCAAGCAGGTCCGACAGCCACTCGGGTATGGCGCCGCCCGGCCTCGGCAGGATGAGCAGCGCAGCGCCGCCGATAATAAAGGAGCCAGCGAGCGTCACCACAATCGCTGGCAACCGAAGTTTCACGACGATGAACCCGATCGCGGCACCGATGCCGAGACCGGTCAGCGCCACCGCTGCGGCACCGCCGGCTACGCCCAGCGGTCCGGTCATCGTCGTCGCAGCGATCACCGCGCCCAGGCTGACCATTGCACCGATGGCCAGGCTTATACCGCCGGTGAGCATGAGGATCGCCTGGGCCATGGCGACCAGCGCCAGCGGAAACCAGCTCTGGGTGAATTTGGCGAAACCGGACGCTGTCAAGAGGCCGGGAAACAGGAAACCGTAGGCAATGACGAACGCCAGGACCACAGCGAACAGGCTGCGCACGCCGACATTGCGGCGCAGCTGAACCGGCCAGTAGAGTGCGCCGGCTTGGCTTGAGGATGCAACCGTGCTCATGCCGCAACTTTCTGCTGTTCGGCGCCCATTGCGGCGGAAACTATGGCTTCCTCGCTCAGTGCGTCGCGCTCGAGCATGGCCACGATGCGGCCTTCGCGGACCACGGCGACACGGTCGCAAAGGTGCACCAGTTCGGGTGTGTCGGAACTGAGCAGCACGATCGCCTTGCCGGCGGCGGCGAGTTTGCGAAGCATCATGTAGATCTCACGCTTGGTCTCGACATCGACACCGCGCGTCGGGTCGTTGAGGAGAAGCACAAGCGGATCGTGTGGCATCCATTTCGCCAGCGCGACCTTCTGCTGGTTGCCACCTGAGAGTGCCTGCGCCGGGCGGTCGAGGTCGCCCTTGATGGCAAGCTGGGCGGCGAGGCCCCTTGCCATATCGCGCTCGGCACGCCGGCTGCGCAGCTTCAGCGCCGGCAGCCTTGCGAAGGCGGGCAGCATCATATTGGTGATGATGGGATGGATCAGGTGCAGGCCTTCGCGCTTGCGGTCAGCCGGGACATAAGCGAGGCCGAGCGCATTGGCTTTCGGCACGCCGCCGGGCAAACCCGGAACACCGTTTACCGTCGCGGATACCGTCTTGGCGGGGATCGCGCCGTAGAGGCCAAGCAGCAGATCTTCCTGCCCCTGCCCGACCAGGCCGCCAATGCCAAGCACCTCGCCCGTCCTGATGTCGAGATCGACGTCGCGCATCAGGCCGGCCGAAAAATTACGAACCGAGATGGCGTCGGCCGGCGATGGCGAAGGCCGCCATCGTGGAAAGAGATCGCCGGGGTCGCGGCCGACCATCAGCCGTACCAGCCCGGCGGCATCGGTTCCTTCCAGCGAGCAGTCCGCCGTGCAGGTCCCGTCCTTGAGCACGGTGACATGCTGGCACAGCGTCATCACCTCGTTCAGTCGGTGTGAGATATAGAGAATAGCGATGCCCTCGCCCCGAAGCCTCCCCAGCAGGTCGGTGAGGATTTTTGTCTCAGTTGCCGATAGCGATGAGGTGGGTTCGTCGAGAATGAGCACGCGCGGCCGGCGGTAAAGCGCCTTGGCGATCTCCACCATCTGCCGGCGGCCGAGCGACAGGTGCCCCACCGGCGTAGATAGCGGTTCGTAAAGCCCGACAAGATCGCATGCGGCCCTGGCCCGGACGGCAAGCTCGTTGTAGTCGATCAAGCCGAACCGCTTGGGATAGGCGCCGAGCCCGATGTTTTCGGCAATGGACAGGCTGGCTGTCAGGCTGAGTTCCTGCTGGACAACGGCGATCCCGGACTGTCGCGCATTAGCGGGGGTCATGCGCGAGACCGGGCGCCCATCGACCTCGATCGCCCCGCCGTCCGGGCGCAAGGCGCCGGACAAAAGGTTGATCAGTGTCGACTTACCTGCGCCGTTCTCGCCCAGCAGCGCATGCACGCGGCCCGGCTGGAGAGCGATGGAAACGTTGCGCAGAACGGGGTTGCCGAAGAAGGACTTCGACACCCCCCGCGCGGCGAGAAGCGGAGCCGTGGTTGTCAATGCTACAACCCTTCAGGGCTTATTTCTGGGCCAGCAGCTTCTTGAATAGATCCTCATCGTACGGCGAATAGATGTAACCGTCAGCCGGGAAATCCTTCGCCCGGGCGAGGTATTCGTCGATGTTGGAATTGTCGATCACCGGCAGCGGGATCTTGACGAAAGCCGGCACATCCTCGCCCTCCAGTGCATGGACGGCGGTGTAGGTGGCGAAGGCGCCGAGCCAGTTCGGCTGCATCGTCGCCCAGCTCTTCAGGCCCTTTTCCTTCCACAGTTCGAGAAACTGGCGCGCATTCTCGCCGGTGATCGGCACCTGGTCGCGGCCCTGCTTGTCGAGCGCGAGCACGGCGCCCGCCGACAACGCGCCGCCCAGCGACAGGATGCCGTCGATTTCGGGGTTGGCGAAAAGCAGGCTGGTGACGGCCTCCTGGGCGGGCGCGACATTGTAGGGCGTGTTCGTCTCGGCAAGCACCTTCACATCGGGATGGGCCTTAAGCTCGGCATCGGCGCCTTTGCGCCGGTCGTCGCTGACCGAAACGCCGGCTGGGCCATTGAGGATGAGGATCTTGCCCTTGCCGCCGATGGCGTCGATCAGGAACTTGGCCGCCTGATCGCCCCACTGTGAGGAATCGGTGTTGACCTTGGCGGTCACCTGGTCGGTATCGACGAGGCTGTCGAAGTTGATGATGGCGATGCCCTTGGCGCAGGCGTCCGCCAGCACGCGCGCCGGCGCGGTCGACGAACCAGCGATCAAGATGATGGCATCGACATCGGAATCGATCATCGACTGGATCTGCTGAATCTGGACGTTGGCGTCACCCTGGGCATCGGTCACGACGAGCTTGTCGACCAAGCCTTGCTTCTTCAAAGTCTCGACTTCGGCTTCGATCGTGCCCTGTGTCTGCTTCATCCAGGTCGGCACTGAATAGATATTGGCCCAGCCGATCGTATATGGCGCTTTGCGATCGCCCTTGATGCATTTAGCGGCGGCGTTGGCCTGCGAACCGGCGCCGAGGCTAAGGAGAAGACCGAGGCAAAGGGCACTGGCGGACGCGAAAAACGATGATTTCGTCATGATTGTTCCCTTCTGAAGTTATGCCTGGACGTGCGGGGTCGGGACGAGAAAACCCGCCGGTTGCCGCTTCCCGGAAACCGCCTGTTTTCTCGTCAGGACTTTCTGCGCCTGGCTCGTTATTGCCCGATATTTCAGACAATAAGCCTGTATATCGGACAAATGGGATGCTAGACTGAGCCTTGACATCTTTCAAGCGTCTTGAGACGAGGGCCGAAATGATTTTTGCGCGGGTGCGGCCTACATGAGCGATGGCGTCACTGGTCTAATTGAAACGCAAGCCGGCGCCGAGCCGCGCAATGGCGAACGGCGTCGCGGGATCGACCGCGTCATCATGCTACTCGAGGCCCTTCTGCGGCACCGAGCGCCGATGCGCGTCGGCGATATCGCCAAGATGATCGGCGCGCCGCGTTCAACCACTTATGAAATCGTCAACAGCCTGCTGGAAGCCGAAATGCTCCAGAACGTCGGAACGGAAGGCTATGTCTATTTCGGAAAGGCGATGCATCTGTTCGGCTGGGCCTACTCACATCATAATGCCCATTACCGGCGCATCATCGAAACCTTGGACAGACTAGCCGCGGAGACGGGCGAGACCGTCCAACTGTGCGGCCTGCGGGGGAACAAATATGTCGTCCTTGATTGCCGGGACTCGCCTGGCCCGTTCCGGATTTCAAGCGATGTCGGAGTCGAGGTGCCGATCCCGTGGACGGCGTCCGGAAGGCTGCTGCTCGGCCATATGAGCGAGCAGGAAATACGGGACTTCATTCCGCCTGGCGACTACACGCTTCCCGACGGCCGCGTCATTGCGCCAGCTGAGTTCTTCGGCGATGTCGCTCTTGCGCGCCAGCAAGGTTTCAGCGAGACGGCTGCTCTGGCCGACCGCTTCACGTGGTGCATGGCCGCGCCCATCCGCGACGGCAACGGGGCCATCAACAAGACTCTTTGCTTCGTGTTGCCCGTCGACACGCCGGAAGCGCGGCGCAGCGAATTGCTTGCCCTGCTATGCGAGCGCGCCACTGGGTTGTCGTTGGCGGGAAGCTAGTAAAAAATCGGCGCGCGAAGGTCCAGGATAGGCTCCGTTCGTTCACCAAGCCAAGGCTCAGCTACGCTGTTGCGGCGGCGGACCCGATTCCCGTCTAGGCCGGCACCTATCTCCCGCCCTCCTCCCTCTCCCGATGGGTGCCGGCTATCTTCAGCGCGAGGCGGATTGCGCTTGTGTAGCCTACAGGCCCAGGGTCAGAGACAACTGGACAACAGGCGTGTCTTGCTCACGGACATCAATCGCTACGGGGTGTTGCTCCAGCCTTTGCACCTGATCTTTCGCTAAATTCGAGCAAGGCTCGAACCTGTACGGTTTTCACACTCCTCATGGTGAACCCACCGCCGGCGTGCGGGCCTTCGAATGTCGGCGCATCGACGATCTTGCTTTCGAGATAGCCGTCGTTGCTGCGGCAAGGCCCTTCTGACCCGCCGGGTAACTCCAGCAGCCGACCGCAGGCGACGGCACGATCAATCCGTATCGCCCCGCGCGCGCTCTGAGGGCGCAGGTTCGTTAAAGACTGCGGATAGGCGCGGGATACTGCGCGACCAGATCGTCGACGGTCAGCAATGTAATGCCCTCCACGATCGATTGAGCAATCAGAATCCGATCGAAGGGGTCCTTGTGGATGGGTGGAAGCCCCTCCACGGCAATGGCATGCTCGCCGGTGATGGGCAGCTCATGATAGCCATTGTCGATCAGGCCCCGACGTAAAAGCCGCGCATCGACCGTAAAGTCAGCGCGGCCCAGACCGCGTTTGATCGCAATCTCCCACAGACTTGCGGCGCTGAACATCAGGTCGTTGTCGCGATTCTCGATCTGCGTGAGAGCGGCAGGCGGGAGCTTGTCGGGCTCGCCCGCCGCCCAGAGCAGAAGATGGGTATCGAGCAGAAGTTTCATGCGTCGCCGCCGAACAGCTTCTCGATTTCCTCACCGGCCATGTGATCAAAATCGTCCGGAACAGAAAACTGCCCGGCCATAAACCCGACGCGACGCGTTTCGCCGGCCGCAGGAGCGTCTATCGCAATGACCTTCACCATCGGCTTGCCGGATTTCGCGATGATGAAAGATTCGCCTTTGGCCGCCCTGTCGATAAGGCGTGACAGATGCGTCTTGGCCTCGTGGATATTGACGGTGTGCATTGCAGGCCCTATGACTTAGTCTATCCAACTTAGTCTATTCGTGCCTGACCTTCAAGTGGGCTCCGTAAGAAGTGCGTCCTGGCCCGTCCCTTCGAGGAGCAGCCGGTGATGGCACACTACGCCGATCCACCACCATCGCACGAGCGTGTGCACCAGACCTTCTGCGGCACGTGAGAGATTAATGTCGTAGCCGACGGCGCGGTAGCGTCTTTCCTGGCTGGGATGAACGATGCTTTCTCGCAGCCGGAGAATGGGGTCATCGGTGCCTCGGTTTGTGCACGCCTTGTTTCCGAAGGACCTGAGGTGCTGATGATCGCGCGGCCTGCGATCGACTGGTGAAGAAAAGCCGTGGCAGCTGCCACGGCTTGCCGATCACGGCCCTCGCAGAGGCATTGCGGACGGCGCGAGAAAACGTCTTTCGTGACGCCGTTTCGCAGGGGCGAAGCAGGCCTCAGAACGGTCAGGCAGCGCTTACCAAAAAAGATTCGCCGGAAGGGAACTCAGGAAGCCCAGGCAAGTTCTGTGCGAAGTGGAGGAGATTGCGCCATGAACAGTGTCATTTATCTCATCGGCCTTGTCGTCGTCGTGCTTGCGATCCTCTCCTTCCTCGGATTCCACTAGGAGACACCATGCAGCACCAAAACGATCAGGGCCGTCAGACGGCCGATTTCGAGACAGCCAAAAGCGAGCTTTCGGAAAGATTACAACGAGAAAAGCAGACCGCGACCGAGGCGCTACATGACGCTCGCGACGAGGTCACTCGGAAAGCCAGCGATTACGCTTCGGAAGCCAAGCAAGCATTGTTCGACAAGGCAGAGGGAACACAACGCGACGTGAGCGCCAACTTGAAGGCCTTTAGCGGTGCATTGCGCGCGGCAAGCGAGCATCTGGCCAATAATGATCAACGGACCGCTTCAAAGTTCGCCCTCGATGCCGCAGGCGGGCTTGAGCGGCTTTCATCCTCATTAAAGGATAAGCCGTTCGATGAGGTGCTCGGCGAAATCCAGTCCTTCGGCCGTGAAAACTCCGGGGCGCTGATCGCTGGCTCGGTATTGGCTGGCTTGGCGTTAGGACGGTTCATCAAGAGCTCGCCGCCATCTGCTTCGACCGGGACTCCGGATCAGTCGGGAGCAGGCCGGGCGTCCGAGACGGATTCGAGCTCGAATGAGTTCGGACGGCGATCGGCAGAGCCAGTTGAGCCTACGTTATCCCGCTCAGATCAGTCCGGCGATGACTGGGCCGATGCAAGTCTGGAGCAAAACCCATGACCGACAATCAGGACACTCGCAGCCTGACAACCCTTGTCGGCGATCTGGCACAGCAGGTTACAACGCTGCTTCAAACCGAAAGCAGGCTGTTGCGGGCTGAAATGTCGGAAAAGGTGAGCAAGGCCGGCGCCGGCGCGGTGGAGGTGATAGGAGGCGCCATTTGCCTGCTCGCCGCCCTGATGGTGCTTTTGCAGGCGCTGGTGATTGCCTTGGCGAGCGCCGGACTGGGAGCCGGATGGTCTTCGCTGCTGGTCGGCGTCGTGGTGGCGATACTGGGAGTCATACTCTTGCGCTCCGGCAAAGCAAGCATGGCTCCCTCCGAACTGACGCCCGACCGCACACAAGACCAACTCAAGCGCGACGCACGCGTGATCAAGGAACAGATAAGATGACCGACAAATCCGCAGCCGAGCTGGAACGCGATGCCGATATTGCCCGCGCCAAAGTGGCAGATACCGCAGACTCGATCCGCAGCAAGATGACACCGGGTCAGCTGATCGACGAATTCACCGGGATGTTCAGCGGTGAGGGATCCGCTATGCTCACCAACCTCAAGGCGCAGGTCAGGGACAATCCGCTGCCGCTTACCTTGGTCGGCGCCGGCCTGGCCTGGCTGATGCTCGGCAAGGGCACGTCCGTGGACAGTTCAGCACTAGGTGTCTATCAGACCCGCAGAGGACCTGACCCCGCCGGGGATTTCTCTGACCGGCGCAGCTTGGGCGGCGAGGGATGGCAGGGCTCGAGCGGCGACGAATACGGTGCCGAGAGCGAAGGTTCCGGAATCGGCACCACGCTCTCCGATGCCGCTGGTTCGGTTGCTTCCGTTGCAGGCGGCGCCACTAAAGCTGTGGCAGACCTTGCGGGTAACGCCAGAGAAGGAGTGAGAAGCACGGCAGGACAGCTCGGCTCAGCCGCCAGCGATGTGACCGCACGGGCGCGTCAGTCGGCGCAGGACCTGTTCCAGCGCGAACCTCTGGCGATAGCCGCGGTGGGCCTTGCGGTGGGCACCGCCATCGGCGTGATGCTGCCTCACACCGCCACGGAAGACGAGCAACTTGGCGCCTACCGTGACAAGCTTCGTGACAGTGCCGAGGACGTCTTCGAGAAGGGCCTGGAGCAGGCCAAGCAGGTCGCCGCCGAAGCCTATGAGACCGCAAAAGAAGAGGCTGACCGACACGGCACCAGCGGCGATGCCGAGACGTTGGTCGACCGCGTCGGGGAAGTCGTAAAATCGACGGCAAGCAAAACCGAGGAAGCCATTCGCGATCGTTTGCCGGAGTCGGACGAGTCCCCCTGAACTGCACAATAGCGCCGGGGTCGGTCGTTGGCGGTGAGCCCGCTGCGATCTATGCCTCAACCGGTGTCCTTGCAGCAGATAGCGGAATTGCAACGACATCTAGACCGTTTGCCCTGACGCGGCCGGGATGCATCCTGTTGGCCGTATAGAGCACGCGCCGGTAGTGGTTGTTTCTTCGGTGAGTTCTTCGATGGCGCTCACAAAAACCCTTCATGACGATTTCCTCCTCCACGTGTTGTTGGGCTGACCGCCGGTCTGCTTTTGTTGATTGCGTTCGCGGGCGGGTCAGGCGTCGTTCACGCCCTGCGAGCGTCACGGCGGGGCAAGACACGAAACGCGATCACCTGCATCGCGCCTCGAAGACTCGCCCGTTCCGATCCCGGTATCGACAGTATCCGCGGCGGTCGGCCGCCGCTCCGATCAACGTACCGGCGACGGCCCCGATTGCACCGCCAACGACCGCATTTCGCACGTCGTTCCCGCCAGCTGCTGTTCCGAGCGCGGCACCGCCAACACCACCGATTACAGCGCCTTTTTCCGCGTTGGTGCAGCCCGCAGAGCTGAGACGTCGCGCAGAGCCCTGTTCCCACAACGTGCCGAGTTGTTGAACGCAAGCACTTTAACTCCCCCGACGCGCGAAGAAATTAGCTGAAAATCCAGGGGCTGGGCTCTGCGTCTCTTTGTGAATGGCAAACAGCTCAGTGTCCCATCAGATACGCCGATGGTTTTCGAGTAGCTCGCCACGCTTTGATCTTGACGTTCACTCGAAGCGGAGTATGAAATCTAAGCGAACCGCGAAGGCCCTACTCTGATCGCGGTTGGAACTACCCGTTTCGTTCAGTTGCGGCAGCGAAGCCGGAACGGCCGATCTGATGGTTGTGGGAAAGGCGACAGCGCGCTCTCGCGACCACCTTTCCCCACTGTCCTTCGACGCCGTAAGGAACGGCATTCTCGTCAGGAGTACGGTGAGAGGCCCAGCGATTTCGACTTCAATTCCGCCGGCCCTCGATGGATCTCGAAACGCAGTAACGGTTTCGATCAAGTCACGCATCGCCTCGGAATCGCCAGCTGCAATGCCTTTGGCAAGCCCTGTTTGAAGTTGGTCTAGTTGTTGCTCGCAGCGTGCCAGCACCGCAGAGTGCAGCGCAATGACATCGGTCGCCTAGGGCACGTCGTCCCGGCTCGGCCACAACGCATTTGCCCTCTTCATTGAGCGTCGTGGATTGCTTAGACAACGGGACGTTCCGATTCCGCTGGATCATCCATCGGCGGGAGCGGCGGCAATGGAAAACAAAGCTCGCCTATTACCTGAACGCCCACGCCAAGCACACTCATCTGTTCGAGGTCGGACGTGCTGGATGTAGAGCTGGTTGGCGCCTGCATCAGGAAGGGACCCAGAAACGAGACGGCGTTTTGCATCGTCGTGCGGGCTTCGGCGGTCCACGAGCCGCTGAATTCCACGTTTCGAACCAGAAGCAGGCCCTGAGGCAGGCAATGCGCATAGGCGTCGTCGGTCGAAGCCTTGATCATGTCGCCGCGCTTCATTCCCGGTACGTACCAATCCTCCTCGTCGATGAGGTCGGGATGCCACCATCTCGTGCCGGCGATCCGCCGGCTGATGGTGAGCATGCAGTACTCGAAATGCACATGCAGTTCACTGTCCGAGGTAGTTACCTCCGTTACGACGGGGTTTCTAATGAGATCGTGAAGCTGGATTGTGGCCAATCGGTTCACGAGCGACGTGTCCAACTGCATTTGCGTGTTTGAAGCATTTGGCTGCTCTCTGGGCGGCGAGACTTGATCTGCCTGGGCTGTGAGGTGTCGCCGGGCAGCGCGAATTCGACTGAATCTTGGCAGGTTGGCGGCCAGCGCCCGGGCGTGGAGCGGGGAAGCGGTGAGACCATCCAGATGGTTCGCGCTGAACTGGCTCAGATTGACCGCGGTGCCTGCTGCATCCTGGATACCGAGAAACTCGACCGGCTGGGTAGCGTAGTCCGTGAGATGTGGCTGCGTGCGCAGCTTTCTGACCGCCTCAACCCTTGGCACGATAGCTAATTCGGCGGCAAATGCCTTGCGCCGTTCGACCGCCTCGGAAACTGCGGTGAGGTTCGAAACCCCTTCTTTTGTCAACACTCGCATCTTCCATAAGAGGGGGTTTGCCTTAATCGCGCCGGGTGTCTCGGTCGTGGTTGCGGCAGTGCGGGATATCCTTTGATCGAAGACATGCCAGGCCGTGCAGCTGGGCTCGGCGAAATCTGTCGGCTCGCAGCTGAATGGCAGCGCATCGGGATTGTCCCCGATATCTTTTCGTGCCTCGGCAACCATCGCGGCGATGCGCGCATAGGAAGGAGCGTCCACCGGAACCCCCGGTTGCGCCCATGGGATCATCGCCAAATAGGCAGACTTGGCGGTAAGACTGCCGACAGACGAGGCGGAAACGGAGGAGGCATCGGACCGTTTCAGCCATAGCGGGTAGTCGTACTGGTCTTCCAGCCACTCCGACAGCCGCAGCGGATTGGTCACGCCATTTTGGACGATGCCATCGGCTAGCGCCTGCCCCGGATGAATGGCAAGCGCCAACGACGGGTCATTGTTGGGGTTGTAGGTCGCGATTAACGTGTCCACCACTTGCTGGCCAAGGATCGCGAGCTGATCGCTGTTCGTGCTCACAGGGACACCTCAGCCTTGCGGAGTAGCGGCCGCGTCGGCCGGTGTCACAGGCGCCCCGGCATTGGCGGCTGTCGCAGGGTTGGCCACGACTCCGGCGTTGAGTGCAGGGTCGTCCTTGCGCGGCGCGGCCGGCTGTATCTGGCCTACCCAGCCCACGATCTGCGAACCGAAAATTTCAAGCGTTCCACCGTGTTCATTGCTGCTGAAGGAAAATCCCTGAGATGCATCGTGCTGGTTGCTGAATGCGCCGCTGCTGTCCGAATTGGAATGTTGGACCGATCCGCCGATACCGCACCAACCAACCTTGCCGCCATAGGAGGTGGAACTGCTTTCAGTGTGTCCGCTGGCGCTGTCGACGGCGCTCTGGAATGCGCTGCCCATGCTGCCCCAGGAATTAGCGGTAATCTTCACGTTTCGAACAATCAGAAAACCCTTCGGGATCATCGGGAGCAGCTTGGGCACGTCGCCGATCTGACCTTCGATGGTCCCGTCGCTGATCGCATTCTTCTTCTGACCGGCGAGATACCAGCCGTCCATGTGGAAAAGATCGCCAAGCAGCCATGGCCGTTCGATGCTGGCCATGAACCACTCGAACGTGACAGTTGCCGAAGAGCTGCTGTCCTGATGCGACTGCCAGGAGGACTGGTCGGCATTCCGCCCGTCGTTATGGCTGGTCTCGCTATGTGATGCATTGGCGGAGGCGCCGAAACCCAGAACGCTGTAGCCGACGCTCCCCGATGTTGATGACGACTCGTTGTTGTAAAAACTGTGTCCGAAGCTGTGTTGGCCGCCGCCACCGCTCGCCTGGTACTGTTTCGATGTGGCGGTGATTTTCATCACCCCGAAGTCATGGTTGGTGTGATCCCACCAGGAGACCGGATCGATATACGACCAGGGCACCTTGATTGCCACGGCGCCACCGAGACCAACGCTATACTCGTCGTACATCTTGCGGGCCTTGGCAATCAGGGCGGCCGCGGCGCTGCCGCCGACGGACTGAAGGGTTGCAATCGCGTCGTCGATCTGTTGCCCGCCCATATCCTTGAAGTCGTTATAGGCTTGGTCGACGGCGTTCTGGTATCTGGCGCTGGTGACCGGCCATGCCTGTCCCTGGATAGGATCGGACATGGCTTGGGAGTAAGCGAGCGCGAACTCGCTGCGCGCATCTGCCAGCACCTTCTGGTTGTGCCTGTAGGCGGTGTGGCGCGGCGTGTAGCCGGTAAAATTGCCGTCGGCATCCATCAGATACAATGTCTTCTGGGCATCGGCGATGCGCTTCTTGATATCGGTCGAGGGCTCAGGGATCGGTTCCGCCTGCATGCCGGCCAGGGCTGTGAAATACTCGATACTGACGGTGCGCTGAGGCCACGACACCGCAACCCCCTTGTTGGTGACCATCAACATGTCATCAACCCGCTGAGCCGTGTTGAAGGCGCTGCTGATCGCCAATTGCAGCCTGGGATCTGGTGCCGGCATTGCGGCCAGCTGACCGGCCGGCGTCTCGGGCGTTCCGGCCGAAGGGGGAGCGGGTGGTGCTGAGAAGGCGCCCGTGGTGGAAACCGCGCCGTAGGCGCTGCCGCCGGCCGGCGTCCAGGGATTGGCATACATCTTCGGGTCGATCGGCTGGCCGACTGGAAGGTGCATGTAGACTGCCGAGCCAGACGGCGTGCCGTCGGGATTCACAAGCTGGGCCGCAACGGCGGTGTGTATCTGGTTCAGCGCGTCAAGCAGTGCTTGCGTGATGCCGCCGGTGACCTGAAGATCGTTACCAGGCATGAGAACTCTCCTTGTTTGGTTTGTTGCGGCGCTGGACCATGGATCGTCACGCGGACGGGGAAAAAGACCAACGTCAGGTTGCGGATGTGCAAAGCCCGCGCTCCGTCGATCCGAGAGCCCAGGCCCAAGAGCAAGTTACGTCTCGTTCGGACATCGGCCGATCAGACAATCACCAGGTCAGGAATGTCCTTGCCGGGCCCAGCCGCCTCCTTGGCTGCCGAGCATCTCCCAGCCGAAGTTTGCTGCTGTCCCTTCCGGGCACGTGTCGCTAGGGCGATGGCTTCCTGCGGACCTGTGCCTGTGACAAAACCCGTGAGTGTCTGGGCCGGTTAGGCATCGACGAGATAGTCGTGGTACAGCGAGTGGATGCTCCGGCCATTGTCGCGGGCCTGCAGAATTCTCTCCCATAGTCCGAGATGAACCTCGCCGGGAGCGCCTTGGTGGACCACTCCGTTGAGGAACCGGATATGCCGGCGAATGTTGTCGTCGAAAGAGAGGCCTGCCGTGCGAACGTCATCATCGCCAAGCTCCTCGTCGAAGCTTCCGCCCTGCAGCTCGTCCCTGACATGACCGGACACCGCTGACAGGAAGACTTCGAAGGTGACGCCTTCCGGCAGCCCGCCTGCGGTCTGCTGGACGTTGTAGAAGTCTCTGCTGATGTAGTCGTCCTGATTGTTCTCGTCGAGAACGTGGTTCATGATCTGCCAGGTTCGGTCACCAGCTTCGTCGGCCGAACCCTCGAAAAGATTTAATATCCGGTATGCTCTATCCTGCCATGTAGACATGTTTTTGATCCTCATCGGGCTGCTTGCATGCGCGGTTTCGCGAGCGGGGTAGCCTCTCGAGGGGCCGGACGAAGCGGTTGTTTGGTTTCGACGGATTGAGTTTCTCTGACCGCAGCTTACGGATGGCTTACAGATCGAAATTTTTGGATTCATTGGCTCAGGAAGAAAACACAAGCGAGTGGATTGCATCGAAAGCTCGATTCCGCCGGTCTATCTTGCTCGCCCGCTCACAGCGCGAGTAGTCCTGCACCCTGCTGGGTAGAGTCCAGCGTTACGCAGGAACGCTGCCCAAGCGCAGAGTCTATCGCTCCGGGTCTCAGTGTTTCCGATCCCGGATTGCTGGTTGGACAAAAGCCGCCCCGCGCACGATCGGCCCGGGATTGCCCGTGAAGTTATCGGGCCGTGCAAAGAAGAGGTTCGGAGCACGCTGGCAAGACACAGCTTACGGGTGGCTTCGGGTCTTTGGGCGTTCAGGATTTCAGATACGGGCGCACCAGCGTGCGGATCACGTGAGAGGATTTGTATTCCCCGTTCGCTCCAACCGCCCTCTCGTAACGCGAGAAGTCGTCTACAGCTGCGGCAGGATCACTGCTGGACAGACGTTCCCTGATGAGGGCTTGGTACACTCTTTCCGAATCCGGGTAGTACTCGAGTGCTCTCAGGTAGGCTTCTCGCGCCCGGAAACCTTCTCCGGCATTCTCCCAATGTCTTCCGACGTTGATCGCCAGGTCGATATAGCCGTCCCGAACCTTGTCGGCCACCGGTATCGCCCAAGACGGAAGAGAACCCGGCGACAGTGGCGGGCCGGGGAATCTCGCCAGAAGCTGTTCCTTTTCGGGGGCTGTCGTATCCCCTTTCCGGGAAAGACCGCGGTTGAGACGGGCTTCCCACTCGGAAAGGTCGACCCACACCTTATCCGGGGGCAGACTGATCCGCCCCTCCCTCTGGACTATGAAGTCGCCCTTGCCGAGCGCCTTGCGCAGGCGGTGAATGGCTTGCTCGCACGCCGGTTTGGCTTGATCCCCGTCAAGGTCGGGCCAAAGCCAGTCGTGAATGCTTTCGAGGGGACAGGTCTGGTCGCGCGCCAGGGCGAGAACCCGCAGGATATCGAGGGCACGCGTCGGCGATTTTGACCCGAGATCGAACTGAGTTCCGTCGAGCTCGATCCTGAAGCCGCCCAGCACAAAGATCTTCAGTGGCCATGGCCATTTGGCAGGCCGTCTCATTGGCGGGACGAGACGCCGCGTCTGAATGACCGAATGGCAGAGATCCACTTCGATTCCGCGGTCAAGTGCATCGGCCAGCAATTCGGCGAGGAGATCGGGCAGGTTGAGTAGGATTGCAGACGGGTTGACGGTCCTCAGGGCTGTCATGAACTCCGTCAGTTTCTCTTCATAACCGGCTCCGCCCCTCCATTTCGCTTCAAAACCGGCAGCGGCAAGAATGCAAATCTTCACCCGTTCCCGCGGGCCGCCGTCCAGCCGGTCGACGATATCTGCCAACAGCGAGGCGGCCTCAGCGGGCCTTCTGTCGGCGAGAAGAACCTGGAATTTGGTGACATAATGCGGCCAGCGCTCGACCATCGGCTCGTTCGCCTCTTCGATCGCGGTCATGAACGTGTCGCAATCCCTGTAGGCTTCGACGAAGCTGCCTTGCCGCGCATGCATGGCGGCTCGGCAATCGGCGACTACAGCCACCTGAGTTGTGAAGCGGCTGTCCGCGATTTTGCTGAGCCTCGTCACGAGATCTGCGAAGCCGGCGAAATCGTTACGCAGCTTGAGCAGCAGCTGGAGATGGTAGAGACCGCTGAACTCGACGCTTCTCAGGGCTTCCCTCTCGCCCATCTCGATTGCCTTGCGAAGGGCGTCTTCGGCCGAGGCATATGGAAACCCGCGCCTCGAGAATGAAAAATACCTGCCGCTGGCGGCGCCGAAAGAGACCAACCACATGCCGAGCACCCAAGGCGTCACCTTCGGGTCGTTCAATTCGGAAGCGACGCTGTCGACCGCCTGTTCGAAGATGTCCTGCCGCCCTGACCAGACCGCATGATCAACAAGGGCTTCACTGGCAAGCAATCTCAGGTCAACCGGAACTTCACCAGTCGGGTTCGACAGCTGTTGCAGGAGTTCGTCGGCCATCTTCACTCCTGCCTGTGCGGTCTCCTCGTCGGCCTCCCCGTAATCCACCGCGCGCAACATGCCGACACCAACCAGCATCCGCTCTCTCGGGACAAGATCGGGTTGCCTTCCGCGAAGGATGGCGGCTGCCCTTCGCGTCCACCCGTCCAGGCCCCCGTGCGTCCGCCAGCTGCTTGTCTTTACGAGCACGGCGCGGATCACGGTCAGCCACTGCCCCCGCAAATCGCCGTCCTTCTCGAACGCCTCCCAAGCCCGCGAGAACCATCGCTCGGCTGCGGCGTCGTCAGGAACGTGAGCGGCCCCGATCCAGTGGAGAAGCCAGCCTTCCAGTTCTTCAGCAGGAAATCTGGTGCCCCATTCGATCAAGGTAGCCCTGCGGCCTTGGGACAGCATCGCCTCGGCGTGCTCGATAACCAACTCGCGGGCAAGCGGCCAGGCTTCTGCTTGGAGAGCCATCGATACGGCAGCGTCGACCAATCCTGCGTCGCGCAGGACCCGAGCTGCCCTTTCGCGCAGACTTGCCTGCTCTTCCGGCGGCAGCCGCGCTTCGAAGAGCCTGGACAGGTAATCGCGCAGGAGGTCGTGGAACTGGAATCCTCCGCTTCCGAGGCCTGTTCGGGTAACCAACAGCTGCATTTGGAAGAGCCGCTCCAGCACCGGGCTGCCGACTCTGGGTCCGAGCAAGGCGTCGGCAAGACCGGAATTGATTTCGGGAAGCAGATTAAGCTTCAGCAGGGTGTTCTGGTCGTCGCCTGGAACGTTCTGCAGGAACAGTCTGCCGACCACCTCCTGGAAGTTTCCCTGCCCCAGAGGCATGGCGCTCATCAACTGCGGGGCACTTGATTGGTTGGCGATCATGACCAGGCCGACCGCCCACCCCCTGGCGGCGGTGACATCGATCCCCTTCTCATGGCCTGGTTCCCTAAGGCCGACGAGGCAGCGTGCTTCGTCCTCCGAGAATTCCAGTGCGGTCTGGCCGATGACCGGCAGCTTGCCTGCGAGCGCGAGTTCGGCCACGCCCCCACCAGGCAGTGTACGCGATATGCAGATGCACCGGACCGTGTTGGGCAGTTCTCGCAGCAGGACAGCCAGAACTTCGCGGAATTCTGGTGTATCGGCATGGTGAATATCGTCAAGGACGATGATCGTGTCCGGTGCCATCTGCGCCAAGTAAGCGCGGAAGAACAGACGCGCGAATGCAGCAGCATCCTCCGCATATTCGGTTCCGAAGACAGGAAGACTGAGTTCCTGCGCCCCAGGCGACATCGCCAGATAGTAGAACAGGCGGGCGATATCCTGGTCCTCGTCATCGACGCGATACCAGACATGCGGAGCCCGCTTTCCCTGGAGGTAATCGATGACCGCGGTGGTCTTCCCATATCCGCCAGGGGCAGCAATCCAGCACATGCCGGATTCCAGGCACCTGTCGACCAGTGCAGCAATACGCGGCCGCCGCGAGATTCCCGCGGGTCTTGGCATTGAAAGCTTTGCTATCGGGCCGCCGTGCACCGCCGCATCCAGATCCGCCAGGCTGCACTCTTATAGCAGATGATGGGCCGAGTGCGCGTCATTTCAGTATGTAAGCCAAACGTAAGCGCGGCTCCGTCACTGTCGGCATCGTTCCAACTCAAGGAGAAAACCCGTGCCGACCGCAACCGTTCAAACCATCTATTGTGTCCAGCCCGCCACCGGAACCGACTTCGCGGCCAACCAGGCGCTGGTCGACGCCATCATGGGCCTGACGCCGCGATTCATCCAGAACGACTTCGCCGGCAGCCTGCTGCAAGGGATCAAGTCACTGCCAAGCGTTCTTGGAGTGATCGACGCCATACGGGCCGATCCGGACAATCTGTTCATCACAACCGGGACTGAAGGCAATGTCGATGACGCTGTCTGGCCCTCTCCCGGAACCACCAGGGAAGTCAATGCGGACCAGTCGTTCGAACCCGGCCTCGTGCTGCCGTTCGAGTATAGCCAGAATCTCTCTCTTTGGGATGAAGACGGCCCTCTTAATGGCAATGATCCACTCGGCTCCGTCACCATGGAGAAGGAAGAACAAGGCTTGGGTCCAATCGCCAAAATCGCCCGCTCGGCGATCGAGGGGTCGGCCTACTACATCATTTACCGGGTCGACTGACCGCGCGACAGGCATCAGGTGATGTCCCGGTCGCCGACAACACCTCAGCGAGCAGAAAGCGGCGGGCTGTGACGACCTCGTAAGCCATTCGTAAGCTCGGGCAGGTGAGCATTCCATCTCGCACAAGTTGATGGAGCAATGACCATGCGTCCCTACTCTCTGAACATAAGCCGCATCAAATGTCATTCGACGAATGATTATACAGGCTCCGACGACCTTGTTGGAGTGATGGGTCCTGTTCGCTTCCCGATTGGATCCTTCACTCCGGGAAACGACTATAATCTCGACATCAACCAGGTCGTTCCAGCCGGTGAATTCTACCTCAATATTATCGAGACCGACCTTTCAGGCGATGACGAGATAGGGATGATCGACCTGTCCGCGATCATGGATTTCCAAACCGTGAAAAACGTGCAGGGCGCGGATGCCAGTTACGACATCACCATCCTTGTCCAATCCGTATCAGACTAGCTCTAGCATGCGCGATCCACACTCGAAGCGGGATCGCGCCTGCTCCGCTTTGGATGTCTGGTGCCTCCGGTGAGGTGGTGGCTTCTCCGCGCCAGGAACTGCTCCGAACTCAAGCTCGGCGAGCGATCCGGTTCCGATCGAGCTTCCTGACACGCATGGATCGATTCCGGTCGGAACGTTCTTTGAAGACTTGCAGAGAAGGTCATGGACATCAAAGACGTCTGGGAGTTGTTCCGGGGCGGAGCGCCCGGCCCTGTAATTTTGGTTCCGAAAGGGAACTCGACAGATGGCTTGGGATAGCGCCTCCCCACGACGCTTGAGCCTTCCTGCTAGAAATAGTGCGGAGGACGCCGCCAACTGACCCGTTAGACTGCACTCTGGCGAGCCACAATCGTGCCAGATTATACTCTGCTGAACTGGTTTATTTAAGAGTAATGCCAATGGGCGCATCAGGAGATTGAAATGCTTACTCAAGTAACCGTACCTTACTCTCCCGGCTACGACTATGGAAAAGGTGTCGATCTTGCGACGGGTAGTCCGATGGGTCATGTCGTCGATGGCGCATTTTCCGGCGTCGACGATGCAATGGGGTCCATATCTTCATTCGACATACGCCGCATTCACACCACCGCCGAACTCGAAAAGTCGCTGAGCATCAATGTCGAAGCGAGCGGCGGGTGCGGGTGCTTCTCCGCGTCAGGAAGGTTTGACTTCGCCCAAAGCTCAAGGATCCAGAGCAGTTCGCTGTTCCTGCTCATCTCCGCCAAGGTAACGCTGCCCTTTCACGGCATCGACGAACCAAAGCTGAGCGGCTCGGCGGCGGCGATATCGAGCAATCCCGAACTCTTCCAATCACGCTACGGAAACATGTTCGTGAACGGGGTAGGCCGCGGCGGGATGTTCCTAGCCGTCCTGCAGATGGATACAGCCAGTTCCGAGGAGGCCCAAGCCGTTTCGATGGAGTTGTCGGGGTCCTACGGGCTGTTTTCTGCCGACGCCAAGATGAAAATGGAGAGCATGCAGAGGCATTTCCATGAAGACGTACGCACGACCGTCTACCACGAAGGCGGCCCAATCAATCTGATCATGGGGGACGTAACGGATCCCAGCCAGATGTATGGGCTTCTCCAGCAATGGCTGAACGCGTTCCAGACCGATCCGAACGCCAATGCCGTTCCTTATTTCGTCACCCTGGCTCCAATCTCCATCGCAGATGGACCGATCCCGCCGAACGCAGCGCAGGTCCGGCAAGCTCAGGATGTTCTGGTTGAATGCGCGAAGGACCGCAGCAGCCGGCTAGACCAGATGAACCTGATGGACTTCATTACGCTCAATCCAGGCAAGTTCACCTTCACGGCACCGACAACCCTGCAGACGGTTCAGGAGGCATTCCGTGGTTTCCAAGTCGACATAGACATCATCGCGCAAGCCGCCGCCGCGGCGATCAACGATCCTAAAACAGCGTGCCTGCCGGTTGATTTCGCCGCGAAGCAGACGCCGGCCCGGCGTTTCCCGCAAGGGCTGACGCCCGATCCATTGCCGGAAGGCGCCAAGGGGCTGAAAAGCGTTTATGCGGACAAGGGAAAAATGATGGTCAGCCGCGACGCGTTGTTGAGCGAGATGCGAGAACTGGAGCCAGACGGTCCCGCCAAGACCGGGTTTGATATTGGCGTCGCGATGCCCGGCGCAGACACGCTATGGGGCCCTGGAAAGCAGCTTTTCATGGATGGCCTTGATGCTGACGAGCGCGTTGGCTGCGAGGATTCGGCGTTCTTCATTGTCGCCCGGAATGCGCAACTCGGCCTCGCGACCGTCGGCGCGAAGATCGCGGAGCAGACCTCGACGGATGCCTTTAAGGCTGCCCGCGCTGCAGAGCCGCCCGGCATGTACACTCTGGGCTTCGACATCGCCTCGGGCCTCTTCGGCGACGCGAGGCTCGGCGCGCGCGGCCACACCGCACGGGCCCCGGATCCCTGGGGATCAGGGCAGCCCTCGACCCGAGAGGTCAGCGCGGCTTCGATGCGGCGATGACGCTGTATTCGGTTGCCTGATGACGGGAGCGTCTGATCAACAGGCCAAAGAGGACATTCTCGTTTCACTGCTCAAGCCTGTGAGGCACAGAAAACCACCAGATCGTCCAGCTTGAAGATGCGAGCGCAGGCTTGATTGGAACGCCTGGAGACTCGGCGCCCGTCGTTTCGGGATGTGCAGAAGCGCACCATCCCGCGATTTTGCCAACTAGCGCCGGGCGTTCGTTATGGCCGGTCGGCTCGCCAACCGAGCCGCGACTCGATGCGGCGCGCACTGGTCTTGACCATCGTAATCAAATCCGGGTTCTTTTGCTTCAGCTTCACATCCGGGACGACGATCGAGATCGTGGCACGGCAGGCTCCTTGGTTATCGAGGATGGGAGCCGCAATGCAGGCAACTGAAAAGTCGGATTCACCAGCCTGGATCGACAGGCCCTGCTCCAGTGCTGCGGCGGCCGCGCGAGCGAGCACATCCTTGTCCGTCTCGGCGCGTCCGGTCGGAGAGGCGATCGCGGATCGGGCGAAAATTGCGCGGCGTTCGGCTTCCGGCAAATGGCCGACGAGCAGCCGGCCCGACGCAGTCCAGTTCAGCGGCGTCCGGGTCCCGACGCGAGATGTGACCTGGAAATGATCTTTGCCCTCTTCCATCGCAAGCACAACCATATGGTCACCGTCACGGCCGCATAGCTGGATCGTCTCTTTCGAACTCTGAGCCAGTTCGTGCATCTCCTGCGTTGCCACGTTGAGCAGATCCAATGTGCGAGCGTAGGTCAGGCCGTATTGATAAAGCCGCGGGCCTAACCAGAGCAGGCCGCCGTCCTTGCGGTCCAGCAGTTCCTTTTCGACCAGATCGTCGACGATGACGTAGATCGTCGACAGGGGGGCGCCGATGTCGTGTGCTATCTCATACGCCGTTGCTGGCCGACCCTGCTTTTGCAGATAATCGAGTATTTGCAGCGCACGGTCGATACCGCTGGTGCGCGAGCGGCGGGGTTCGCGTGCGCCTTCGGCAGGGTTCAGGTGCAGGTCGGGCGCTATCGTGGGCATGGCATTCTCGGTTTTGCGTGCACTGTAAGGCAGCCGGGGCATTTACCACAGCCACCCTCAATCCGGCCAGTTGAGGATCGTGGCCTCGCGGGCCATGAGACGCTCGTTCCATGGTGTGGCGATGATCGCATTCGACTTGCGCGCGCCATCAAGCTCCTCGGCAAGCCGTGCCGCCACCACGAATTCTTCGTCGGGATGCAAATTGCATGGATCGAGGAAGAAATAGCCGTGCTCGACTTCATGATCGCGGACGACCACCGGCGGATTGCCGGCTGCCAGCCGGTCGACCAGATCCCACGCCGTAATGCGGGCTTCGGCGGCATTCACCGACACCTTCAAGCGATCGAGCGGATTGCTGGTCGGGTCGGGTACGATGGCGGCGGTGATGCCGGGCCGCCCCTCGAGCGCTTGCGCCCAGCAATCGAGCGCTCGGCGTTCGCGAGCGCGGATACCGTCATGGTCACGCGTTTTCCAGGCCTGGAGAGCAGCGAGCGCACCGACGATGCCTTCCTTGCCGACCTTCATACCGCGCCCGATGCCTCGGTTCTGCAGATAGACGTCGCGCACCCGCGCTTTCGTGCCTGCGACGATGCCGGATGTCGGGCCGCCCAGGAATTTGTGACCCGAATACAGCACCAGATCGGCTCCGCTGGCGAGAAAGCCCGCCAGGTCGTATTCGGACGCTGCGTCGACGATGACCGGGACCCCGCGTGCATGGGCGGCTTCGACGAACATCTTCAGCGGGATTTGCCCATACTCGACGACATGGTGCGACACGACGTAGACTGCTGCAGCAGTGCGCTCGGTGATGGCGCCTGAGAGCTGATATGCCGAGGCGCTGGTCGCCTGACCGACCGGCACGACCTTGGCGCCGGCGAGACGGATCGCCTGTTCGATCGGTGCGCCGTAGCTGACCATGTGGCCGGACTGGATGACGACCTCGTCTTTCAGTCCCGCGGCATCCGGCAGCCGTTCGATCGCGGCAAGGTCCGGGCCGGTCATGCTGGCCGCCACCGCCAGGGTGATTGCCGCGGAACACGACGCGGTGATGAAGCCGGCCTCCGCGCCCGTCAATTCGGCGATCACGGCACTGGCCTTGCGATGCAGATCGGCCATTTCGACAAACTCGGTGAGAATGCCGGACACAGCCTCGACAGCCGCGGGAACGACAATGGAGGCGCCGAGCGAGGTCATCGTGCCAGAGACGTTGATGACGGGCCTGAGGCCCAGATGGCTGCGGATATCGTCGACAGGCATGGTCTTGTGCTCCGGCTATTCGTGATCCGATCAATCAATGGCGATGACGGCTTCGATTTCGACGCTGATTCTTCCCGGCAGTGATCCGTGGCCGACCGCAGAGCGGGCATGGGTGCCGCGCTCGCCGAAAACATCGATGAGCAGGTCCGAGCAGCCGTTGATCACCGCGGGGTGGTCGGCGAAATCCGGCGTGGCGTTGACCATGCCGAACAACTTCACCACACGCCGCACGCGGCGCAGATCGCCGAGCGCTGCGTGCATGACGGCAATGAGGTTGACACCGGTCAGCCGCGCATGGGCATAGGCCTGATCGACCGTGACGTCGGCACCAACCTTGCCCGTATGGACCCGGCCGTCGGCCTCGCTCGGCCCCTGGCCGGACAGGAACAGCAGCTTGCCCTCCTGCACGTGTGTGACAAAATTGGCGATCGGCGGCGGCGCCTCGGGCAGCGTTATTCCAAGCGCCAAAAGCCGGTCGTAGGGCGTGCTTTCCGGTCGCTTCATGAGCTCGGAAAAAGTCATACACAAACTCCAATCAGATCGTTTTTTCGTTGTGCCGGATGCAGGCCACGTGGTGCCCGCCGCCGATATCGTCGAGGGGCGGAATGATCCCGGCGCAGGCGGCAATTGCCTCCGGACAGCGGGTGCGGAAGACGCAGCCGGAAGGCGGGTCAATCGGGCTTGGAATGTCACCGTGCAAGGCGACGTGGGTGCGCCGGCGGGTCGGGTCGGGCACGGGTGCCGTCGCCAGCAATGCCCTGGTGTATGGGTGCCGCGGCGCGGCGTAGAGAAGACGGCTCGGACCACGCTCCATGACGCGGCCGAGATACATCACCACCACTTCGTCGCAAAGGTATTCGACCACCGAGAGATCATGCGCGATGAACAGCAGCGTCAGGCCGAGCCGCTTTTGCAACTCACCGAGCAAGTTGAGCACCTGCGCCTGCACCGACACATCAAGCGCCGAGACCGGCTCGTCGGCGACGACGAATTCCGGCTCGACGGCGAGCGCGCGCGCAATGCCGATGCGCTGGCGCTGGCCGCCGGAGAATTCGTGCGGGTAGCGCGTGGCGTGATCGGGCGACAGGCCGACCAGGGTCAGCAGTTCAGCGACCCTGTCGGCACGCCGCTTGCCTCGCGGAAAGCCACGCGCGTCGAGTGCCTCGCCGATGATGGCGGCGATGCGCATGCGCGGGTTGAGGCTGGAGAATGGATCCTGGAACACGATCTGCAGCTTTTGCCGGTAGCCGCGCATTTCACGTGCGGACAGCGAAAACAGATCGACGCCGTCGAACAGCGCCTTGCCTCTGGTCGGCTCTACCAGCCTGAGGATGGCGCGCCCGGCGGTGGTCTTGCCGGAGCCGGACTCGCCGACCAGCCCGACCGTCGAGCCGCGTCCGACATCGAAGCTGACATCCTCGACAGCATGAATGATGCGGCCATTGCGGGCGGGAAAATGCTTTGTCAGACCCTGCACGCTAAGCAATGGCGCAGCCTCCGCACGACCGGCGATCACCGCGGCGCTCACAGCTCTGCACTCCTGATGCATCGGGAAGCGCCGTGCGGCCCTGCCGGCATTAATGGCGGGGGTGCCGCCCGACAGGGCGCAATGGCGAAGTCACAGCGCGGCTCGAAGGCGCAACCGGGCGGCAGCGCGGTGATCGGCGGCACGCTGCCGGGAATGGAATAGAGCGCCCGGCGCTCGCCGTCGTCACCGATATCGCGCGCGGCATTGGGCGTGCAGGCCAGCAGCCCCCTTGTGTAAGGATGGCGCTGGTGCGCAAACAGATCGTTGACCGGCGCCTGCTCGACGACTCGGCCGCCATACATGACGACGACATCATGGGCGATCTCGGCGACCACACCGAGATTGTGGGTGATGAAAAGGATCGACATCCCCATCTCGACCTGCAGGCGACGCAAGAGATCGAGGATCTGCGCCTGGATGGTGACGTCGAGGGCCGTAGTCGGTTCGTCGGCGATCAGCAGCGACGGATTGCAGGCGAGTGCCATGGCGATCATGATGCGCTGACGCATGCCGCCGGACATCTGATGTGGATAGTCGTTGAGCCGCGAGACGGCGTCCGGAATCTCGACATGCTTCAGCATGGCGAGCGCACGGCTGCGCGCTTCCTGCCGGTTCACCGGCTCGTGCAGCACGATCATCTCACTGATCTGGTCGCCGACCGTGAAGAGCGGGTTCAGGCTAGTCATCGGCTCCTGAAAAATCATTGCAATTTCCCGGCCGCGTAGCTTGCGGAATTCCTTCTGGGTAAATCCGGCGAGGTCGTGGACATGCTCCTGCCGGTCGCGGAACAATATCTGGCCGCCGGCGATTCTTCCGGGCCGTGACAGCAGGCCCATGATCGACAGGCTGGTCACCGACTTGCCGGAACCGGATTCTCCAACCACGGCCAGCGTCTTGCCGTGCTTCAGGTCGAAGGTGACGCCATCGACCGCCTTGGCGGTAAGACGGCGGGTCTGAAACCAGGTCCGCAAGTCCCGAACCGACAGGATGACGTCGCCGGCCATTGCGTCGCTCATGATTTCCACCCGCAATGCGGACAGACGGGCACACTGCCCGCAGACCCTTCCGGCGGCATGTGGCGGTGGGCAACGATCGCCTCGGCACCGAGGACAGCGTAGCGCGGCTCGAATAGCCGGTGCAGCATGCTTGTCGCCCCTTGCGAATCCTTCACAGTGAGCTCGGCCTCGACGAGGTCGAACAAAGTGAATTCCGCTGGCCTGCCCTTTTCCAGCAGGCCGTCGGCGGGCAACCGGATGGCGCGGCGCGGCGCCGTCGTCGAGGCCGTGACCACATCCTCGAATGCCATGCCGAGCGACAACAGCTTCGACATGGTGGTTGCCATATCCCACACAGCGCCGTCGAGCGAACGGTTGTGCAGATCGGTCGAGATCGTCTTCGGTGGCAGACCGCGCTCGAGCGCCGCCTTGGCGACATCGAAGGAGAACGAGGCGCCGCCGTGGCCGACATCAAGCACAATGCCGCGCTGCGCCGCATCCTCGGCGAGCCGATAAAGATCGTCGTCCTCGATGATCGAGCCGCCGGCCTTGCCATTGAAGCAATGAGTGACGATGTCGCCTTCGCTCAGCAGGCCTAGAACATCGTCATAGAGTGGCGGCGGCTCACCAACGTGCACCATCAGCGGCAGCTTGAGGATGCGGCCGAGCTTCTTCGCCAGCCGGACCGGCGTCAGATCCCAGCCGCCGGTGATGACGTGGCTGGCACGCACCTTCAGTCCGACGATGATGTCGCGGTTGGCCTCGACGGTGGCAATGGTGCGGTCGATATCGATCGAGCGCATGTCGATCAGCTCACTGACACGGTTGCAGGCGACGAGACCGATCGAACCGATGTTCAGGAACGCGTATATGTTCTCTCGCGCCGGCTCTATGATAAACTCGCGAAAGCCGTGGAAATTGGCTTCGCCGGCCGAGCCGGCATCGACCATCGTGGTGACGCCTCGGGCGGCGCCACATTGCTGCGGCCGCAGCGAAATGTCGGTGCCGCCGTACCAGACATGCACGTGGAGGTCGGTCCAGCCGGGCGACAGGAACGCGCCATTGGCGTCAAGCATCTTCACATCGTCGCCGGCGGCAATCGTCGAACCGGTTTCGGCGATACGGCCATCCTTGCCGATCAGCACGTCGATTGTCTGGCCAAACCCGCCGCCGAAACCGACTGGTTTTGCGCCCCTGATCAACAGCGGCCTTTCGGTTTGCGAAGAGCGATTGCCGAACATCAGATGTCCTTTGCCAGACGAGGGTCGAGAAGGTCGCGCAAACCGTCGCCGACGAGCTGCAGCGACAGCACGGTGATGACGATGGCGCTGCCGGGAAACATCATGATCCAGCCGGCCTGATCCATGTATTGACGGCCGGTGGCGATCATTGTGCCCCAGGTCGGGATGTCGGGCGATATGCCAACGCCGAGGAAGGACAGACCGGCCTCGGCCAGGATGGCGTTGGCGAAGATGAAGGTTGCCTGCACCAGCAATGGAGAGGTGACGTTGCGCAGGACGTGCCGCACCAGGATAACCGGCGTCGGCACGCCGAGTGCGCGGGCCGCCTCGACATAGGGGAGTTCGCGAATGACCAGCGTCGAGGCCCGCACCACGCGTGCGAGCCGCGGCGCATAAACCACGCCGAGGGCGACCACAACATTGAAAGCGGTGGCGCCTAGTGCCGCCACGAGCGCAATTGCGAGCAATATGTCGGGAAAAGCCATCATGGCGTCGATCAACCGCGACACCGGCGCGTCGAGCTTTCTGAAGAAGCCGGAAGTCAGTCCCAAAACGACGCCGATGATCGAGGCGAAGATCACGACAGCAAAGCCGACCGCCAGCGAAGTGCGCGCGGCGTAGAGCATGCGGGTGAAGATATCGCGCCCAAGATCGTCGGTGCCGAACAGGTGGTCGAGGCTCGGCGGATGCAGCCGGCTGGCAATGGAGAGCTTGGTCGGTGCGTAGGGGGCGATGACCGGCGCGAGGATTGCGGCGAGCACGATGACCATCATCACGGCGATGCCCACCGCCGCCGTCGGCCGGGTCATCAGCCGCGAGAGGATATTTGGCTCCGCCTGGAGCGGCACCGAGATAGCGGCCATCAGTAGCGAACCCTTGGATCGACAGCCAGATAGAGCATGTCGATGGCGAAATTGACCAAGACGTACAGCCCGGCAATGACCAGCAGCGCGCCTTGAATAACCGGATAGTCGCGCCGCAACACCGCCGAGACGACCAAGCTGCCGACGCCGGGCAGGCCGAACACCGTCTCGGTCACCACCGCACCGGAGATGAGCAGTGCCGCGGTCAGGCCGATGACGGTGAGGATGGGGATCAAGGCATTTCTGAAGGCATGCTTCAGCACCACACGCCATTCGCTCATGCCTTTGGACCGGGCGGTCCGCACATAGTCGTCGTTGAGCACGTCGAGCATCGAGGCGCGAGTGAAGCGGGTGATCAGTGCCGAGCTTATGAGACCGAGCGCCAGCGCCGGCAGCACCAGATGGTCAAGCCGGTCGGCAAACGAAGCTCCCGGCCCGCCATAGCCAGATGTGTCGAACCAGCCGAGCTTCACGGCGAAGAACTGAATGAACAAAAGGCCGAGCCAGAAGCTCGGCACGCTGGCCGCGAACATGGCAATGGTGGTTGCCGCCTGGTCGAAGATAGAGCCGCGCTTGTAGGCCGACAGGATTCCGACCGGCAGCGCGATGAGCGTCGCGATCGCCAGGGAGAAGACGGTGAGAAAAAATGTCGGTTCGGCGCGTTGGGCGAGCGCGGTCGTGACCGGCTCGCCCAGGAAGATCGACTGGCCGAAGTCGCCTCGGACGACATCGAGAACGTAGCGCCCGAACTGTTCGAGGATGGAGCCGTCGAGGCCGAGCTTGGACCGCAGCGCGGCTATATCGGCGGCCGTGGCGTCTGGACCCAGCATGACCGCCGCCGGATCGCCGGGCGTCACCCGTACGATGACGAACACGATCGTGACGACCAGCGCCATGACGACGATCATGCCGAGAAGTCTGTTGAGGATTGAGCGCAGCATCGGCCATCTCTGAGCAATCATCGAACGGTTTGCCGGTGCCGGCTTTGTCGGCCGGCACCCGGCCGCCTATCCTTGGGTTGAGGCGGAAGGTGGGAGGAGCCGTCTCAGTTGCCTTCCAGATAAGCGTTCCAGAAATAGGGCCATGGCGCCGGCGTCACGCCTTTCAGCTTGGGGGCCTGGGCGGCCAAGGCGTTGAAGTCGCCGACCTTGAACGCTGGAACCTCGTCGTAGATCGCCTTCTGGACATCTGCGAACAGCGCAACGCGCTTGGCCGGATCGGCTTCAGCGTTGAACGCCTCAAGCACCTGGTGCTTGCGATTCGAAACCCACCAACCCGGCGAGGAATCCGACATTATGCCGGTGAGCGACGGCTCGGGCAGGAACGGACTGTGGGTAATGTAGATGTCCCACAGCGCCGGGTCGGTGCGGTTCTTGGTCAGCGTCGCCCATTCGACCACATCGAGTTGGACCTGGAAGCCGGCGGCTTTCAGATACTCGGCCGCGACCTGCGCCATCTTGTAGTGGAACTCGTACTGGCGGCTGGTGAGGATGCGCAAAGGCTTGCCGTCATAGCCGGCTTCCTTCAGCAGCGCCGCAGCCGCTTCAGTGTCGCCATCGGGCTTGTAGGGCTCGGTGCCGGCGTCCGTGTGCCAGGCAAAGCCTTGCGGATACATGTCGCCGTCGGCTGCGAAGAAGTCCTTCGATCCGAATGCGGCGAGCAGCATGTCGTTCGGCGCCAGCGCCGCTTGTATCGCCTTGCGGATGCGAATGTCGGAATTCAGCCCCTGCTTGGTATTCAGGACGAATACCGGCCAGCCGAACGGCTTCAAGATGACCGGCTGGGTCTTGCCACCCGAGATCTTGTCAAAGGACTCGACCGGCAGCGAGTCAACATAGGCGAACTGGCCGGAGACTGCGCCTTCGACGCGTGTGTTCGCATCGGGAACCGGCACGAAACGGATTTCGTCGAGATACTGTTTTCTGGCGCCACCATAGCCGTTGGGTTCGCCGTCGCGCGACTTGTAGCCGTCGAACCGGGCAAGCTGGATGTACTGGTCGGGTTTGCGTTCCTTCAACATATAGGGGCCGGTACCAACGAAGCTGGTCAGCGGCTCCTGTCCCACGTTTTCCGACGGGATGATGATCGCGGCGGCATTGTTCAGCGACAGCAGCGACAGAAGCGGCGCGAACGGCCTTTTCAGCGTGATTTTGATGGTATTGTCGTCAACGGCGTCGACCGCGGCGATGACTTCGGCTGCCTGCTTGCCGCGCGTGGCAATCTTCATCCAGCGTTGCAGCGAAGCGACCACGTCGGCCGAATTCATATCGCTGCCGTCGTGGAACTTTACGCCGGCTCTGAGCGGGATGGTGTAGGTAAGGCCGTCCGGCGAAATCTTTGGCATGTCGGCGGCCAACAGCGGCGTGATGCCCCAATCCTTGTCGAAGGTATAGAGCGTCTGGTAGATGTGCTGCGTGACGATGCCAACCAGATCGGCGGTCGAGGCCATCGGATCGAGCGTCGGCGGCTCCCCAATGGTCGCCACGTCGATCACTCCACCTTTAGCGGGCTCGGCCCAGGCAGTGCCTGTCGCCGGCAGCATAAGCGCGGCGAGCGAAGCGACGATTTGCAAGAAACGCTTCATCTTGGTTCCCTTCGCTGTGTTCCATAGTAATGGAATTTGTATCCTAGTTACGGATCAAGTAAACGCATCTGAATATGCAACGTCAAGCTTTTTTCGTCGAGCGGAAGTCGCGCGATTGGGAGCCGTTGATGATCTTCGTGCGCCAAGGGCGTGGCTCGCCGTCCCGTCCAAGTGCCGGCATCACACCGTCGTCCAGCGATCGGAAAAACCTCAGCTACATGGTGGGACAGAATGAAGCAAAGGAGCCGAAGGATACTACGCACCCCCAACAAGACCCGCTGGCATCAGCGCTTGATGGGGTTGATAAGTGCAAAAGCAGCTCGGCCACGCCTCAGCAGCGCCGGCGCGACCGTTTCCGGGTCAATCTCACTAAGGCATCAGGGCTTAAGGGGTCGAAAAGGCCTCCCCGCCCCGATGCTGAACGAAGCCTACTTCCGAGGCGTCAAAACTCCCAAGGAGAGATCAGATTTGAGGCCGGTCTTATCGAAGTCGCTCAAGTTTCGGGTCGCAAGGCGGCCTCCGTTGACACGCGCTATCGCGGCGATCATGCCGTCGGGCGCGGACATACCCAGACCTTGGCGTGCAGCAGTTCCCATAATTGTCCCGTAGGCCAATGCGGCTTCCTCAGTCAGCCCGAAGATTCGGCCGGCGAAACGACGACGCCAATCGGACAAGCCCCTGCTCCAGCCGCTCGGCACGCTGATCGGGTCGAATTTTTTGAATGCCGAAGGAAATCTCGGCGATTGTCACAGTCGGAAGCGCCAGTTCAGCATCATGGCGAACCAGCCATGCGATAACGGCAGCGCTAGGCGCCTTCTTCAAAGTTTCAGAAACCACATGGTGTCGACAAAGGTCAAAGCTCAGGTCCTACATGAACCCGCTGATCGTCTCGGATCGCCGCTTCAAGGTCGATATCGGTGCCGTAAACCGTCGCGATGCGCGCGTAAAACGTCGACGCAGGTTCGCGACCTGCCTCCCGCGCTTCGTAGTATTCAAGGGCACGTTCGACAATGTCTGCAATCGAACGATTTTCGCGACGGGCAAGCCGGTGCGCAAGGTCTCGCGCTCTGGCACTTCTTACGGAAAGTTGAGGCTCTGCCATGTGGGTCTCCTTTTCCGCAGATATAGCGCGGCAGCTTTGGGCCATCGAGATGGGAGGCGATGGCTTGCCATCTTGAGCGCAGAAGAGAATCCGCCGAGTTGATGCGCGCGCCTCATCATGCCTGAAAACGCGCAAAGATATGGTGCGTTGCTTACGCGGGTCGATCGCGCGCTGTAAGCAGCGCGAACGGGTGGTATCAGCAACCTGGAGATCGTCTCGCTGTCCACAGGGAGAATAACAACGAAACTATATCCGCGTCCTCATCCCCGCCCGACCGTGGCGCCCGATCATTCATCCTCTTGCCACCAGCACACTGCTAAGCAGTCCAGAGCTCGCGCCACCGAAGGCCCGGCCAATTGACACCGCCTCACCCGGGCCTCACCGACAAGAATTTTATGACCGCGCCTGATCCTCACCGATGAGCCGCCTGGTATGTGCGAGGCGATATGGCCACGTCGGTTCATATGATTACGCTGGCATCAGCGGTTTGACGCGGTCGATAATGGCGGCGACGGCTTCCTTCGGGCTCTTGCGACCGAGGACGGCGAGCTGAACCTCCTCGAGAAACGTCGACTGAGCGCGAGCGGCTTCGGGAAAAGCCGGGAAGGCTGGTCTCGCCTTGGCAAGGGCGGCAGCCTCGACCTTCGCCTGCGGCTGCGACCCGGCAAACGACGGCTCGGCATAGGTTGATGAGCGGACGGGGCCATTGCCGTTGCGCGCCATATCAAGTGTGGCCGCCTTGCTGGCTACGAAGCGGATATAGCTCCAGGAGAGCTTCTTGTCCGCCGAATTGGCGGGAATGGCCATCGCCCAGGATTCAACGACCGGGTGCATTTCCTGACCGCTGCCGAGGGTCTTGGAGCCGGGGAACTCGATCGCCTTGATCTTTCCCGGCGCGGTCGACTGTTCCTTGTTGTTGAGCTGCGCGTAGCGGGCGAAAGGCAGCACCGCGAAGGCTGCGCGTCCCTGCTGCATCCAAGTCACCATGTCGTCATTGCGCGTCGTGGCGTAGCTGCGGGGGAGCGCCCCGGCCTTGAAGAGGTCGGCGAGCACGGACAGGCCTTTTTCCATCGCCTCCGGATCGGGAACCACCTGGAACTGCTTGTCGATAAAATCGCCGCCAAAGGCGCGGGCGAACATGACCGGGAAGACGGCGAGGTCGCTCGCAAGGATCATGCCGACGACCGGCGTACCGGACTTGGAGGTGAAGGTCAGCTTCTTCGCCTGCTCGACCAGCTCCTCCAGCGTGTCCGGTGGCGCCGAAATGCCGGCCTCCTGAAGCAGCTCCTCGTTGTAGAAAAGCCCCTGCGTGGCATGGCGCACCGGGATGCCGACGAGCTTCCCGCCGACGGTCATCGACTGGCGCAGGGCTTGGGCGATATCGTCGAAATCCTCGATCGGCTCGGCTTTCCGGAGGTCATCGAGCGGCTCGAAGAGCGAGGCGATCTGCGATGTCATGCGGTTGTCGATGATATAGCCGACGTTGAAATCGGTCTCGCTCAGGCTCGCCTCCCGGAATAGCCGGTCCTGGAGCGGATTGCTGTCGAGCGTCGTCCAGGAGATCTGGGCGTTGTTCTTGTCCTCCCACGGCTTGATGACATTGCCGGCGACGCCGGTCGTCAAGTTGGTCTGGTGGACGCGATGGCAAAGCACGTTCAGCGTCTTTACCTGAGCATGGGCCAACCGACCCAATACGCCCGTGGCGCCGGCGGCCATCGCGGTCGTCAGCAGGGCTCTGCGTGTCATGTGCAAAGGCATTGTCTTCCTCCCTTTCTCGGTGACGTCGTCACCCCTTGGTCGCGCCGGCGGTCAACCCGGCGACAAGAAACCGGTTCATCAGGACCACGAAGACGAGAACCGGCAGCAATTGGACGGTAGAGGCCGCAAAGAGCACGCCCCAGTCGACGCCATCGATCGAGCTGATCATCTCTGAAAGGACCAAAGGCGCAGTCTTGGCGTGGTTGGCGGTGAAGATATAGGCGAACAGAAACTCGTTCCACGCGAAGACGACGACGAAGACGGCGACGGCGAGCATGCCGGGCGCTACGAGCGGCAAGATGATCTTCACAAGGATCGTCAGCGGCCGCGCGCCGTCGAGGACAGCCGCCTCGTCGAGTTCGCGCGGCACCTGATCGATGAACGTCCGCATCAAAAGCGTGCCGAGCGAGACGAAGAAGCTCGCGTAAAGCAGGATCAGCACCAGATGGGTGTCGTTGAGCCCGAGCCGATTGACGACCGGGAACAGTGGCAGCGTCACGACGATCGGCGGGATCAGCCGCGATCCGATCAGAAACATCACCGATCCTTCCAGGAAACGGACGCCACGATAGCGTGAGTAGGCGAAACCAGCGAGCAAACTTGCCATGACTGCAAGCGCCGTTGCCCCGGTGGTGATGATCAGGCTGTTGACGAGCCCGTCGAAAAAGGCCGGCCAGTGCTGCCATAACGAGGCGTAGTGCTCGAAGGTCGGTTCGAAGAAGAGCTCTGGTGGAACCGCGAAAATCTCGCGACCGGGTTTGAACGACGAGAGCACGATGAAACCGATCGGAAACAGCGACCAAACAACGATTGCCGCAACAGCGAGCGTCTTTCCGGCACCGATGGCGAGACGCTTAGAACGCATTGGCCACGGATTCCTTGCGCAGCCGCCATACATAGCCAGTCGCAAGCAGCAGCGAGATGACGACCATCATCCACGCCGTCGCGGCCGCCGTGCCGAACGAGTTGTAGCGGAAGCCTTCCTGATAGAGATAAACGGAAACGACCTCGGTCGTGCGCGCCGGGCCGCCCTGGGTCAGGAGCCAGACCTCGGAAAAGAGGCGGAAGGCGAAGATATAGCGGAAGAGCAGTGCAATCAGCATCGCTGGCGCCAGAAGCGGTAGCGTGATGTTGCGGAAGAGCTGGAACGCGTTGGCCCCGTCGGTGCGCCCAGCCTCGTAGAGCTCCTTCGGAACCGCGAGCCGTGCCGCATAGAGAATGATGAATGTGAATGGCAGGTGCAGCCAGATTGTCAGCAGGCCGACGAGGATGAGGCCATGGGAAGGGATGAACGTCCAGTCGAGCGTCGGCAGCCCGGTGTATCGCAGCATCAGCGTGATCGGCCCGACGTCTGGATCGAACAGGAAGCGCCACATTGCGACCGCCGTCACCTCGCTGATAGCGTAGGGAGCGAGCACCACGACGAGCATGACACGCTGGAAGGGAAGCCCGGAGGCGAAAAGCAGAGCCAGGCCGAGGCCGAGCAGCAGTTCGATATGAACCGCGACGGCGACGACGAGGACCGTGTTCCAGATCGAACCCCAAAAATATGGATCGGTGAGGACGCGGATATAGTTATCGAGCCCAACGAAGGTTGCCGATTGGCCGAATGACGAGGCCTCGAAACTCAGCCACAGGACGAAGATGGAGGGCAGCACGATGATCCCAAGCACCAGGAGGTGCACGGGCGTCGCATAGAGATAGGCAGGCGAAAACGCGAAGCGCCGCCTCTTGGTCTCGCCAGCCGCTTCCGCCGCCCCTTCCCCGCTGTGGCCGACGGACGCCTCGGAACCAAATGCCATTGCTCCTCCCTGAGCGGTTGCGCGTCAGCCGTCCCTGGCGGCAAGTGGAACGGTGCCCTCCACCGTCGTTCGGTACATCACCCGGCGATATCCGGGATAATCGTTGATGGCAGTGTGCAGGACGTGGGGATTGTTCCACATGCCGAGCGTCTTCGGTTCCCAACGCAGCCTGCAGTTGAACTCGGGCCGGACAGCCCGCGCCATCAGGAAGTCGATCATCGGCTTGCTTTCTTCCTCCGTCATCCCCTTAAAATTGGTCATCACGCTGCTGACGAAGACATAGCGCCGGCCAGTCTCGGGGTGCCGACAGATCACAGGATGCTCGACGACGGCATTCTCGATCGCCTCGACATCGGCCTTGACGCCGAGCCGACTGTGGGCCGCGTTGATGGCGAAGACCCCGCGGCCGCTATGGACGCCCGTCAGCCCTTGCAGGATTTCGACCAGCCGCGGCGAAAGAGAGTCATATGCCTTCTCGAGGCTTGAGAAGCATGTGTCGCCGCCGACCGGCGGCACCTCTTCACCGTAGAGGATCGTAATGCCCGGCGGCTTTGGTAGCCAGGCGAGGTCCATGTGCCAGTCCTCGCCGATCACCTTGCCCGTGTCGTCCGGCTCGCGCACGAAGCGCACGATATCGTCGAAGCCGTCGATCGGCGTGTGCACCGGATTGCCGCTAAACGGCCCGAACCGGCGCGCGACCTTGTGGACGCCAGCGGCGTCAAGCTCCTGATCGCGCACGGCGAGCGCATGGTACTTGTAGAGCGCGCGGCGAACGTCTTCGAAGGCATGCTCGCTGGCGCCCGCCAGATCGATCCCGCGGATTTCTGCACCGAGCGCTCCAGTGAGGGGGCTGACCTCGAAACGGGTGAATTCGTCATCGCGTAGCACGTGATCCTCCCTTGTACGCGCCCCGTCGCCACCACGGGCTGACTTACCTGTAAGTAAGTAACCTGAAGGCGAACATCTGTCAACTCGCCCTCGCTTTGATCCACTGGATGTCTAGCCTCGACGCGAGCCCTTTCCCGCATCCTGCCAAGCTGCGCGGATGATCGCCGCCAGTGCTGCGAAGGTCCTAGCGACCTCGTCGAAGCTTCCGGTGTCCTGCGTCATCGGTGGACAGGACAGAAGGGTAATGCGCAGCATGTGCACGAGTTCGTCCCTGAGTGTGTCGGGAGAAAGTTCTCCATCCTTCACAGCCTGGTCCACCGCATGGCGTAGGCTCCGTTCATAGACCCGGTTGACACGCTCCAGCGCATGTTCGGCTGGTTCACCGAGAACTGGGAGGTCGTGGCGAAGGCGCGAAAGCGGGCTCCACATATTGCGGGCTCCCGTCTCAGCGTTGAAACGTTCATAGAAGCGGCGCAGATCCTCGAGCTGCATATCGAGCCGGTCGAAGAACCGGGCGTCGGGCGTCGTCCAGAAGCGCTTAATCCGGGCCTCGGCGTTGGCGGCGAAGTCCGCGATCAATTCCTCCATCAATTGACGCTTGTTGCCGAAGTGATGGTGGATGTTGGCACGCGTCGTGCCGATCGCGATCGCTATATCGCCGAAGCTGAAACCGTCGTGGCCGCGCAGGACATAGAACTCGGCCGCGACCTCTTTGATTCTGCTGCGGGTGGAGTACGCCTCGTCACCGGGAGGTCCTGAAGTGCTGGCTCTCATATCCCTTCCAAAATCCATGCCGCTCGCCATCGCGACAATCAGCATACGAAACGTGCTGCAACCGTCCGCCGGTCGGCACAGACGCGATCAGCGTTGCTACCATACAATGTCATGGGATGTACCCGTCGTACATGGATCTTCTTCTACGCTCAGGTGGGAACTAATTTGCGCCAGTTCGCGACGTTTCGCACGAACATCCCCTCCTCTTTAGCAGCAGCCCCGAAGGCCTTGCGGGCCTCCTCCGGGGTCGCCCGATCCTCGACGGCGTCGATGCATAGTTGCACAGCCTTCCTCCACTTAGGTCCCATCTTGGTCCACTTCAGGAGTTCCTCGGCGGCACCCTCGACATTGTTACACCCGTAGGTCACCCCAGGTCGGTCGGTCTTGACGTACACCGGAGGGGAGAACCAATGGGTTGCCACGACACCTCCTACTCAGGGGAGAGATACGTCTTGGCCTCCTTTGCGGCAGCCTCAAAGGCCTTTCGCACCACCTGAGGGTCAATCGAATCGCCCTCCAGAGCTGACAGGCAGAGAGTCACCGCCTTATACCAGCAGGGTCCTCTCCGGGTCCACGTTTTGAGCTGCTCAAGGGCTGCCCTGGCATTGTTGCAGCCATGCCTGACACCGGTTTCAGTCTTCACGAACACCGGAGGGACGAACCAATGGGTTGCCATGATACCTCCTACTCAGGGGAGAGATACACGTTGGCCTCCTTGGCAGCCGCCTCGAAGGCTTCACGGACCTCTTGGGGGGAGGATTTGCCCTCGAATGCATCGACGCAGGATTGGACAGCCTTGGTCCACTTCGGGCCCTTTGTGTCCCACGCCATGAGTTCCTCGGCGGCTCCCTCGACGTGGCTGACCCCATGGCGAATGCCTGGACGTTTCGTCTTCACGTAGACCGGTGGAGAGAACCAGAAGGGACCCATGAGGATGAACTTAGAGCGGCAAGAGCCTGCTGACCAACCCAGTTGCATCCCCCGCTGATAAGGGAACAACGCAGGCCCTTGCGGGTTTAGAACTCGCAGCGGTCGATTCTTCGTGGATGCACCCGCTGTCGGGTCCGTCGCTTTTCTCACGGGCGGCGGGCCCTCGTGGCTAGAGACTGACTTTGCAATCCGAATTTAGCTATTTGCCGTTGGGGGGAAGTAACGTCCCCTCCTCCTTAGCGGCAGCCAGGAATGCCTTGCGGGCCTCCTCAGCTTCCATCTCGTCGAATATCACGGCCATGCAAACGCGCACCGCGAGGTCCCAGCAAGGGCCACGCTTGGTCCACTTCATCAGCTCCTCGCCGGCTTTCTCGGCGTTGTTGACGTTGCGGATGATCCCGGGACGCTCGGTCCTGACAGGGACCGGAGGGTTGAACCAGTGGAGAGCCATACGTCACTCTTTGTCGGCCCTATCAAGTTGCTCCAGCAAATACCTTTGCTCAGCCGGCAGCTCCCGTTCTACAGGCAGATTTAGCATGTTGCGAAGGTAATTGCGGATTACCTCTGAGGTGATCCACCGCCGCACAACTTCGGCAATAACCTTCTGTTTGGCTTTATCGATTTCAACCACATTCGGGCCTACATCTTAAAAGGACCGAACTGCACCTCGAGCGGATTCCTTAAGGGGGCCAGAATGTTTGATACAAAAATCTGGGCAGGTGATCGGATAACTGGCTCGCGCGAGGCCCCCCCGCGCGCCCTTCGTTTCCCACTGGCGAGGCCCTAACAATCCCCGTCAGAGAAGTTGGGAACCCAACATCGTGAGCCTGAGCCAGAAGTTACGCAGCCAGCAGCCGTTCTGCATCTATTGTGCCGGATCGGCTCGCGGCGTCGACATCGGCCACGTGCCGCCAAGGGTCTGTTCGATGGCAAGTGGCGACCGAAGGGCGGGGAAGTGACTACCTGCAAGGCATGCCATGAAGGGACGCGCGAGATGGACGATGTCGCGGCGTTCGCAAGCCGTTCCTGCCCAACCCGACGACTGGGGGACAGCATGGTTGTCATTGGTCATGACGATCACCTGGGCGGTGCGCCAAGAGGGCTTGGGCACGGGAGGCGCACCGTCTAGGGACAAAGGCTGCCGATGCTTCGTCAGGATTGTTCCGATATCAGCGAGTCCGCTTCTTGATCGGTCTTGCGACCAGTACGCGCGCGCGGGGCCACAGGTCGAGGCTAGGAAACTCACACTCGCGGGCACTGGTTGATCACCGAGCCAACACGAGCGACCTCGGCTAAGCGCCGTGTGTCCCTCTTACAGGCTTGGCTGCTATATTATTGCAGTGACCCTGCCCGACGCATCGAGGCGACAACTGACTTGCGCCTGCCGGACTTCGATGCCACCTTGTCTAGCGTAGTCTATTCGCACCTCGATCGGCGCCGTGAGTGCGCCTCGACGTTGACGCAAGGCACCTGCGCTTACCGCGTGGACACGGACGGCGCCAAGCGGCGTCGCAGCGGACACGATCGCCGCGCGGCAGGCGCGCACCACCGCGGCTGGCGTACCGGTTTTCGCTTTCAGCGGTGCCAGAAACTCAGCGGGATAGCCCTTGGTGACCCGCTCGGACCCACCGTCACCAGGTTTAGAGGGCAGGAGGACGGGTGGCAGGACGATCGATTGCCTGGCGGTCTTGGGAGAGGCAGTGGCTGTGGTGGCTGCGGCCGGACTACCGGGAGCGGTAACCGATTCGTTTTCGGCGGCTGGATCGTCGCCCACACCGACATCCGTCGAAATCCCTCCGCCTGTGTCACCTACGGTGCCGCTGGCACTAACGCCTGCGTCGACTGATCCGTCATCTGAGCCGACCGAAGCTCCAACGTTGGCTCCGCCTACACCGTCGACGCTCGTGCCCACCCCCACAGATCCGCCTTGCGAACCGGCGCTCACTCCAGCACCGACCCCGACACCGCCAACATTGCCGCCTATACCTGCATCAAGAGCCGAGGCAGGCCCGATTGCGATCCCGATCGTCAACGCGGTTGCGACGTATTTTTTCATTATCATACTCCCCTGCGGCATACATTTCGCTCACTATTCTTCACTGGCCTAGGTCGAGCTTTTTCGGTGGTCGCGTTGGGAGCAATGCGGCGGGAAGAGCGATGGTTGACAGCAGAACAGGTTGCGGTGACTTTTGGACCTTCACTTTCTGTTTTTCCGGCAAGCCCGGTTTGCGGACTGGTTGGGAGCCCGAACGCGATAAGCTACTTGCATGTGCACTCGCGGGGGTACTTGCTTTGGGCGCGCGCTCCACAGCCGCAGTGCGACGCTTGCCCTTGACAATATCAATTGCCTCACGCGCGGCACTGAGGCTGCGGGCTAGACCGATAGCCCTTTCACGCTCTTGGTCCAGCGCCGCACTCAATTCTATCGAGTTCTGCTTTAAAGCATCGCGTTCCTTGCGAACGATGGCGAGGGCTCGTACAGCTGAATCTGCTCGTTCGCGTCCCAGTTCGAGCGCTTCTCGAGCTTGCTTTACAGCGGCCTCGGCCACCTGTCGGTCCCTTATGGCGTTGGCCTGCTCGACGGCTGCCAGATTTGCGCCTGTCTTAAGAGCATCGATCGTTTGGCGAGCCGTAGTAAGTTCTTGTTCCAAGAGCTCAACCTTGTGCCGCTCGTCATCAAGCGCTCGCTTGGCAGCAAGCTGAGAGAGTTCCATAGAGGGGTGCGCTCCAAGCGTGGCAGCCTTCTCGCTGTTCCAGAGACTGGCTTCGGCCCTGTAGCTTTCGATAACGCGCTGCGCCGTCTCCAGATCGAGCGCGAGCGCTTCGTCTGTTCGCTGCTGCTCTTTTAGGGCTTGTGCTTGCTGAGCCACCGTGTCTGCCAGTACGTGTGCCTGGGCGCTCAGGTCACGTGCGCCGCGCTGCATAACGTCTAGCTCCGCTCGTGCTGCGGCCAATTCGCGGCGCAAAGCCTCCACATGCTCGCCGAGCGGCGTTTGCGCGCCCTCCTTGAGTGCCTGTGTTTCGCTGAGCACCAGCTCTCCAGATATATAGGATCCGAGCGCGCTCGGTTGCGGCTTGCCCGGTTGTTTGTCGACCTCGGTGTGTTCCGAAACCACGACCGACGAGCTGTAGTTAGCTGCGGCAACAGCTGACGCTTCGGGCGCCAACTGACTATTTGCCGGAGATGCCGACAGCAGAACAAGGCATAACGGAACGAGGGATAGCATGGCGCTACACCCCCTGCCGCGTATCTGCAGATGATTCATCACTGAACCTCACCGACCGCGGCCCTCACCGCTATTGTATTCTCCACTTACGCGCGCGGCGCTGGATCAATGCTAGTGAAGCACCCTCGGCAACGCCAAGGCACCGAATAAGGCGTAAAGCCTGTCTCCTATTTCCTTACTTGTCATCATTCGAACGAACGGAACTTTCGTTCATTTACTCTGGGGGTTGTCTGAAACCCCGAAAGGCTGCCCTGCTCAAAACGGCTCTGTCTGGTCACTCCAGAGCCTCCAAGATACTGGAGGTCACGCTCTGGAGGAGGACGAGCCCCATCAATCGCAACGAGGATGTGTTTGCGATCAATCCGCTTGGCAAAGTGCCCGTTCTCGTTCTCAATGACGGTTATACGATCTTCGATTCGAGCGTAATCTGCGGCTATCTCGACGATCTCGAAAGCAGTCGTCGGCTCATCCCCGAAAGAGGGCGAGCAAAATGGTCCGCCTACCTCCAGGCGCTCGCCGGCGGCATGTGCGACGCAGGCATTTCCATCCGCTGGGAAAACGAGCGCCGCCCTGAACATCTGCGTTACCCTGCCTTGGGCGCAGGCATGACGATGACGCTCATCGAATTCTATAACTTTGTGGAACGCGAGGTCGAATTCGACGCGCCGCTCCATGTCGGCCACATCGCGCTCGCCACTTGTCTAAGCTGGCTGGAATTCCGGAGATTGCCCGACTTCTTGCAGGGGAGGCCACGACTGACACAATGGTATAGATCCTTCGTGGAACGCCCTTCAATGCGTGCCACACCCTACGACGGTGCACCCGAGATTGATATCGATCTCTAGGCTTTCGAAACCCAGTATGCGTCGGTAACTAACCAAGCGTTCTCGAGGCCATTTGCTGGTCGTCCTCGATGGTATTGCGCGAGACCAGTGACCTTGCCTCGCGCAGCCTTTAGAGCGGCCATCAACGCCTTTTCTTCGTCACTGCGCCTAGCCCCGCTGCAGGGGTAAAACCCGCATGGCATAAGTGATCTTACAGGAAACGCACAGCCAGCCCTTTCCAGAAGCATCATGAAGCCTCGTTGGTCTTCACCTGTGAACGGCAGCGCCATCCGACCCGTGTCGGACAAATTTGAAAGCCACCGTTCCGGCACGTGCGTCACTCCGGCAAAGGCGGCCACGACATCGAGGTTTGGCAGATCGACTGCCTGCGTTGCATCACCGGATATCACTTCTACATGGGCATAATGAGCAAGATTGCTTTGCGCGCGCCGAGCGAGTTCTTCGTCGATCTCATATGCAATCACGCGGCCTTCAGAACCCGTCAGTTCAGCGAGGATGGCGGTGAAATAGCCGACACCAGCGCCCACCTGAAGGACAGTCTGACCGGGAGCCATGTTCAGATGGTCGAAAACCAATGCCCAAAGCGACGGCAAGCCGCTGTTTAATCCGCGCTGTTCGTCAAGCGAGACCAGTACGTCGTGATAAATCTCGTGAAGTGCGGCTGAAGGGCTCGTATGGACCGCCCCGATCTGCAATCTCGAATGGATACGCCATGGCCCGTCACCGAGGTATTGTTCGCGCGGAACCTTTGCGAAGGCCTCGATGACCGCAGGATTGTGCAAGACAGGTGATGAGACACGCAGGTCTTCGGCAAATCACCGGCGCGCGTCACTGGCATCGATTCTTGTTGGCATGGAATGTCGGCTCGCGGATTGTGCGTACTTGTCATGCTCTCAGAAAACCGAACGACGGCAAAGGGGCCCTATCCCCGCAAGACGATCCGCTCACAGCTCAAGGAGCCGCTCCGAAACCAAGGGTTCGCAACGAACTCGGTAGACGTGGAAGCCGTCCTGCGGTCGGTCGGCCTGGATCCGGCGCTCAGTTACAGGTTCCCGCACCAGCTCTCTGGCGAGATTAGTTCCGGAACCTTATACCGCTACCGAAGGTTGATATACCGAGCTGGGCCGGCGAATAAGCCAGAAGCCGAGCCAGAGCGGCAGATAAAATGAATGAGCTCAATCAAGTACAGTCCGAAATCATCACCGCTGACCTACTCTTCGCGAGGGTCATGCACGACTATGACTACCAAGCTTCGAGGCGCAGTCAGGACTCTCGGGAAAGGCCGTGGTGGGGTCCACGGTCAGAGGCCATCCCGTCCGCCCTGCTGTCGAGGTGCTTCGGAGCGTTGGACCAGGCAAGCTCCGACTTGAGCACGATCATTGCAAGCTCGCGCCAAGCTCGACATTAGGCCAAGGCAGCGCCCGTGCATCCACGTCGGTGATCAGCATATGGCCCGGCGACACTGTGATCGAGATCGCGAGTTCGGCACGAGCAAGAGCGTCTTGGGCGGTCAGGCTGCTGGCCCAGAATACAGGCACCTCCCCTTCCAAGACTTCGACGGCATCGCCCCAGTCGGGAGCCATCAAATTTCGGATCCCGATCGTCGTGGGCTCTCCGACATGGATGGGTGACCCGTGCGCATGCGGAAAACGCGCGGTGAGCGCGCGAACCTTGTCGACGTCGCTATACCTTATCGGGCGCATTGAGACGACCATTTCGCCACCGAACTGTCCGACTTGAGACGTCTCGATCTTGGTGCGGAACTTGGGGGCGGTTTTTCCACGGCCGATGCGCCGGAATTTCACGCCCTTTTCGACAAGTGCGGCCTCGACGGTGAGCGAACTGCCGAGCGCGAAAGCCGAAAAGTCATCTCGCCATAGGTCGATGATGTCTGTGGTCTGCCGGATCATCTCGCCGAAATAATAGATGCTGTACTGTGGCGCATCGGTGCGGATATCGATATCGCCCAGCGCTGGCAGCAATGGGCTGCCCGCACGGCTCACGCCCACCAAAGGGCAGGGTTTCGGATTGCGGACGCAAAACTGATGGAAATCGGCGGCAAAGCTGCGGGGCACAATCACGACGTTGGCCTGGAGCTTGCCGCGCGCAAGCCCTCCTGTATGCCCTTCATAGGCACCCATCCTGACGAGCCTGCGTAGCCTGTCCGCATCGACCATTCGCAAATCCTCATAGATCAATGAAGTGATCGGGCGAGCCATGGCTTCCAACGGATATGCACGTTTCAGAGACACGTCGAGAGCGCGTAAGATCATCGGCGGGTCGGTCACTTGTCAAATCATCAGAATCTTTCCTCATCGATAAATCGTATTTATTGGCAGGCGAAGGATGGCGCTTATTATTAGCTTTTGCTCATATTTGTTCTCATTGACAGCTGCGGCAGCCGATCGCTTCTATCTGTCGGCTCGCCTCGTGCAGGAAGCCAAGGTCCCGGTTCATGTAGAAAAGCAGGAAAGCTGCATAGAGTACAAAGACAAGGCTGAAGACCAGCGTCTTGACGACCAGCGACAATGCAAAAACATTCAGGTGCGGAGAGGCCCGCGCCAGGAAAGCCAGCACAATGTCGGACAGGAGCATGCTGATAATGAGCGGGAAGACGAGGGTCAGCGCCATCGCCAGGATGCGATTCAGCAGACCGAGAAATATCCCCGCAGCATCCTTGCTGAATACAGGCAGAAGTTGGTCGATCGGCCACAGGCCGTAGCTCTCGTAGAGACTGGTCAGGGAAAGCTGCAGACCTCCGGCGGCCAGGTAGACCGTGACCATGATGACGGCGAGTAAGGTGCCGGTGGCACTCGTCTCATGCGTCATCATCGGGTCAATCAGCGTCCCCATCGTGGAGCCGCGCTGCAGGTCCAGGACATCGCCAGCAGCCTCCGCTGCCCAGAACGGTATACCCATCGTAAGCCCGAGCGTTACGCCGACCACCACCTCCTTGAGGATGTACACCACGATCATCGTGGTCGTGATGGGGGTGTTCGTCAGCGTACTCACGATCATCGGAAAGACCGGAACCACCAGCGCCAGCGCCACGCCGTTGCGCAGAAGACCTGATAACGGCACACGCGAAAAAAGCGGCATCAGGAGCATGAAACCGGTCATGCGAGCGAGCGCGAATGCGCCTGCCAGAAGATAGACCTGCAGCTCTTTGACGGACGCGAAGAGTGGTTCGACCGGCATCCGCGTGCCTCAACGCGTGACGACGGGAAATTCGTCCAGCGCCGTCGAGGCCTGTTGCGCGATCTGTTGTCCAAGCAAAGGACCGAAGACGATGATGACCAGCAGGATCACGACCAGCTTGATCGTCTGCGGCAGCGACTGGTCCTGAATTTGCGTCAGCGCCTGGGCAAGACCGACGAGGACGCCGACCGCCAGCGCCGCAATGATCGCCGGGCTGGACGCAAACAGCACTGTCAGAAGTGCGCTTTGGACCTTTGCCAGGATGAAGTCATTGCCCATGCAACCCTCCCATCGGCGTCAGCCGTAACTCAGGATGAGGCCATGCATCAGCCGCGACCAGCCATCTATGGCAACGAAAAGGAACAGTTTCAGAGGAATCGATATGAGGACCGGCGAGACCATGATCATGCCGAGCGTCATCAGGATATTGGCAACAACGATATCGATGATGAGGAAAGGAAGATAAAGCAGGAAGCCGATTTCGAAGGCACGGGTTAGCTCGGATGCGACAAAGGCCGGAACAAGGATCGAGAGATCGTCGTCCTTCAGGTTCTGCCGCGCCTGTTCCGGCCACAGGCGGCTCGTTCCATCGAGAAAGAACTGCCGCTCCTGCGGCTGGGTGAACTTCATGAGGTGTCGCTGCAATGGTTCCCTGACCAGTTGCGCCGCTCTGGCGAGGTCGTCCGTTGTCTGGAACTGAACCTGCCCTTCTTGAAGTCGGCCCGACATCTCGCTCAGCAACGGGGTCGTGACATAGACCGTGAGCACAAGCGCTATGCCGTATAGCACCAGATTGGGTGGCATCTGCTGGACGCCGAGCGCGTTGCGGATGAGAAACAGCACGACCGAGATCTTCAAGAATCCCGTCATCGTGACGACCGCCAGAGGCAGCAACCCGACAAAGCCGACGGCGATCAGAATCCCAAGCAGATTGGGCGAATTCTCAAGCATTATCGAACATGCGCACGATCCGCACGCCCAGGCTTTCGCCGATCCGCACGATCTCACCGCGGCCGACACGTTTGCCGTTGGCGATGATGTCGACAATCGCCTCGGTCACATCGGCGAGCGGAACAATAGTGCCGGGCGCAAGCTGCTTCACCTCCCCGAGAGGCATTGCCGTGCGGCCGATCTCGAAGGCAAGCGCGACCGGCAACTCGTCCAGGGTCGATTCTTCCAAAGTCTGGCCGGCTGGCGGCGACGTGTTCTGGTTCATGGTCCACTCCCAATTCGATCCGGCGATAGCCGTCGGCGCGGCAAGCAATTGCGGCCCGGCGGCCGTCAGGGCGACCGGCGCATAAAGGCGCTCGGCAATGATGAGTGCCGCCATGCGTTCTTCCGCCTCATTCCTGAAAAGCACCACGTCGTCAGGATGGAGGCTTTTAAGCTCGCCAAGAGTTAGGTTGAGTGCGCCACGCCGAAGGCAGATTGGCAGAGGAAATTCGGCCGGGATCGGCGGTCTGGCGTTGGCGATCTCGTCGAAAAGACGGCCGATCCGTACCGCCAGCCCGGCGTCATTCGTGTTCAAGACGCAGTCAATCGTTTCCTGACTGCCGGTCAGGACAAAAGCCAACGGGGTCTCGCCCGAAATGGAAACGGCATCTGCTTGTGTGACCGAGATGAGCGCGATGCTCACGCCCAGTTTGGCCTCGACCCATTCCAGATCCTCTTCAAACGCGGATTCCAGCAGCAGTGCGGCGTGAGCGGGGGCCAGCCGCTTCATGTCGACCAGTTCGTCTGCCCTGGCGAAGCCCCGTTCGACCACAGAAAGCGGCAGGCGCAATTTGCCCATCGTGTCTCCGACGGAGAACGCAATGGTGCACCACCGCTGGTCGGCAGGGTTCGGCGCCGGCCAGACGGCGGCAATCGCCACGGCCTTGCCCGCGATCGTGATTTCCGCGGGCGCGCGCCGGCGGTAGAAGGCGTTCAATGCCCCAACGTCGACAGACGCGACAGAGTCCAGTATCAGCCGCTCGCCAACGCTTGACCGTGAGGTCTTGCGTTTTGCCGGCTTTACCTGCGCTCTCGTTTTTCCCGACGCGAAGGCTTGGGGCATCACATCCATATTCACGATCACAAACTGGGCTATCGTTCTGTGGGCAGGCGCGTTGGACCGCGCTCCTCTTCCTCGGAAAGCTCGGCAAGGGCCAAGCAACGCCGTGCGGTGCGTTTGGTCAGATGCTCCAACAGCCTGTCCAGCTTCGTCACCGCCTTCATGGTTGCACGATGATCATTGCGGGCTTCCGACAGCTCCGCTTTCCGTTGCTGCTCGACAACGCCCGCCATCTTCTCGTTTTCCCGCAACTGCGCGGTTTTTCTGGCGGCGATTTCGAACCGTGCCTGTAGCCGGTGAAGACTGGCAGCCTTTATCGGATGTCCAACAAGCGAGCCGAACGCTGCGTCTTCGGCATCGATCGTGCGCTGGAGATGCTCCGTGACCGCACCGGCCGCCTCCCGACCCTTCCTCGCGGCCCGGTCCACAGCAGCGTGCCTTCTGATCACCTCTTCCCTTGCGCGGTCTTCACGCCGGCGTCTGAGGTCGCGTAATCGAGCGATCATCTCACGATCTTTCACCGACGATCTCCCGCATGAGTTGGCGTGTCCTCTCGAAGCTCTCATGTGTGGCGGACGCCTGACGCAGGAAGGCGTTGATGGCATCGATCTTCGCCACCGCCTCGTCCGCCACCGGATCGCTGCCTTTTTCGTATTCACCGACGCGCAGGAGAAGCTCGATGTCGGCGTAGCGGGCAAGCAGCTCGCGCAGGTGGCTGGCGTCGGACCGATGTGCGGGCTCCACAACCGCATCCATGAGGCGGCTTCGGCTGCGCAAGACATCAATGGCCGGGAAATGGTTGCGCTGCGCAAGCTCGTTCGACAAGAAGACATGGCCATCAAGGAGCGCCTGAACTTCCTCGGCGACAGGATCCAGCGTACCGTCGCCTTCAAGAAGAACGCTGTAGAGGCTTGTGATGGATCCAACGCGACCGGGGCCTGACCGCTCGAGCAGACGGGGCAATACCGCAAACAGCGAAGACGGAAAACCGCGACGCGTCGGCGGCTCGCCCGCGGCCAGGCCAATCTCTCGCTGCGCACGGGCAAACCGCGTTATGTTGTCCATTGCAAGCAACACATGCTTGCCCTGGTCGCGAAAATATTCGGCAATGCTGGTCGCCACATAGGCGGCCTTGACACGCTCGATGGCAGGACGGTCGGAGGTCGCAACGACGACAATGGCCCTCGCCCGCCCCTCCGGCCCGAGCTGTTGTTCGAGGAATTCGCGCACCTCACGTCCGCGCTCTCCAACAAGAGCGACCACGGCGACATCGGCATCGGTGCCGCTGACGATATCGGAAAGCAGGAGCGACTTTCCCACCCCAGGTTCGCCAAAGATGCCGACGCGCTGCCCGCGCGCGCAGGTGAGCAGCCCGTCGAGGGCGCGTATGCCGAGCTGGATCGGCTCGGAAATCAAGCTGCGCTCCAGCGGAGATGGCGGATAGGCATTGACCGGATAGCTGCCGATGATGCCGTCCGGCGAAAGCGGCTTGCCGTCCAATGGCTCGCCAAGCGCGCTGATCACTCGACCAAGAAGGCTGGGACCGACTGGCACCTGCTGGTCTTTTCCGGTCGCCACAACCTCGGTCAGGTTTGAAAGACCGGCCAAATCGCCAAGCGGAACAAGGACCGCCATTTCGTCCATGAGGCCGACGACTTCCGCCTTGGTCATCCTGCCTGTCCTGGGGTCGACGAGTTCGCATATCTCGCCAATACGGGCCTCCTCCACAGTCGCATGAATGACCGTGCCGGCGACCCGCCGTACACGCCCCTTCCTGGGCCGGCTGGTATCGTCGCGCAGGCCCGAACGCAGATTCGGAATGATGGAGGCCAGACGGCTTTCGATATCAGCGGCGGACGCGGTCATAGGACCTCCGTCTTCGACGCAATCGCGGCAGCCATGGCTTTGAGCTGCGCGTCGATGCTCGCATCGACGACGGCAAAGTCAGTCGAAACGATGCAGGCGTCGGCAACCAGCGCGTCATCCGCGTCGATCTCGACCGTCATCCCCAGATCACTCTCGCGCAAGACTGCGTCCAGCTCCTCGCGAATCCTGTCGATGGACGCGGGATGAACTCGGACTTTCAGGTATTTGGCGCGGCGAATTTCAGTCACCGCCTGTCTTGCGGCCTTGGCGACAAGCGTGCCGACGTCGAATTCTCCCAGAATTCGCCTGACGATATCGACGGCAAGGCCAACGACTTCGGATTCCAGCCCACCGAAATAGCGATCCACTTTGACCGCCGTCTCGCTGATTAACCGCGTGGCCTCCGCATCGCCTTGCGCCTTGCCGTCGTCATAGCCCTGCGCGTATTCGGCCGCATAGGCTCGCCGTGCGGCGTCGCGCAACTGCTGCGCATCACGCCTTGCTTCGTCGAGAAACGCATGCCCATCCTGCAAAGCGCGTACCTCGGCCGCCCGCAGGATTCGGGCGTAAGGACGCCTCGGGATAGCTTCCGCCGCTTTGCCCGATTCGATCATCTCGTCTAGCTCATTGCTCGGCGAACAATCGCGGGGCCGGCCTCGGCAAATGGTTCGGCTACCGGCTGGTGGATAGGCTGTTGTGGCATCAGCTTGAGACGCACCCGCGTGCTCGTATCGCTCGGCATGGTCTGACACCAGGCGCCAAGGCAACTCAGGCCGTCGGCATAGACGCGACCGGAAATGTCTTCCAGCGGCCCCAACCGCTGCATCGGGCCGGCCAGGTCGCGGTTGGCTACGGCGAAAGCGCACAGATCAGCGCCAAGCGCCGCCTGCAACGCGGCCGCTTCGCGCCCAACAATGACAGCGGCCAGACTCCCGGCCCAGTAGATCGCGCCTGAGCGAAGCGCAAGTTCCTCCAACTCTTCGCCAGACGACAAGGCGATCGCTCGATCCACCGCATCGGCCGGCTCTTCGACTGCTGGAGAGAGCCTATGCCGGTCGAGCAGAAGCTTCGACAGTCGCTCCTGCAGGCGTTGCGACCGCAGCATGCGCGCGCAGGCTGCCTCGCCGATGGCGCCGTCAAAGCACTCCGCGAGCCAAGCCGCATCCACATAGGATGCGGGGTTGGACATGAATGCCTGCCATTCCGGGCTGGCAGTTTGCTCCGAGCCGGGCTGGGTCATGTTTTCTTCACCGGCATTGCGGAAGCATCGAGCGCATAGATGCCGGGCCGTCGATACCACTGCATGTAGGCCAACCGACCAGCCAGCGCGAGTATCGCCGCCGCCATGCCGTAAAACAGCGACATCGCGGCGGCGACGCTGTCGGGATGTAGCCACAGGCCGAGGAAGCTGGTGAACCCGGCCTCGCCGGTTTCCTGCTCGGGGGCTGTCGCTGCAACCGGAATGAGGGTGACGGAAACATTGTCATAGGTCAGTCCGGCGATGCCCTTGGCCACCAGCATCTTGACCTGCGGGATGAGCTCATTCATCGGAACGGATGCGCGATGCCGGATGAACACGGAGGCGGAGGACGGTACCAGTTGCTGCCTCAGCGGATCGTTTTCGGGCAGTACGAGATGAACGCGCGCCGAAAGTACGCCGTCGATGTCCGAAATCGTCTGCGACAGCTCCTGGCTCAGGCCATAGATCATCGTTGCCCGCTCTTCCACCGGCGAGGACACAAGCCCATCCCTCTTGAACACCTCGCCGAGCGTCTGGAATTCCTGTTTGGGCAAGCCGCTCTCGTCGAGAATGGCCATAGCTTCGGCGAAGCGGCCCTTCTGTACGGAAACCGTCATCTTGCCGTCCTTGCCGACCTCGCGTTGGGCCGGGATCCCGTGACGCATGAGCGTGGCCACGATCTCGTTGGCCTGCCGCTGGTTGAGGTTGGAATACAACTCCACCGAACACGCCTGGAGCACAAGCATACCCATGACAACGAGCGCAACGCGACACCGGACGCGGCATTGATTCAATCGCGTTGAACGCCGCAGCGAGGTTGGCATGGGCACGAACACTCCGCGGCGCTTACTGTTGTTTGATCAGCGTGCTGGTGGACGACGTGACGGCCGTCACGCTGCTCGTAACCACCTCGAGATTGGCGGCTGCCCACATCACCGAAATCGATCGTTCCAGGAGTTGCTCTGCGTTCTTGGCTGGCGAGTCTTCGCCTTCCTTGCCGGACGGGGCCGTCTTGTCGGCGCGATCCGGCATGGCGGCCGTTTCAGCACTTGGGGAAGCGTTAGCCTGGCCAAGAGCCTTCTGGACCTGCTGCATGGTTCCTTCGAGCGACTTAACGGCAGAACCGAAAAGGGCCGATGGTTCCGTGAACACCCCACCTGCGGCTTTTTCCGTCTCGGCCATGTAGTCGAAGAGTTTGTGTTCGACGATCGGCTCGGTCTTCTCCGGTTTGGAAGTCTGTCCGCCGATTGCCGGATTGGCGCCGGGCGTCTGCGCCACCTGCTGACCAGCCGGCGTCGCGACATCACTGCGCTCAGGCATATTGACCTTCGCGGCATCGTGCTTTTCTTGCTTGGCGCCCACCATTCGGTTACCGGGCTGCGCTGCCGCGCCGGCGGTGATTTGCTGTTGCGAACTTATGCTGGTGGTCAAGTTTGCAAGCGTAGCCTCTAGGGCTCCAATCGGCGCGATTTGCATGAATATGCCCTCCAGTTCTTAGTTCGGTTTGGCGGAGGGGACAGTCTGCGCCTCCGCCTGCTTTCCGCGGAAAACGCGGACCGACACAGCTTTGCCGGCTTCCTGCTTCGTGCTCGGCGTGGCAGGAACCCCGAGCGTTTTCCTGACGAGTTCGATGTAGGATGGCGGCCCCGATACCGAGATGACATCGTCTTGCTTGGAAACCTTTATTGGAAACTTCGGGTCGCTGACGCCCAGCCGTGAAAGCCTGTCTTCGGCGCCAGCAGCCATGTTGGCATCAAGCGGGATCATTTCCGTCTGGACTTCCGCTTCGGTCGCGACGTTCATGACGATACCGTCGAAATGCCAGACCAGCCCGTATCGATTGCATATCTCTTCGAGGAACTCGCGGGCCGTTCCAACCGGCATGCCGGCGCTCAGGCGCCCCTTTACCAGCTTGCTGACACGCATGGGCACCCGCATGTTGCGGCCGAGCTCAACCAGCGCGTCTGTCACGGACTGATCGATCGTGATGTATTTGTAAGGGCCAGGGGGCCAGCGCGGTTCGGCCGCGGACGCACGCTGCGAGTCAAAGCCGAGCGCCAGGATGACGGCAAGGCCGCAGGCGACAACGGTAGCCCTGCCTCCCGACAACCGATCCGCATGGTAGATACCGCGTCCCGTCACATTGGTCCTATCGCAAGCGACCCACGAGTGATGACCCGCCTCGCTTACTTCATAGCCTGTCCGCCGATGTCATCTTATCGCGCACACTCGAAAATTGGAAGTCCAATTGGATTACACATCAACGACCTGTGCCAAATGTTGCGAACGATCCGCAACGCGATATGGTGCCGCGTTGGAATCGGTTACCACCGGGGTTCGGGACCGTCGGTTCAATGTGGAAAGGAGTGGTCTCGGTGACGGCAAACAACAGCCTGCTCGCGAACTTGGACGTGCCCGCAGGCGTTCCTCGAAGCAAGAGGTTTGTGGCAACGCGTCTTGTCGAGCGATTGAGTGCATCGGTTCTGGTCGCCGTGGCGTCGCTTGCCGCCATCGCGTCGGCGCAGGCCCAATCAAACAGCGGTTATGACCCTAGAAGCTGGACATACGATCGGGCGAGAAATGTACTGGTCTCTCCTAGCGCTTCCGGCCTGACGTCGGACGGAGAAATCGTGCCCGGGCGATCAGTGATTCCCAGGCAGGTCGTGACATTCAACGAGGCTCAGCCGAAGGGGTCGATCGTGATCAACACCACGGAGCGGCGCCTCTACTACATCCTGGGGGACGGCAAAGCGCTGCGATACGCGGTGGGGGTTGGCAAGGAGGCGCTGGAGTGGTCCGGTCGCGACACGATTTCGAAAAAAAAGGACTGGCCAGATTGGCGGCCGCCGGCCGAAATGCGATCCAGAGAAGCCTCAAAAGGCCGCTTCCTGCCCGCGCATGTCGAGGGAGGACCGAACAATCCATTGGGCGCGCGCGCATTATATATCGGCAACACGCTCTATCGCGTCCACGGCACCAACCAGCCATGGACCGTCGGACAGGCCAACTCCTCCGGTTGCATTCGCATGACCAACGAAGATGTCATCGATCTTTACGACCGAGTGAAGATCGGTACCCAGATCATTGTACGGCATTGATGGTTCGACGCCCCCTCCCCGGAAAGCCGCAGATGAGCGATCGACCGTAATGATACCTTTCAACATCAAGCAGCTCGAAACCTTTCTCCTGGTGGCGACTTTCGGAAGCTTTCGAAAGGCGGCGGAACGCCTGAATACCACGCAGCCGGCGGTATCCACACGAATTGCCGGGTTGGAGGAAGCGCTGGGTGCCAAGCTGTTCGAGCGGCAGAGCAGCACAGTCAGGCTGACCGCCGAAGGACAACGGCTGCTACCACCTGCCCAACGGGTTCTGCGCGTAGCGGAGCGGCTGCAGCTGATGGCCAGCTCTCTTTCAGAGACTTCAGAGACGACGAGGGTGCTGAGGCTTGGGGTTGCCGAAACGATCGTGCACACCTGGCTCCCGGATTTCCTCAAGGCACTGAAGGCAAACTATCCGCTTGTCGAGACGGATATCGTCGTCGATGCGACGACGACCCTTCGCAATGAACTCATGTCACACCGGCTCGATCTTGCGGTGCTGATGGGCCCTGTCCTGGAGTACAGCATCGAGAATATCGGGATGCCGTCCTTTCCGCTTGTTTGGGTCTGCTCGCCGCAATTGGAATTGCCCAACCGACGCAAGGTGACGCTGAACGACTTGATGCAGTTTCCGATCATCAGCTACGCGCGAACCACGCGCCCCTATAGCGAACTCTACCGCAAGCTCACCGGTGAATTCGAAGAGACGCCGCGCATATTTCCGGCCAATTCGCTGGCCGCTTCCATCAAAATGGCACTCAACGGAATCGGAATTGCCTCCCTGCCTGCGGGAGTCGTCCAAGACTATGTCGCAAGCGGTAAACTGCGCATCGTCGAATGCGAATGGCACCCGTCCGACTTGCAGTTTACCGCCTCCTATTCTTCCGAACCATCCAATCCGATAGCGGAGCGGGCGGCAAAGCTGGCCGCCTCCGTTGCAAACGCATATGCCGCGAGAACCGGCAAGGCGCAGGAGTCAACGGACGACAGGCTTGGCCCCGCGGTTTCTCAGCCGGTCGAGGTGACCGGCAGATAGATACGGTCGCCTGAGAAGATCAGGTCCGGGCTCAGGATATGATCCATGTTGAGCACAACCGTGTCCGCCACATCCGCAGAATGGGTCTTGGCGATCAGGCGAATGCTGTCGCCGTCCTTGACCTCGACCCACTGATAGCCGTCTTTCTCCAGCGTTGGGTTCGTGCGGCCCTCAGGGTTGCTGCTGCCCTCGGCATGAGCCTCGACATAGTCGCCGGAAACCCAGCCGCTATGCATTTCGCCATCCGGTGCGAAACCTTCGACAGGTATCCAGGTCTCCCCTGACGGATCGGTCGATGGCTTCGCGGTCTGTTCGACGAATGTGCCGGGTTGCAGAACCGTTCCCACGGTCGAATCCCCGTCAGGCTGGGTCCGCAAATTCAGGCCGTCATCGGCGACCACGACAAGTTGCGGGAAATCCTCTCCCGGGATCTGCGGCCCGCCTGGACCATCCGAAGGCTCATCGGGTTGCTGGGACGAGGCATCGCCATCCGGTTTTTTCGGATCGGGTGGAGGGGGCGTCTTCGCGCCCTCCCAAGGCTCCGCGAGCAGGGCGTCCAAAGAGAAGAGAAGCATTCCAACGCCGAAGGTGATGCCCAGAGTCCACCGATCCCATCCGGCCCATCTCTTGTCGGCCTTTTCCGCCGCCGCGATATCAGCATCGGTTCGCGGCACTGAACCGCGATTCATCCGGTCCGTCCTTATGGCCGACGCCCAGAATTCCGCGCAACCGAAGGTGAACATGGTGCCGGCGACTGTGGCGATCGGCGCCGGCCAGGAGTGCAGCGTATAGACGGCGCAGCCAAGCACATAGCCGGGTCCAGCCAGATGTTCGGCCAGGTTTCGGATCACCGGTCTGCCGGTGAACGACTGCAGCATCGACTTCGTGCCATAGACGATGTTGCCGAGCGTGAACGTGCTGTTGACGACAAGATCCTTACCCTGGATCATCCCGGTCGCGGCACCTGGCGCTGCGGCAATGAATGTGGCTCCGCCGAGCGCGTTGAGGAATCGCCCGAACGGCTTGTGACTTGCGGTTGCGTTGGGGAAGAGCGCCTGCGCGCCGAAAACGATGCCTCGCACGCCAAATGCCACCGATCCGGCGGTGGCGGTGCAGGTTGGCGGCAACGAACTCCACAACATGTAGGAGGTGGTCGACATGCCGCCAAAGGTGGCGAGCGCCTGAGCGTTTTCCCGCATCCTGGCATGGCTGAGGGCCAGATCGACGCTGGTGGCCTGATCCGGCGTCATCGCCTTTTTATGCGTTGCCCGATAGGTCGTTATCTGCAGCACGGAAAGCGCGTTTGTTTGCTCCGTCGACATCCAGGCAAACTGCTTGGGCGTGAACTTGCGCAACTGGCCGGGGCTCAACTCGCCAAGCTGCTTCGGCGTCAGCGCCGCTATCTGTTGCTTCGTCAGCGCCTCGATCTGATGAATGGTCAGAGCGCCAAGCTGGTCCCGCGTAAGCGCCGAGATGTGGTCCGGCGACAGCTTTGCCGTTGCCACGGGATCGCGTGCTGCGACGAGATCAGGGTTCAACGCCGCGAACTGGGTCGCATCGAGATGGCTGAATTGGGCAGGTCTCATGGCGGCGACTTGTTCCGACGTAAGCGCATTGCGCTGCTCATCACTGAGCTTGGCAATCTGGTCGGGTGTCAGCTTGCGCACTTGCTCAATGGTCAAGGCAGCAAGCTGCTCGGGTGAGAAGGCAGCGACCTGATCCGGTCGCAAACCGCTGATACGGCCAGGGGCAACGGGCTGCATTCTGCTTGGCCTGATCGCCTGGAGCTGTTCGGCACTAAGCGCCCGCAACTGCTTCGGCCGAAGCGCCGCAAGTTGATCAAACGTCAGCTGCCCGATCTGCTCGGGGCTCAGTGCAGCAACCTGCTCAGGCGCCAGCTTGACGATGTGATCCGGCTTGATGGCGTGCAATTGCGTGCCGGTCAGTTCGGAAATCTGATCGGCTGAAAGCGCCCTGACCTCCGGCCCGGTCGGCGCCCGCACCGGTTCCGCATATCCTGGTTCCGCGGCGGAGCTCACCGGAAGCTCAAGGCTGACGATCTTTCCGCTGGCAGGGTCAAAAACCGCCCTGCCCCGGTCGGGCGCCGGCGGCCATGTGGCGGCTGTCGGCGTTTCGGCAGCAATGTTCACCGCCTGCGGCGTTTCGCCAGTCACAGCTGGGGCTTCGTTGCTGACCACCTCGGCCACTGGGGGCGGCGGCGCTTCGGTCTGTGCTGGCATATTGACATCCCAGAACTCGTCGGCCGGCCGCAAGATGACCTGCGGGCGTTTTTGTGTCGAGGTGCCGGGCGCGACGGCATCCTCATTGCGCGTGAACTCACCGACGAAATTCCCGTCCGGATCTATCACCCGCCAGCCATAGACCTCGCTCCATGGTATGCTGCCGTCGACTGCGGTCTCGTCGACGCGGGCCATCCTGTCGCTGACGGGTCGGCCCATTGCCTCGAATTCGGTCGGGACGTGGAGGCGCGGTCTGCTCGGATTCAGCGTGTAGAGATAGGTGTAACCTTGCTGCCGCGCGGCTCGTGACTCTTGCGAAACGAAAGCCTTGGCTCCCGGGATCGACTGGCTCGTGCCAACGAAACGGCCATGGGTATTGCCCATTACATAGCTGCTCAGGGCGATGCCTTGCGGATTGTCCACCCAGATTCCTGTCGGGGGAGGTGGCGAGAAACCTCCCGCGTCCCTGATCTCGGTTGGCGAGCGGGTATCGGCCCGGAACACAAACGGGCCGACATTGCCGCGCAAGGGTCTTGTAGGATCGCCCGCGCCTTCGACAGGCTGATTGCCCTCCTCGGGATACCCAAGACTCCCCGGCACATGGTCGTCAGAAGCACCACGTATCCAGGGTAGAACATAGGGCTCTCCGGTTTCCGGATCCCGGAACAGGATATGTGACTTGTGCATCAACTCCAGTTCGTCGCCGCGCGCTGTCGGAGCATCCGCCGGCGGCACATAGACATTCTCCGGGCTCTTTGGCAGCGGTCCGTAACGGGTTGCCGTCACGGACTGCCCGTTCTCGTCCCTTATCTGGATCGGTCCGCTTCGGCGGCTGCCCACCTGCGAGGAGAGGAACGTCAGCACGCCGTCGGCAACGTTCTGGCGCACGAAGCCGCCATCGACGATCGACGGGCCGAATTCCGTCCGGAATTTCTCTATCGCCGCGCGCTGGTCGGGTCTCGCCTTCTTTTCCAGTTCGCCGAGGACCTGCTCCAGGGAGGCCTTGCCACCCTTCGGAATGGCTGTCGCCGCGCCGTCACGCGAGGTTTCTAAGGCATGAGCAAGCCAGGCCGGGACCGTCAGCGTTTCATTCTGTCCATCGGCTCGATCGAAGGTCAGCGTCGCTGTTTCATCCTTGGCGATTGAAGGAGCGACCTTGGCAGCCTTGGACTTGTACTGGATTCTCACTTCAGCACTGAAAGCCGCCGCCCCTGCTGGCAGAGGAGGTGTCGACATCGAAAGTGTGTAACGTGTCGCCGGAGTGCCATGAGCGCCATACAGGTTCTGATAGATGTTGCCGGCGCTCGGCATATAACGGGGCTGCGGCGTCCCGTCGGGACTGAAGCGCGCCGGCAGCCACGACTGTACCGTCGATTTCACCTTGTAGGCCGCGGAAGTTACCGTCCGGTCGGGATTGAAGCCCAGCACACCGGGAAGCCTGTTGCGGTCGTTGAAGATGATGTCGACCAGCATCGCCTCGGGATTGACGACGCGTACCCTCTCACCGGTCAGCAAAACGATGTCTGCCGTGGGCGCCTTGCCGGGTACCGCTGAAAGCCGTAATCCGCTTAGCGTCGGTTCATCAACAAACGAAACTGTGTTCGACGGATCGATCTGACCAGACTTGACGAGGTCATGGATCGACCGGATGCCATCACCTTGTCCGATCGCTGCGATGAGTTCGGACGCCTTCGCCGGATCCTTGACCGCGAACTGGATCTTCAGGCTTGTCGAGCCGAGAGCGGACTGGATCTGGTCGTAGGTCTGCTTCGACACGATGTCACCCGGCTGGAGCGTGTCCTTGACGGGCACTTCCGGGCGCTTCTCGAAGCCGACGCGCGGCATCTGGTCGACCGCCCCGACATGATTGGCCACGATTGGCAGCCGCAGTCCGACCTTTGTTTCGGTCATGACACGGTCGAAGGGAAGCGCGCCTTCCAGCTTGACGTGACCAGCGCTGTTTTCCACGGGCACGCCAAAGAAATCGTGCTGGCCGGGGGCGAGCGTGACCTCCTCGCCCTTGAGCGAAGGCGTATAGGTCATCTCGATCACGGTGCCTTCGCCGTCTGGCGTCATACCGACGATGGCAGCATCCAGCGGCTTGGCGTTGTAGCCAGTCGCATCGCTGAATATCGCCCTGGTTGCCGCCACCGAAAGATCGCTGCTGCGAACCGGGAAAGCCGTCTGATTTGACACCGGCCAGACGCCGGCCTGAAGGCCGGTGATGTTCCTGTATTCCCGTGCCCGGTAGGATACGACGCCTTGAGTGCCGAGCGCATCCGTGAATGGTGTCAGGCTGCGCTGGCTGATGCTGTCGACGATCGACCACCCGATCATGCCGAAATCGGTCTTGGTCCCAACACCGAAGCCGACGGCCGCCACCGTCGGCGAGCCGATGTCGAAGGCCTGGCCCGTATTCAAGCGCGTCCGGAATGTGACGCCGATGCGGAAGTCGGGCAGTATGTCGCGGAGCGGCGTGCGCGGTATCTGAACGCCATCCGGGCCGTAGCGCTCGGCCAACTCGCGGTTCGAATAATAGCTCTTTTCTGCCTCGTATCGCGCTACAAGCTGCTCGACGCTCAGCCCGTCAAGATAGGCTGAGGGAGTCTTGGCATCCTTGCCACTGGTGTAGATGTACCCGCTTGTGTCGGGTTCCGGCATGCCGGTGAAGCTGCGCGTCTCCGGATCCCAGACGAGGCGCATCGAGTCGTCTTTTCCTGCCGGCTTGTTCGGCACAATGATGGGATCGCTATCAGCGGGATGCCCTGAATTGCGCCCGGTCGATTCATGCGGATCGCGGCCCGGCAGCATCGTCGGACCGTCACCGCTGGCATCGCTGGTCTTGATCACTTCTCCGGGTATCACAGGATGGTTAGGATCTTGAAATACCTGCTCCCCGGTCGGCCTGTAGACACCGTCGGCGCCAATTTCATAGACATTCATCGGACGTCCGGAGGGGCCGGGTTCCAGCGCCGGAGGCGGCTGCCGTGGTCCTTTGCCGGCGGACCATGGCGGCGGCTGGTGCGGTCCGCCGCTGCTCGGTGGCTGGTTGGCGCCGGGACCATTGGCGCTTGCCTGCGTGCCCGTTCCAGGTCGCAGTGTCCGCAGACCGTGAATGCCGAGGCCCGTGCCGGCAATACCGGTGCCAAGGCCCGTAAGCGCGTTGGCAAGCTGAAGACCGTTCATCTGGTCTCCGTTGACGGCGAGATCGTAGGCCGATGTCGCCAGCAAAGGTGCACCGACAATCACGGAGCCGATATCCGCTCCCCAGGCCGCCTTGTTCAAACCAGCGGTGGATTGCATGTAGGTTCGGGTTTCGAGCGCCAGGGGCGAGCTGGACCGTGTTGCGCCTATGCTGCCACGGAAGGCCTGCAGGGCCGTCATTTCCTTTCCCGCCAATCCGGCGGCCGTCATTTCCCTTCCCGCTAATCCAATGGTGCGCAGACCGCTGGAAGCCATCGGCAGAACCGTGGTTGCCACGCTGGCGACATTCATCAGCGACTCGGTATCGTCCCACTCGCCGCCATGTTCCAGATGGTTGACCTGGTTTATGACCGCCCGGGTGCCAAGATAGGCCGCGCCCGTATAGGCCAAGGGTGCTGCAATCGGCGCGGCCGGCGTGAACGACAGAATGGTGGCTATACCCGTCCCGATGCCAACCAGCGGATCGACGACCTTGTCCCAAGCAGAAACATTGCGCGACTTGACGACTTCCAGTTCGATCCTGCCGTCATCGCCGGCCTTCATCTCCAGACCCTTGGGGACGACGAGCTTGCCATCTTCGCCGAACTGGTTGTTGTTGTCCTGGAAATCTCCGAGGTCGTCGAACTTTTTGCCGGTCACGTCGACATAGCGAGTGTTGCCGTCTCCGTCACGCACAGCAAACAGCGCGACCTGCTGTGTCCCGACCTCGTCGTCAACATAGAAAATCGGCACGCTGCGCACGTAAGGATTGTCGCCGCCGATATCGCGGATCTCTTCCGTCACATTCTCGATCGCCTCGCGACCTTCCTCGGTCGAACGATCTATGCCGAGCGTTCTGGCGACCGTCTCCTCAAGGGCCGTACCGCGCTGTTCACGGAACTCGTTGTCGTAGCCGCTGTCGAGCAGTAGCTGGAACTTCGGCTGATAGATGCCGTCAAGCGTCTGCTGCTCATGCTCGTCTAGATAGGCCTTATCCACCGTGCTGTTGCGGTCAACCAGCAACGAGGGATCGCTGGACCGAAGCTCATGATAGTCGCTGAAGCCTTGCACCAGGCCGCGCAGTTCCTCGGCCTGCGCTATCTGAAGCGTTGTCGCGTCCAGCTTGAGTTTGGCGACCGCTAGTTCGGGATCAACCCAGCGTCCACTGGCATCGTCATCTTTTGTGTCCAGGTCGATCCAGACTGCCTTCCCGCTCTGGGTCAACGCATCGATCCCTATCTCGTAGTATGTCTGCGCAACCTCCGGCGCCACCTTGATTGTCTGTCCGCCGACGTTGATCTCGACAGGCTGCACGCCATTGGGCAGCGTGCCTTCAGGAGCATCGACTGTTCCTGGCCCGTGCTCCGTCAACGCATTGTTGAAGTTGGTCTGCAGCGTCGATAGCTCGGAGTTCAGGTCTTCAATGCTGTTGCCGAGCTGCCGATCCAGGACATCATTGAGCTTCTGCGCCGCCTGCGCCTCGCTGGCCCTCACTGCTTCCAGGCCATTTGCCGTGCACACCGGCCCGGTGGAACTGCTGCCGCCCAAAAGCTGCTGCCAGTCCTTGTTGAGTTGCCGATCACGGTACTCATCCCTGACGTTCGTTTCGCTCAGATTGTAGGTGAGCTGCTGCTCGGTCGTGCCCTCTTCGAACTGGTTGACCACCCACAGCTGGCCGTCGCGGACCTCAAGTTTTTGCGATTGGAAGAGACCCAGATAATCGCCACTGACCCTTTGATGTTTCTTTCCCTGTTCGAACAGAAACTGGTGCTCGCTATTATATTCGGCGAGCAGTCTCTGCTCGAGGTCCGTCTGCTGCGCACCCACTTGCGTGGCGTCGGCATGGGCGTTGAAGTAGTTTTGATAGGCTTCCGCCAATTCGAGCTGATTGCCTGCTGTCGTCTGCAGCGCCTTGAGGTCCTGATATTCCTTCGAGTCGGTCGGAATGCCGTCGAGTTCGGCTTCCCCTACCAGGAAGTCGATGGTGAGCTTGTCGCCCTTGCTCAGATGCAGGCCGATTTCGGAGAACAGCTGATCGACAGCCGCATGATCCGCGAGGCCTTGCGCGTACTGCGTTTGCCGATTGGGACCTGGCTGCCCTTGTGCGGATGCAACGTCTGCATTGGGATCAATCAGCGGCGCAAGTTCGCTGTCCTGGGTGATGGCATCGGCGAGAATGCGCCCGGCAGTCTCATATTCGCCATGGGCATCCTGCGCGTTCTGCAGCAAGGTGTTGGCCTTGGTAAGCCGCTCCTGCGCATCGGCAAGCGTGCCTTCCGGTTTCTGCGGGGTCCATTGCAGACCATGGGGTGCCAACGCCTCGTTTATAACTGTCTGCGCCCCATCAACAGCATCCTTGTAGGCGGGGTCGAGCATATAGACGTTGAACTGTTCCTGCCGCTGACCGGCCAGAGCTCGCGTCTCTGTAATTTGGGACAGCGCGATGTTCTCAGCAATGATGGCCCGGGCCACCTCGGGATCGATCCAGGTCCAGACGCCATCGATCTTCATCGGCGTCCACTTTCCGCCGGAGGGTGCATTACCCTGCGGCGGATCGCCGAATGGATCGACAACCCTGTTCTCGCCGTCCAGCTTGGGCGTGGCGACGGTACCTAGACCATATCTTTCGATCAGGTCCTGTTTATTTTGTCCGGCTTCTTCTGCCGCGTCGATGAGACTGGGCAAGGCTTCGCCCGCCAGCAGCCCTTCGATGAAGGTCTTTACGACCTCGCCCTCTTTTGCCTCCGTGGCATCACTGCTGTTGGGGTTCACCGCCAACAGCGTCCTGGCCAACGCCTCCTGCGTACTTCCTGCTTCGATCTTCAGGTCGGTCCCGGTGGTGTTGTTGTGCAGCGTCATGCTGCCATCAGGGCTCCTGGTCAGCGTATAACCGTTGAAGGTGACTTCCACGGTCGTGCGGGTACCGTTTTCGATGGTAACCTTTTCGCCCGGGTGAATGATTTCGGGGTCACGAGGCGAATTGAAGAGCTCGGGGTTCGTTCTCCTCAGATCGTCGAGCGACACGCCATATTGCTGCGCAATCAGGGTCAGATTGTCGCCTGGCTTGACCTCGTACTCGACGGGCTCGCCGCCATTGATCTCCTCGGTGGTCGTTGTCGTCACCCGACCGTCCTTGTCGGTGACGATCGTGGTTTCAGTTCCGGCCTTCGGATCGACCATTGTGGTTGTGGTCTCGCCCGTTTCGGTGTTGCGAACACTGTTGCGCGTCCTGCCGTTCCCGTCCTCCGACACCGTCGTTTCCTTGCCGTCAGACGTCGTCACGACGGTGCGCTCATCATGCTGGTAGTCGTGATAGTAGACGGTCTCGTCGCCGGTGTGCGGATCGACGACTTCAACCGACTGCACGTCACCATTGTCGCTCGTCGGTTCGCGCGTCGTGACCTGATAGCCGGCGGCCTGCAGCTCGGCGATCACCTGCTCGTTGGTCAGACCCCTTTCCTGCGCGATTTGCTCGATGCTCTTGCCGTCCGCGAGATCATCCTTGATGCCCCGGGTGGTTGCCCCGCCCGGATCCTGAGATGCGGCGAGGACGGTCTTGCGACCATCTGGACCGTTGACGGTGGTGACCGGCAAGGCCGGCCCGTTCCCGGGTGTAACGGTTTCCACCGAAGCGCCGTTCGGCAAGGTGGTCCGCTCGGTGACGGTTCCAGTGCCCAGATCGTCTTCATAACGCGTCGTGATGGCACCGGTATCGGGATTATAGCTGCTGGTTTCCTTGCGCCCGAGCCCATCCCGGATCGGCGTGGTGGTTGCCGTGCCGTTCGGTTGCTCCACGCTCGTGTAATAGCTGTCGTGCTGGTAGTCGTAATATTGCGTGACGGTGCGGCCGCTGGCATCCGTGATTTTCGTCGTCAGCACGTCGCCATTGCCGCTCGGGTCAGCGGTCGAAACGGTCATCCCGCCGGACCTGAGCGCGGCGATAACCTGTTCGCGCGTCATGCCCCGGGCAGATGCAATCTGGTCGATGCTTTTGCCGCCGGTAACGTCGCTGACAATATTGCGCGCAGCCGTCGCTTCGGCGGCGTTGTCTTCGGGCGTGCTGCCATCCAGTTTCACCGGTGTCGCCGCCAGTGCCGCGAGATTGGTCTGCGTGTAGAGAGCCGGCGTCACCGTCCTGCCATTGACGGATGTGCCGTTGCTGGCGTTGACGACGTTGACCCTCGGCGCTGCCGAAGCCGCAACCGGCGGCGACTGAAGCGAATCCAGTTGCGTGCTCACATGGGCCAGTTCCTGGCGGACCTGTGCCGCCCAATCACGCTCGCCCATCCTGTTGGCAAGCCTGATCTGCTCCCGCAGCTTGGCAGCCTGGGCCTCCAGCCGCGCTATCTGCGCGGCGTTTGCCTTGGCATTGACCTTTTGCGGCTGGACCGGCGGCTTGGTGGGCGTTATCGGGCGAACCATGAGGACGACCTCCGGAAATTAACGTTGCCAGCAGCCTGGCTGCCGTCACGCCCGCCCGATCGCAACCTTTCGGATGTTATCGAGGGGGCTTCCAATAAATGCCGAAAGCAGCAAGCTGCTCTTCCGACTGTTTTACCCGTTCTGCGGCGTTCGTTTCAGACTGCGCTGCCGCCAGTGCCGCCAGAATCTCGACGGCGGCGAACGCCGGCGCCATGCTTCGGAAGAAGGACTGCGAATTTGACGTAACGATAATTGTTTCCCGCGCGATCTGTGTCAGCGGCGACACGCTGCTGTCGGTGATCGCCACCACGCCGATGCCCTGCCGAGCCGACTGGCGCGCAACGTCGATCGTCGTGCGCTCGTAGGGCGATATGCCCACCGCAAGAAGCACCGCGCCACGTCCCGCGTGCTGGAGGGCATCCAGGCCCGGTCCGGCCATCTCGCCGACAAGCGTCACCTTGCAGTCGGTGCCAGCCAGCAACGACATGATGTGAACGAAGTGGCTCGCGACCGGATAGGCGGCGCGCGAGCCGACAGCGAACAGATCGCGTGACCGGGCGAGCAGACCGGCTGCCGCAATGAACTGCATGGCGTTGCCGTATTCGCCAAGGCTTGAGATCTGGGCGGCGAGCGTGTCGGCAACGACGCCGGCAGTCGAATATCCCGGATCGCCATGCTGTCCGATACCCTGTCGCGCCGGCTCGCCCGCGATGGTCTCGCGCAGCGCGCGCGCATAAAGGCTGCGCATATCTTCGTAGCCTTCAAGGCCAATCCATCGCGCCAGCCGCATCATCGTGCTGTGCGAAACGCCGGCCTGGTGCGCCTGCTCGCGCATCGACATCAGTGCGACATCCTTGGGATGATCCAGCACGAAACGTGCGGCGACCCGCAACTGCGGTGGCATAGTCTCGAACCGTTCGACCAAAAGCTCGGCCAAAGGACCTTTTTCCATTCTGAAATACCCCATTCACCCACCTGCCAAGGTACTCCTTGAACGCAGGCGACGCAACACTTGGAACCGAAGTGTCTCAAATATTCCAACTGGACTTTCATTTTCGGCCATGCTGCCTTAAGCTGCCTTCGCAACCCTCCGGACTGCAGCGATGTGAGTCCGGAGTTTGCAACTTGGATAGTCCCTCAAGGAGACAATGATGGCTGCTACCCCTCCCATTACCTCCGGCTCTGCAGGGTCGCCGGAACAGAACCTGGACAAGATGATCAAGCACCAGGAGCGCATGTTTGGCCTGGAGATCACGAAAGAGATCGCGAAATCCCAGCATGACATGCTGATGAGCACCGCCAGGACGCTCGGCCAGTCGGCTGAAAAGGCCTAAGGCGGCGGATTCCCGAACCATGCGCCGCCGCAAGCACCCGGCGGCGTACTTTGCACGGCGCAATTTTTTCAGCGCCGTCATCAGGCTGCATTTGAAATGGTCATCGGCGGGAGATGAAGTGGCATGACCGCTCGTCCTATCACCAAACATCTGGAACCAGCAGCGCCGGCGCGCCGACTCCGATCGATCATCGCCCCCTCCCCGGACAGCGGACATTCCATTGCGCTGAGCGTGACCCACGGATTTCACGCCGGCGCCGAAGTCAGTCTGGTCGAGCCACAATATACGATCGGCTCCAGCACTGAGTCGGACATTGTCCTGCGCGATGCCGGCATCGCACCGATTCACGCAAGGCTGCGGCGCAAGGGCAGCCAAGTTGAAATCGAAGCCGTCGGCGGCGATGTCACGTTGGCCACGGGCGAGACCATCCATGAGGGACATGGCAGCCGCTGCAGGCTGCCGCTCACCATAAGTGTTGGCGAGGCGCGCATCAAGCTGGTCAGCCTGCAACGCGTACCCAATCGATGGCCCTTTGCCAATCGCCCGCTGCTGGTCGCGAGCAGCGTTCTCTGTGCGGTTCTCGCAATTTCCGTCGCCGCGAACGGGTTCTCTTTCGCCAAGCAAGAGATTGGCGCAAAGGCGTCCTCTCAAGACGGGCAACCAGTCAGAGTGGCTTTCGCCGGCCAGGCAGGGGAAAAAATCCTGGACGATTCATCGCCAGCGCAAATCCACACTGCCGCCGAAGCGGAAAGCCAGCTCAAGCTGCGCCTCGAGCGATCCGGCATAAGCACATTAACGGTTCTGCAATCAGAGGGACGCCTCGTGGTCTCGGGTATGATCCCGAATGACAAGAGTGATGTCTGGGCACAAACGCAATCCTGGTTCGATCAGTCGTTCGGCGCTCACCTTCCCCTCATCTCAAACGTCATGGTTGGCAATGCGCAGCAGGCCCCGCGCCTGAGGCTGCAGGCGATCTGGTATGGCGAGCGGCCCTACGTCATCGCAGCCGATGGGGCGCGCTATCACGAAGGTGCGTTCACCGACGACGGCTGGGCCGTCAAACACATCGGCGAAACCGAACTTCTCCTGACCAAGGGCGGCGCCACGGTCGCGCTGAAATATCCGTGAACCGGCGGCTTGAAGCGGCACGATTCGACACGGCACGGGTTGACACGTCGGGCCGCGAGGGGCGGCAGGCGGAAGGTGTGCGGGGCCAGGCCATCAGCCGGCGACGGATGAATGGGGTCGACAAAGCAGCAAACCGTGCTCAGGGGACGAAATCAGCCGCCGGTGCAGAAAGGCCGGAAACGGCGGAATTCCAGGCTTCTCAAGGTGCGGCCGGCGAGTCGCTCGACGAGATACTCGCCAATTTCGTCATGCCCAATATTCCCGAACCAGCCATCCTGCGTCGCTCCATGCCTATTCTCCAGCATCTTGTAACGCACCTGGTCCCAGGCCTGGAGGGCGGGGAGCAACTCAAGACGCTCGCCAGAACGCTGATGGAGGAGGAAATCGAGCGTCATCGCGATCTGCTTGGTCGCATGCAGGAAGGATAGAACTCTGACCGAGCCGCGTGACACCGTGCATCTTTTGCATGTCCTGGGCTATCTCTACGGGTGTCACGGGCAGGCAAAGCGGGGCGCGGCCTACCTGCTTATTGCTGCACAGCTCTCGCCGGCAAATGCCGGCGTCCTCAGAACGTTGGCGCACCTTCTCATACTCGATGGCGAGGCGGAAAAGGCGCTTGCCACGATTGCCAGGCTGGAGACCTTGGAAGGAATGGATCACCCGGTGCTTACATTGCTGAAGAGCCGCGCCTTGCTCGTGGCCGGGCGCAAGACGGAGGCGCGCAGTGCCTTGCTTAGCTTCCTGTCGCAACGAGGCGTCGGATGACCGTCTCGGAACGACTGATGCAATTCCTTGCCAGGCTGTCACGCCGCAGCGATCTGGTCATTGCCATCCTGATGCTCGTCGCGGTGGTGATGATGCTCATTCCCTTGCCGACATTTCTCGTCGACATTCTCATCACCGCAAACATCGCCATCAGCGTGCTTATCCTGCTGGCCTCGTTCTACGTTTCTCATCCACTCCAGTTTTCGTCACTGCCGTCGGTCATCCTCATCGCCACTTTGTTCCGGCTGGCGATCACGATCACGACCACGCGACTCATCCTGCTCCAGGCCGACGCAGGCGAGATCATTACCGCCTTCGGCACCTTCGTCGTCGGTGGCAGCATTGCGGTCGGCCTCGTCATCTTCCTGATCATCACTGTTGCGCAGTTCATCGTTGTTGCGCGGGGTGCGGAACGCGTCGCCGAGGTGGCCGCGCGCTTCACGCTCGATGCGCTGCCCGGCAAGCAGATGAGCATCGATGCCGAGTTGCGCAACGGCGACATCGATCAGGCGGAGGCACGCCACCTGCGCCAGCAGCTGGAGCGCGAGAGCCAGCTGTTTGGCGCAATGGATGGCGCCATGAAATTCGTCAAGGGGGACGTGATCGCAGGCATTGTGATCATTCTGGTCAACCTGATCGGTGGTTTCGCAGTCGGTACGCTGCAGCACGATATGTCGATCGGCGACGCGGCTGCGACCTACACGCTGCTCACCGTGGGCGACGGCCTGGTGGCGCAGATACCTGCACTGCTCGTCGCTGTGGCCGCCGGCACAATGGTGACGCGCGTCGGCAGCGCGGACGGATCGGGCGATCTTGGCCGGCAAATAACCAGCCAACTGCTGCGCGACTCCCGCGCGCTCGCGCTCGCCGCGGTGATCATGGTCGGCCTTGCCATGGTGCCAGGCTTCCCCTCCATCGCCTTCCTGGTCCTTGGTGCCTGCTGCGGAGCCGGCGCCTATGCAATCAATCGCCGCACCGTCCAGGAGTCCGAGCCTCAAGACATCGGCCATACCGCCGCGCCTGCACAGCGGGGGAATTCCGCGTCGCTTTCGGCAATCTCCACCGCAACACTGTCTCCGTCCTACCGCGTCGTCGTGCGCTTCGGAACCGAGCTCGGACGCTTGGTCCCGGAGCTTGAATTTGCCGCGCTCGCCGACGGCGTGCGCCGCGACCTCTTCGGTGATCTCGGTGTCGACGTTCCGGCCATCGGCATGCAGGTCGACGAGATGCTTTCGCCACGAAGCGTCCGCGTCGATCTGGAAGGTGCGCCCATCCTGGATGCCGAAATTCCTGCCAACCGTGTTCTTGTCGAAGCGGACACGACGCATCTCGATCTGCTCGAAATACCCTACGAAAAAGGTCCTCCGATTACCGGCCAGCGCAAATTCGTGTGGGCCGATGACAGCCACCTGTCGGCATTGAAGGAGGCCGGCTTCGTCTTCTCAACGCCGGTGCAAACAGCGGCCAAATGGACCGGCAATGCACTTCGTCTGTATGCCGGCCATTTCGTCGGGATTCAGGAGACACGCAGGCTGCTCTCGGACATGGAACCGGACTATGCCGATCTGGTCAGGCAGGCGCAGGAGATCGTGCCGCTCCAGAAGATCGCGGAAGTGCTTCGCCGGCTCGTCGGCGAAAACGTGCCGATCCGCAATCTGCGCCTTATCCTCGAGGCCCTGATCGAATGGGGCCAACGCGAACAGGACGTCGTCTTGCTGACGGAATATGTCCGCACATCCTTGAAGCGCCAGATCAGCTTCCGCTGTGCCGGCCGCAACAACATCATCGCAGCCTATGTGCTGCAGCGGTCGGCCGAGGATATCCTGCGAAACGCAGTGCAAAGCACATCGACCGGCACCTTCCTGAACCTTTCGGACGATGATGCGCAGGCTTTGGTCACCGAAATCGAGCGAGCTATGTCGCAGAACGCCCCCGACGTCTCGCCGGTCGTCCTCGCCGCGATGGATGTGCGCCGTCACATGCGCAGCCTGCTCACACACAATGCCATCGAGCTTCCGGTTCTGTCCTTCCAGGAGCTGGCACAGGAATTCAATGTCCAGCCGCTGGCCACGATCGCCGGCCGCTCCGGCAAAGCCAGCGCGCGCATCGTCTCCCCGCCGCTCCCGTCGGCTCAGGCGAAAGCCGTGCAGGAGGCACCCTCCTGACGCCAGCCGGATGGATGGGGACATCGGGGATTCAGGAGAGGAACGGCATGACATTCCACAGTACCGCGGCAGGCGTTGGATCAGCCGCTTTCGCCAGGCGGGCAGATTTAGGCCGGCTCGCTATCGCGACGATTGGCGTCCTGCTGGCGTTGCTGCTCGCAGGGGCCGACGCGACGGCACAGAACATATCGCCCTTGCCGAGCAAACCAACGATCGGCTTGCCGGTCGGGCAAGGACGCCTATTGCGGTTCAATGACCCGGTCGAATCCGTGCTGATCGCCGATACCACGATCGCGGACCTTCAGGTCGTGTCGCCGAGCATGGTCTATGTGTTCGGCCTCAAACCCGGCCTGACCAACCTCATTGCGGTCACGGCCGATGAGCGGATCGAGGCAACGGCCCAGTTTCGCGTCACCCCCGATGTCACGCCTGCTACTGAAGCCAAGCAAGCAATGCAGCCGAGCTCGGCGACAAATCTCCACATTTTTGGAACCCGCATCGTTGCCACAGGCGAGGCGCGAGGCGTCGATGAGGCAACGGATCTGGACAATGTCGCCCGGACCTTCTCGCCGCCGGAACAGCCGCCGCTGAACAACATGACCGTGCAGGGCTCACAACAAGTCAACATCCGCGTTCGCTTCGCCGAAGTCTCGCGCACGGAGTTGCAGTCCTACGGCGTCGACTGGTCTGTCGGCTACAGGAGCGGCGGCTTCGAATTCAACATGTTCCAGGACAATGGCGTGCCCTCGGGCAACGGGAATTTCGGTTTGAACATGGACCAGGCGCATGGCCTCAACTTCGACATTCTGATCGAAGCCCTGCAACGCAACGGCATCGTCAAGATATTGGCCGAACCGAACCTGACGGCCATGACCGGTCAAACGGCAAGCTTTCTCGCCGGTGGCGAAATTCCGGTTCCGATCCCGCAAGGAACCGATGTCGTCACCGTCCAATACAAGCCCTTCGGCGTGTCCCTCGGCTTCACCCCGACGCTGATCGGGCGCAACCGCATCGCGCTCCATGTCCAGCCGGAAGTCAGTTCCTTGTCGGAAACCGGATCCGTAAGCGCCAACGGCTTCGCCATGCCGAGTTTCGTCGTGCGCAAGGCCGACACCACGGTCGAAGTGGCGAGCGGTCAGACATTTGCGATCGCGGGCCTTTTCCAGCAGCGGACCTCGCGCAATCTGGAGAAGTTTCCGGTGCTCGGCGATGTACCCGTGCTTGGCCCGCTTTTTCAATCGCAGCGTTTCCAGCACGAAGAGACCGAACTGGTTATTTTGATCACGCCCTATCTGGTGGAACCGGTGCGCGACAGCCTCGCCACGCCGCTTGATCGTCCGGCAGCCAAGCACCGCAGCCGCAAGCACGCCAATGACGCGTCGGCGACCGGTCTGATCATCAAGTAGCGAGGACCGGATATGACATCGCCCATCGCATTCTGCTGCGTTATTCCAGCGCTGGTTCTGGCCGGCTGCGTGAACGGCCCGCAACAGCGGCAGGATTATTCGCCCGGCTACAGCTATCTTTCGACAGATAGAGGCGGCTCCGAGAAAGCTGTCGGCGGCTCAGTCCTTGCTCCCGATGCCTGTCTGGCCGAGCCAGCCGACGATGACAACTCTGCTGCCAAGACGAACCTGACGATCGTCTCCGGCGTCGGCTCCCATCTGCCGCCCGGCTGCGCCAATGCCTTCAATCTTCAACGTATGTCCGAAAGCCAGCGTGACCTCGTGGAGGGCCGCCGCATGGGCCCGGCGGCCGCCGCACCGACTGCGCGCGCGGCCCGTCGCTACCTCGATGGCGAGGAGGCTCCGATAGGCGGCGCCAACAGCGCGCCGTCGGCGCCGCAAACGACGCTCCCAGTCGAGTGAGCCGGCGCGGTATTCGCCCGCGTAGCACCACTCTACGCGTCACGCCTGGCGGAAAGCCGCTTCAGGCCTTCCGGTCCGATGCGCTAGCCGAGGATGGAACCGAGCGCTTTCGCTTTGGCCTGAGTGCTGCCCTTCAGCCGGATGGTTCTTGCGCGGGCAAGCAGGGTGGCCACCTCCTTGGTCGTCAGGCCGATTGGCGGCGAGGCCTTGACCTGATCGGCCTGGCCAAGAAGCCCGTACACCACCACGATATTGCGCTTGTGGTGCAATTGCGCGTTGGGGGCGGCGGCAATCTTCTGCACCAGCGGCAGCGCCGCGGCGGAATTGTCTTCGAGGGCTGCCGCCAATGCCATGTTGGTCTCGACGTCAAGATCGCCCGGCGCACGTTTCAACGCCTGGGCGAAAGTCGCCTGCGCCTGCCCTGTCTGGCCGGCGAATGTCTGCGCGACGCCCAACCGATTGTAGGCGCTGCTGGTGTTGACCAGCGGCGCTGCCTGAGCAAGCGCGCGCATGCCTGCATCGATATCGCCTGCCTCTATCATCGCCGCGCCAAGCCCGAGCATTGCTCCCCCGTCATTGGGAGCTTTGGCGAGCGCGGCCTGATAGGCTTTGGCGGCGTCGGCGGGGTAGCCCGCCCGCATGTAAGCGTCGCCCGTCTTGACGAACGCGCTCGCCTTGGCGTCCGGCATTGCTGCGGCGCGCTGGTAGAGCGCGATGGCGGTATCACTTTCTCCACGCGCATCAATATCGTCGGCAAGCTTGATCAGGCGCTCGGATTGGGACGATGGGCCCGGCGCCTTGGCCTGCACGGAGCCGGTTTTGGTCGTCTGGCAACCGCTCAGCGCCAGTGTGATGACGACTGGCAAGAATACGACATGCAACCGCAAATCCACCTCTCCGTATTCAAGCCCGCCCCACCTTACACAGCGCATCGGCCGACTGGAACCACGATAGTGCGGTAAGATTGCAACATGGCCGAAGAAGCTGAGGAAAAGAAATTACCGGCGTCCGACAAGAAGCTTCGTGACGCCCGCCGCAAGGGCCAGGTTTCGCAAAGCCGCGATCTGGTCTCCGGCTCCACTCTTTTCGCAGCGCTCGCGTATCTCTATTTTTCCTGGCCGCTGCTCTTCAAGCATCTTTCGGAACTCGTGCAGACGGTGACGGTGCCCGGCGGCTCCTTCGAGGAGGTCAGCCTGCGGGCCATCCGCCACTCGTTCTCGTTGCTGATGCTTGCCATATTCCCGCTAGTCGGAATCGTTGTGGTTCTCACCGTAGCCTTCGGCATGCTGGGCACGTTCGGGCCGGTCTTCTCGTTCGAGCCGCTCAAGCCGCAATTCGATCACATAAACCCGGCCAAAGGCCTTCAGAAGATCCTCTCGCTCCGCAACGTCATCGAGTTCGCCAAGGGCCTCGTCAAGGTGGTGTTGCTGGCAAGCCTTTTCGTATTCATCCTGATCGCCTGGCTACAGCCGCTCTTCGATGCGCCAGGCTGTGGTCAGACATGCCTGGAGCCGATCATCAAGGCGGTGCTAACACCCCTCGGAATTGCCGCCGCCCTGGCCTTTGTGGTCATCGGCTTGATCGATGTTCCTGTTCAGCGCTGGCTGTTCCTTCGCGACATGCGCATGACGACAACCGAATACAAGCGCGAACACAAAGATCTCGAAGGTGATCCATTGATCCGACGTGAACAACAGCGACAGCGGCGCGAAGCAGTGATCCAACCTGCAAAGCTGGGTGTGAAAAATGCGGTCATCGTCTTCGTGTCCGGCGACTGCGCCGTGGCGTTGCGCTACGTCAAGGGCGAAACGCCTGTGCCGACGGTTGTCGGCAAGGGTCAGGGCCGCGCGGCCGACGATATAATGGCTCAAGCGCGCCAGGCAGGTATTCCCATAGTTGACGATGCGATCGCCGAAACGATTTTCGAGAATGCGAACACCGGATCTTATATCGGCCAGCAGATGTTTTCCCCGGTCGTTCGCCATCTTGTCCGGCACGGGCTCACTTGAGGCGAAAATCCTGCGATCGTCCTTCAGTATGCCAGCTTAGCCCTATCTTCCGCTTCCGATGTGCAGGCGGTCGACCACAAGCCGTGGCTGAAACACCGGAGCGTCAACCGCAATCGCAATTTTTCGCGCAGTGATGGCACCTACTGGAATGGCCATCGCGGCTCTCGTGACTACCATCGCGGCTATCGCCGTTACGGCGACTACTGGTTCCCGCTGGCGGCTTTCGCCACAGGCGCCCTAATCACCAGCGCCATGCTCAAAAGGGCAACCGTCAGCGTATTCCCGTTGAGCCCAACGCCCCCGGGAGGCTGACAACACGTCGGCAATGACTTACGAAGCGTGGTCCGTCTACGCGCTCGCCTGCGTTCGTTCCAATGCAAGGGGCCCGGGCGATTTCGTCCGGCCCCAAAGGATAGTGTCTGATCAGTCGCTAAGCCGGCAACGCGCCGGATCTCTTGGCCGTCCAGGTGGCGATATAGTCCATCAGGCCGGGGTTGAGGCAATCATAAGGCTCGAGGCCGATCGACTTCAGCTGTGACCTTATGCCGTCCATGCGGCTCGGATCGACACCGGATTCGATGATCGACGAGACAAAGGCGGTGAAGCCCGGAGGCGACCAGCCGTCTTCCTGGAAGCGCTCCGGATGAATGAAGGACAGCCCCTTGAACGCGT